>NZ_OY764327.1:4351936-4671795 GCF_963668385.1 uncultured Carboxylicivirga sp.
TCAAGTCCAGCTTGTGCTAATTGAGGTACATAAAACTTACCGGGTTGCATACCGTGAAGATTAGTATAATCATTAACCGTTTCACCACCATAATTTGCATCATAAGGGAGGTCAGTAATTTTTGGTCCCCAACTCATTGAGCTATTAGGGTTGTAAACACCTCCGCTACCTTGTGCATAAGTTTGTTGAAAATCAGGGGATACAGAAACTCTATCAAAGCTTGATGTGTGAGAAAGGTTAACAACAGCTTTACCTTTATTTCCTTTGCCGCTTTTTGTAGTAATTACAATTGCACCATTTGACGCTCTCATACCATAAAGAGCAGCAGCAGCTTGTCCTTTTAAAATATTAATACTCTCAATATCGGCAGGGTTAATATCTAATGCACGATTGGCAATATCGGAACCAGTAACACTGTTTCCTGTACTATATGGAGATGTAGATGATATAGGCATTCCATCTACAATATATAGTGGAGAGTTATTACCGGTAAAAGAACGAGCCCCTCTGATATTGATGTTTGATGATGCACCAGGCATACCACTCGAAGGAGTGATGTTGATACCTGCAACTTTACCTTGTAGTGCTCCAGCAAGATCAGAATTACCAGTTTTTGCAATTTCTTCAGCTTCTACATCTTGTACAGCATACCCAAGAGCTTTTCTTTCTCTTTTGATACCAAGAGCGGTAACGACAACTTCATCCATACCAATTGCATCACTTTTCATTATGATATCAACTTTTGTTTCGCCTTGTATTGTTACTTCATTGGTAGTCATTCCAATAAATGAAAAAACCAATGTTGTCGCACTAGAGGGAATAGTTAAATTATATGTTCCGTCTATACGGGTTACGGTTCCCATAGTAGTTCCTTTTACTAATACAGAAACTCCAGGTATTGGGGCGCCGTCGCTGGCATCAGTTACAGTTCCGGTGATGTTAACCGTTTGTGCAAATGATAATTGAATACTCAGCATTGCCAGAATGCTTAGTATAATCCTTTTTTTCTTCATGCTAATGGTTTGAAAATTAATAAATAAGTGATCATTTTCTCTATATACGGACTTAGTTAATTACATATATTAACATTATAATACATATATTAGTAAATGATTAAAAGGGTATAAAAAAAGACCGGAAGGGTCAATGTGTTTTTAAAACTCTCTTACTGCTAACAGTAAGAGAGTTATCGTCCTGTTATTAATTTAAACCTACCAGTCACGTTTGACAATGGTTTAAATATCGTTTCCGGTAATTACTATTTTAATTACAATGCAAAACTAATCCTGCTAAGGCTTTTGTCTGCTAGTATAAATACCTATTTGATAAATTATAAGTAGGAAATGCTATTTATATGCGAATTTGTGACTGGTTTTAGTCAGAAAAATGAGGATTGAATCTTAAAAATAATATTTATTGATAATTGTGGTATTCTAGGTTGTGAATGTGAAATTACTGTTTGAACAAAGAAAAACGCCGCTGATATTTATTAATACCAACGACGTTTTACAGAACTATTACTAATTAGTTTATTCTAAATTATAGAAGATCAACTACAACCACCTTGTACTCGCGCAACTTTCTTTTCAACCGGTTTGTCCATTTTTAACAATGCCTCTTTAATTTCATTCAGTCTGATAGCAGCATTGGATCTGAAAAGATAGGTTGTTTTTTCTTGTTTTGAAGCACCTTCTGATAATTCGTGAAGCTCAAAATAATTGGTTTTAAATTGATCCGCAGTTGTGGTCATGGCAATGTTTTCAGCTTTACCAAAATATTCAGCAGTTAAATAAGCGCGTTTAGCATCTGGGATATCTGATGCATAAAATACATTTGTTTTTTCTCTTTGCCTTAAAATGGCTCTGTTTTCGAGCTTTGCTAAATCAGTCAATGGAATATTAATAGCTGAAGGAATATGAAATGCCTCAAATTCTTCTTTTGAGCGAACATCAATAACATTGTATCTGTAGTATTGATTCATTAACTGGTTAGCGACTTCATCTCCATCCATCGTTTGTATAGTAATGGAATGACTACTAAGCATTTTCTCAATTCGATTTTGCATTAATTCTGATCGGGTAGGGGTAACGATAGTGATAACTACTAATATAACAGCAATACCCACTGAGAGTGTGTAATTAATAACTGTTTTATTTGAATGTATTGGAATTCGTTTGTTTACTATGTCTTCAATTTTCTGTACTCCATAAAATGCTCCCACTGCAACAAAAATCATAACCAGGGCAAAAACTTCACGTGACATACCGAGTGTTTCAAACATCAGTACATTACCCATATTGCCGGCTGTGTTCAGAGAGCTGATTAGTGGAAAAGACTCGGTGAATGCAAAAACGCCAATTAAAGCTCCCAAGATAAAAGTCATTCCATCAATTTTACCAGTTGCAGCGGCACAAATGCTTGTACCCGGACAAAATCCTCCTACAATAAATCCAATGCCCATAATACCTCCTCCAATAAGGGCAGCATATAAGAAAGTAGGATTAATGTAAATAATATCAACATTAAGAAGTCCTAAGTGATTTAATAAAACAACGCCCACCATGGCTGTAACACCTGCAGTAAAAAACACTTTAAGTACAGTAAAGTCGTAACCATAAAATAAGCCTACCAGTTTACGTGTTGATCCAAAACCAGCCTGCTCGAGTGAGAAGCCAAAACCAAAACCCAGAAATAGGGCAATGATTAAACTAAAATCGCTACTTATAATATTTGGTACTAATGGTCCCATGATAGTCTTATTTATTAATCCATAATTTTCTGAAGAAGAAGGCTACTCCATATGCCATTCCAAAGATGGAAAACATGGTAATAATTCCTCCAAACGACATAACTGCCATTCCGCTTAGTGCGGCACCACTTGTGCATCCGCGAGCTAGTTGGCTACCAAAACCAAACAATGCACCTCCGAAAATGGCTGCTGCTATTCTTGTTGATTTTCCAACATTAGGTCCTCTTTCTAACTTTAAGGCTACCCTGTTAGATATCAATCCAGAAACAAAAGCTCCTATAATCAAACCTATGGCTTCGAAAACCAACCAGCTTTTTAATGGACCTTCGGGATGAGAATCATTATAGTTTTTATAATAAGCTGTATTTTCAGCGTGCGAGGGGGCAATGTCATTTACAGTTTCCATTACGACACTTTTTAAAGCACCACTAGCACCAAGTCCACGACCTGTAATGTATATGGTTGCTAACAGAACGAATCCGAGTATAAATCCGGCCAAATAAGGATTCATGTACTTTTTAGGTTCTTCTCTCATTTTATCCGTTTTTTTCTGTGTTTGTAGTTTTGTTATCTTGTTCAGGTTTCTCTTCCATCATTTCCCATCCGGTAAGCATCCCTTTGATATTGGAAGTGGGAGTGTGCCCAGTCGTAGTCATATATACATGTACAATTACAAATGACATTAAAAGAAATGCACCTAAAGTATGTGTCCATGCAATTATATCCAACGGAATGTTACTGATGATAATGGTATCGTTGGCATCAAAGGTTTTATAATACAGATACAGTAAACCGGATAAAATAACAATGGGAACCATTACCAGCTTAAATCCCAGATAAACCATAGCTTGCAATGCATTAAGTTTTTTTCGAGGTGATTTAATGGTTGGATGAGGCTCACCTTTAAACATACCTAGGGTATAGTATTGAATTTGGGCTTTCAATTTAGAGATTGTTGGAATGTACTGTCGCCATTCGCCCGTAGTAAAATGCCAAAAGATCGAAAACGCAATTAGTCCTAATAAAAGATAGGAAGCAACTCTATGGTATATTACTGCATTTTCAAATCCAAATAATGAATATGAATCATGAACCTCGAATC
Organism: uncultured Carboxylicivirga sp.; assembly: GCF_963668385.1. Classification (GTDB taxonomy): domain Bacteria; phylum Bacteroidota; class Bacteroidia; order Bacteroidales; family Marinilabiliaceae; genus Carboxylicivirga. The sequence goes on from NZ_OY764327.1 coordinate 4,355,788, forward strand.
CAGTGATAGCTAGGAAAAAGATTAAAGCAGCCTGGCTCCAATGCCAGAATCTTTCGAATTTCTTATATATATATACTTTACTCATAATGAGTTGTTTTGGGATTATTTTCCTGATTTATATGTTACAATTCGGGCCAATGTATGAATGCCAACTCCTGTTAGTGAGCCAATTAATAATAAGTGACCAAATAGATCGATCCAACGATTTCTATCACGGCCAGGAATATAAATTCCATCAATACTGGCCAATCTGCCATTATCACTGGTGTGGCATTCGTTACATGATAGGGCCTGACCTTTGGGCGATACCATATGATTGACCGGCCAATACATTTCGGTTTCAACAAAGGTGTATTCTCCGCTAAATGGTAAACCAACATCTTTCATTCCGGCCTCGGCAGCCAATGCCCAGTCAAAATCTTCCCAAAAAGCACTGTCTCCTTTATTTTCGGCATATAATCGAGGTTGAATTAGCATTTTAGTATTCGGATCATAAATTTGATCCCCCCGATGCACTTTTATTGGGTAGATTTTTGAATGCGGATCATCAGCGCTTCCCAGAAGAGTGTTTACTTGCACTGGAAATACCGAAACTTTATCACCCAATGCTAAATGCTTGGCTTTACCATTGAACCAATAGTAATCGGGTTGTACATCCTTTTTCCACACAAAACTTCCTTTTATTGACATATAGGAATGATTACCCAAACTATCTTCTTCGTGGTAAGGTTTACCATCTTTATCGAGTTTACCTGCCTCAGACCAATACCAATTCATTTTGGTAGCATTTTCTTTTGCATAAACCGGTATATGACATGTTTGACAGGATACTTTTGAAAAATGTCGGTTTAATAAATCATCGAGGTGCGGTTTGGTTGTATGGCATTCGGTGCATTCTAAACGGTTTGTATTGGTAGATGAAACAGAATAAAGGCGTCCCTTGATATTGTGATTTTCAGCGGTATGACAATCAACACACGAAAGATTAATACCATTGCTGGCCATGTGAACATCTGTTTCGCGGGTGCATGATAATAAAGACTCTTCTAAATCGCCATGTTTTACATTGTTGCCACCTCCGCTATAAAAATGACAGGCCCCACAGTTTATTTTATCAGGCCGACCAACATGCTGTGCTACCTGAGTAAGGTTTACGTTTCTATCGGGATATCCGGCCATAGATGCTCCTTTAATATAGGCTTCACTTCTATCGTGGCATACCATGCAATCCACATTTCGGGCATTAGTAAAGTCAAAAGTATCGCCATTCATTCCAAAGCCAATATGACATTTAGCACAGGCTTGTTCGTTGCCACTGGCTCCAATACAGAAATTGTTTAGCACATTTTTTTTGCCCAATTTGGCAATCCCCTTACCTTCAACATATTCAACTCGATCCCAATTCCAGTGATTAGAATGCATTACCTCTATGTGCCGCTGATTATGACAGCCAATACATGTTTCGGTAACTTCTTGTGGTGATGTAAATGGGTTTTGAAGTTCGGCAAACTGACTATGATCAACCTTCGCTGAAGGTTTAAAAATGTACTTTTGCTTTAATTCGTACTGCGACTTATTTATCGGATCATCTTTGTGAAGAAGATTTACTGATAAAAGTATTAAAACAGTTGCAAGTACAATAAATGTAGTGACTCTTACCATAGTGATCTAAATATATAAAGGTATGAATGTAAATATATATAGAAAAATACATATATAGGAAGCGTTCTTCAGTAAATGCTTAATTTATAATCAGTCTTATTAATGATGTTTTTCTTTAATAGGAGATAATCTACCTAAAAAAGTCTCTTCAATTTACAAAAAGTATTCTTTTTTATCCAAAAACCTTATTAAATAATATGCAACACTGATAAAAGAGGTGTGATAAAGCTGCTAATATTGTTGATGAAATTTTTTGATGATCCTTGAGTTTTCGCTTATTTCGACATGCTGAAACAGGAAGGATTATGACTAGAAGGATTTTTTTATTAGCATTTTTGTTATTGAATCATACATTTACATTGTTGGCAAATAGTGATTCATTGAATATCAATTACAAACAAAAAATTGCTTCATTATTTGTAGTTTCAGTTGATAGAGTTAATGCTAATTCTGAGTATAGACCAGGATATATATTGACGAATGATAAAACCAAATTTAAGAAGCAAAATCAGAGAGAAAATAGTCGCTATATAATTGATTTACGAGAAGGCTTAAGAGATGATTTAGTTTACTCTTTTCCTTCAAGAGAACTATTGTCAAATATAACCGTTCCAGGGTTTATCGACAGTTTGAATAAGGTAACACTCAGATATGAAACTCAATTGGGAGCTGACGGAATTATGGTACATAATTCTAATGGTATAAATACGGTGACTATTCTAACAGATAGTTCATATCATTCAAAAGACTTTCAGGTGGTAGCTTTTCCCAAAGTAATCAAAAAGAAAATTCCATTGCGAGGTTTTGATGACGAATGGGGTTATTCTGGGGGGTATTCATATCGAAAAAGTGATTGGCTATTAAGTCAATTATTTAATTGGAATGGAAATTATTCGTTGAATCTTACTTTTGAAGAGTTGCTAGATAAGGGAGTACTCTTTTATACCGAAAATTTTGAAGTTGATTTTAATCGGTTAGTAAGAGTTTACGAGAATAATCTATTGGAAGTAGATTCAAAAATAGAACAAAAGTATAAGGTTGATCGTGTTGTATTGAATGATTCAATAATAGCCAAAAACTTATTGCACTATAGACAAGAACAAGTTGGCTTGAGGTTAGCTGCTTTCCGAAATACTATAGCTCTTTATCAAAAAAAACAGATATTCCCAATAATTTATGTTGATAGTATTTGCGGGCTTATTAGTGATTTTCGAATTCGAAAAAATAATGATTTTTCCAATAGAGCTCGGTTTTATGCATCCAACTTGGATGTTCAATTTGATACGACTAAAAACTATAACTTTTTCATTGCTTTATGTGATAATCAGGAAGAGTTAATTACGATATCGGAAGAAATACGAACTAATCCTAATTTAGCTAAGGTAAACAAGGTATTGGTGACTAAGGGTCTGGGAGAATCCTTTTTTAATTCAACTTTATTGAGCAGTTTTGATGCAATATTAGTTGCCAATGATGAGCCTGAATTAAATTGGGATTTATTAGCACAGGCTTTATTTAATGCCTTTGATATAAGTGGTGTCAATAGTAAAGCATCTCATTTGCTTGATGTGGGTTTTGCAAGTGTAAAACTACAAAAAACAAGACTTGCTTTTACTGTTCCCGAAGCTGTGGGTTTGAATACAGATACATTAAATCAAATTGACGAAATTATCAATAAAGCTATTAGGGATAAAGCAACACCTGGTGCTCAAATATTAGTTGCACGTAAAGGTGCCATAATTTGGCAACAGTCGTATGGGTATCATACTTATTCGCGCCGAATTAAAACCACAGATGATGATCTTTATGATTTAGCTTCGGTTACCAAGTTGTGTGCAACTCTGCCTATGGTAATGGATATGTATGAAAAAAAGCTAATTGATATCAATGATTCACTTATTCATTATTTGCCCGGTATAGATACTACAGATAAAAGAGATATAACCATTAAAGAGCTGTTACTTCATCAAGCAGGCTTGCGAAGTTTTATTCCCTTTTATACACATGCAATTGATCAGGAATCGTTAAGCGGAAAATCTTTACACAGTAGCCGTTATTCAGCCATCTATAACATCAAGCTTGATAATTGGTATTATCAAAATCGATATGCTAAGTATCGAAAAGATGTTTTTCGGAGCAATTCAGATTCTGTTTTTAGTATAAGAGTAAGTAGTAACATGTATATGAATAAAACTTTTATCGATACGATGAAAGCAATGGTATACACTTCTGAATTACGCAAGAATAAGAATTATTTGTATAGCGATATAGGATACGATATTCTACATTTAATATTGCATGAAAAATTAAATATACCTCTTGATCAATATTATTATAAATATTATACACAAAAGCTTGGAGCTGATAAAGTATTGTATAATCCATTGAGTAAATATGATAAGGATGAGATTGTGCCGACAGAAAATGATAAATCGTTTCGAAAGGAACTACTCGATGGATATGTTCATGATCAAGGAGCTGCTATGTTGGGAGGCGTTGCTGCCAATGCAGGGATATTTGCCAATGCAGGTGATTTGGCAAAGGTTTGTCAGATGTTATTAAATAAAGGCAGTTATGGTGGATTAACCTTTTTCAATCCCGAAACTATTGATTATTTTACTTCAAAACAGGATTCGGTAAATAGGAGGGGGTTAGGTGTAGATAAACCTGAAACAGATCCTGAAAAGATTAGCCCGTCTTCATTATTGGTATCGCCATCGTCATATGGACATACAGGCTATACTGGTACAATGGTATGGATGGATCCTAAATACGAGTTGGTTTATATTTTTCTATCTAATAGAATACATCCACACTCGTATAATAAGAAGCTAATAGTGCATAATGTACGAACTAATATTCAGGATGTAATTTACCAATCGGTAAGCGAATAATAGTAGTTTGTTGTAGAGATTTGATGTTGTATTTAGCTGTTTGTTATTGTAACTTACACTTTATCTATGGCTTACTGGTATTGTGTTGAGTTGATGAGATGGATTTTATTGTAAAATAACAATTAAACGAAAGCTTTCGAAAGCTTATTAAAAATAGTTAAAAGGTTACATTTTCTTTGTTTATTGTTATTTTTAATCAATTTAAATTATAATTTTGCTTCTATCAAAATAGCACAGTCGCATTAACTTCATATTGTTATGATAGAAAAATTTAACCAAAAAATTTCGCCAGCCGGAAAGTTTAAAAATGAAGGCTACCACGATGATCCGTACTTAAGATCATTAATTACCAAGCACGAAAAGATTGCAACAAAAATTTATAAGTCTTCTACCGAAGGTTCTAAGGCTGTTGCATCAGAAATAGCATCGATCATTAAAATCAAAGAACTAGAAGGTAAAAAGTGTGTGTTAGGGTTAGCTGTTGGTTCAGCACCAAGCGAGGTGTACGACGAGTTGGTTACGATGCACAAAAAAGAAGGTTTAAGCTTTAAAAATGTGATTGTTTTTAATGTGATGGAGTATTATCCTATTGCTCCTAATGCATTGCAAAGTTTTAGCCGTAATATCAAAGAGAAGTTTTTTGATAAAATTGACATTCCAAAAGAAAATATATTTGAGTTAGATTCAACCCTTCCACAAGAAAAAATATATGATTTCTGTCGTAAATTTGAAGAAGAGATCGACAAAGTTGAAGGAATTGATATGCAAATTCTGGGTATTGGAGGAACGGGGCATATTGGCTTAAATGAACCCGGTTCTTCTCGTAATTCGTTAACTCGTATTGTATCGCTTGATGATATTACCCGTACTGTAGCAGCATCTGATTTTTTTGGTAAAGATAATGTGCCGCGTAAAGCTATTACCATGGGTGTTGCAACCATATTTAAAGCTAAACGTATTCGTTTACTTGCCTGGGGTGAAGGAAAAGCTGGGATTATCAAAAAAACAGTTGAAGGAAATATTACAGAAGAAGTTCCATCTTCGTTTTTACAAAGTCACGAAAATTGTCATGTTATTGTAGACGAAGCATCAGCTGATGAACTCACTCGAGTTAAAACACCATGGTTGATTGATAGTGTTATTTGGAACGATCGCATGGTGAAAAAAGCCGTGGTTTGGTTATGTCAAAAGGTTAAGAAACCAATTTTGAAACTAACTGATCGTGATTACAATGATAATGGTATGGGCGATATTCTTGCAGAAAAGGGATCGGCCTATCAGATTAATATTAAGATTTTTAATGAATTGCAGAAAACCATTACTGGATGGCCTGGTGGTAAACCTAATGCAGATGATTCTAATCGACCAGAGAGAAAATCACCAGAAAAGAAACGTGTCATTATTTTTAGTCCACACCCTGATGATGATGTAATTTCGATGGGGGGAACAATGCTTCGTTTGGTTGATCAGGGGCATGATGTGAATTTAGCCTATCAGGTATCGGGTAACCTTGCTGTATCAGATGACGATGTACTTCGTTATATTGACTTTATTGATGAGTATACCGACGATTTAAAAATTGAATCGAAAGAGTTAAAAGCAGAGCATGATAAAATAAGAAAGTTTATTGCAAATAAAAAACACGATCAAATTGATTTACCTGAAATTAGAAGGGTTAAAACATTGATCAGGGTTGGGGAGGCAAAAGCCGGATGTAGATATGCAAATGTGAAAAGTGAAAATGTAAACTTTTTAAATTTACCATTTTACGAAACAGGTGGAGTAGAGAAGAAGCCTATTGGCAAAGAAGATGTGAAAATTATTGTGGATATGATCCGTAAAGTTAAACCACATCAAATTTATGCAGCAGGTGATTTATCAGATCCTCATGGAACGCATCGTGTTTGTTTAGATGCCATTTTCCAAGCTATCGATATTTTGAAGAAAGAAGAGTGGATGAAAGATTGTTGGGTTTGGTTGTATCGTGGAGCATGGCACGAATGGGAAATCCATAACATTGAAATGGCAGTACCAATTAGTCCGGATGAGTTGATGCGTAAGCGTAATGCGATATTTAAGCATCAATCGCAAAAAGACGGAGCCATGTTTTTAGGAGGTGATAGTCGTGAGTTTTGGCAAAGAGCCGAAGATCGTAACCGCGGAACTGCTAAGTTGTACAACGAGTTGGGAATGGCGGAATATGAGGCTTTTGAAGCTTTTGTACGATACGAATTTCTATAAATAAGTGAGTTAATGATAGTGAACAGGTGTTGAATTTTCAGCACCTGTTTTTTTTTGAAAAAAATGGCTATAGGTTCAATAAAGTATTTATTTATCTTTGAAATATTAAAACTAAATAAATGAATAAACTGATTTCAAAATTAACAGTTGTAGCTGCTGTTGCTGTTAGTGCAATGGCTTGCCAGCAAGGTAATAATAATCAACCTGCTGCTTTAACTTCTCAAAGTGACAGTACTAGCTATGGATATGGTGTGTTAGTTGCTAATCAATTAGCAAAGATTGAGGGAATTAACCCAGAATTGGTTGCAGCTGGTGTACGTGAGCAGTTAAACAAAAATGCTCAATTGACTTTAGAAGAAGCTAATAATGCTATTACTTACGAAAAAAGAAAAGAAGGCGAAGATTTTTTAGCTGCTAATGCTAAAAAAGAAGGCGTTCAGGTTACTGCAAGTGGCTTACAATATAAAATTATTGAAGAAGGTACTGGTAAATCACCTGTTGCCACTAATACTGTAAAAGTACACTATACAGGTACCTTAATTGATGGAACTAAATTTGATAGTTCTGTTGATAGAGGTGAACCAGCTGAGTTTCAATTAAACAGAGTAATTCCTGGTTGGACTGAAGGATTGCAATTATTAAAAGAAGGTGGAAAAGCAATGCTTTATATTCCTTATAACCTTGGTTATGGAGAGCGTGGTGCTGGAGGTATGATCCCTCCTTATTCAGCTTTGATTTTCGAAGTTGAATTAATCGAGATTGTAGACTAATTTTAATTAACGATAAATGAGAAACGGGCCTTTAGTGCCCGTTTTTTATTTTACAGAGGTTTGCCAGAATAAATATTCGGGATTTGTTTTATCAAATCCTTCGCTTCTATATAAATTTTGGGCTACAGGATTATCTGATCTAACTTCAAGTGTAATTTTGCAACAGTTATTAGCTATTGCTACTTGCTTAACAGCTTTCATTAGTTTATGGCCATACCCCTTACCACGCGAAGAAGGTAGTACAATAAAATCGTGAATATTTAGTATGGGTGCTGCTTTAAAAGTAGAAAAGGCATAAAAACAATTTGCTAAACCTATGTATTCATTTCCTTCCTTTAGTAGGATGCCAGCATAATTATTTGTTTTTGCTAAGCCCTCTTTCATTTGTTCAAATAACTCCTTGCTTAATGGTTTGCCTGATCCCATAGGATCTCTCATGTATGCATCCATCAATATAAATAAAGCCTCTTGATGTTCCGCTTTTGAAAGATCAATTATTTCAGAGCTTAACTTGTTCATTAGTTATTTATTATACCTTAAACCTCCAGGCGTCAATTTCGTATTTTTTAATACGAGTACCCAACATTCTTTCAGTAATTTTTAAAACTTCAGCAGCCTTAGTTATATTACCTTTGGTTGTGGTAAGAGCATCCCTAATTAATTGTGTTTCTACTTGTTCAATAATTGGTACCATGCCACCCTCTAAGCTAGTGTTTGTTGATTCTGCAGTTTGTAATGTAGGAGGTAAGTCATAACTATGAATTACATCATCTTTACACATAATACAAGCTCTTTCAATAACATTTTCTAATTCGCGAACGTTACCTGGCCAGCGATGAACCATTAGCATATTAATAGCTGATGTGGTTATTCTTTTTATCTTACGATTATTTTTTTTATTGAATTTATCTATGAAATGATCGACCAAAATTGGAATATCATCTCTACGTTCGCGTAATGGTGGAATAAAAATGGGGAACACGTTAATTCTGTAATATAAATCTTCTCGGTATTCTCCTTTTTCAATCTGTTCTTCTAAATTACGATTGGTAGCAGCAACTATTCGTACGTCGGATTTAATTGTTTCTGTTCCTCCTATTCGTTCAAATTCCCTTTCTTGAATAACTCGTAACAATTTAACCTGAGTAGGTAGAGGAAGATCTCCAATTTCATCAAGAAATATTGTTCCTCCATGAGCTAATTCAAATCTTCCTTTTCGTTGTTGATCGGCTCCCGTAAAAGCTCCTTTTTCATGACCAAATAGTTCACTTTCAATTAAGGATTCTGGCAATGCTGAACAATTAACCTTAATAAGAGCCTTTTTAGCTCTGTTGCTATTGTTATGAATAGCTTCGGCAAAAAGTTCCTTACCAATTCCGCTTTCTCCACGAAGTAAAACGGTACTGTTTGTTTGAGCCACACGATTAACAAGGGCAAATAAATCAGTCATTTTAACGGAGTTACCAATGATATTATGCCGTTTTGTATCGTTTATCTGACTTTGGAGATTTCTGTTTTCTTCTCGCAGACGTTCAAGTTCCTCTAGTTTTTCTTGTTTATAACTAGCTGTTTTAGCAATCATTGAACCAATAATGCTTAAGAGGCGAATGTCTTCACTACTTTCAATTTTCGGATTATAGGTTCGCACAACGCTTAATGCTCCTGATACTACGTTATCCAATAACAGAGGAACACATATATAAGTTAATTCATGGCCGTCTTTGGTTAATTCGGCTCTGGTTTTATTTACAAATAGTTTCGATTTAGAAATCTCCGGAATAACAACTGGTTTAGCTAATTCTATTACTTTACCAATAATACCTTCGCCTAAGTTGTATTTGCCTCTTGCTTGCTGAGATTCACTTAATCCATAGGCTGAATTAATTAAAATTTGTCTGTTTTGTCTATTTAGTATAGTTACAAAACTTCTTTCCGCATCTAAGTAACGAACTAATGATGCCATTATGGGCGTTAGGTCGTTGTTCAATTCCTTGCTTTCAAGCAATCGCTGACTTATATCAAAAAGAAGAGCTATCTCTTTAAAACCATAACATTCATCACCAACTTTTCTGCATTTAAACTCCATAGAATTAGTAGTAGTTGTTTTTTATTCCAAGATCTGTGTTTCAAAAATATAAATTATTCATTATACTATCGTTCTAAATGGAAGTAAAAACACTTTATTTATAATAAATATAAATTTCAAGGTGCGAAAAAATAGACTGTTTGTAAGTAGAAGTGCAAATTCATTGTTTTATGTAATGTATGATTCTGTAAAATGAAAGTTAGTTTATAATGTTTAGATAACGGATTTGAGTTAATTATGTAGTGTGATCTGATTTCTATGATTAGCACAACTAGCAATACCAACAGAAATAAATGGAAGGATTAAGTACTATTTAGATGTATAAATTATCTTTGATAACGTTAAACAAATAAAAATGATGGCTGTTTTAAGGTTTATCAGATAATTAATCAATGAGTAAAACAGGAATATTAATTGTAAATTTAGGTACACCCGATAGCTACAATAAAAAAGATGTAAAGAAATACCTATCCGAATTTCTAATGGATGGACGTGTGATTGATATATCATATTGGAAGCGATTTTTATTAGTAAACGGTATTATAGCTCCTTTTAGATCAAAGAAAGTATCAAAAGAATATAAAAAGCTTTGGTTAACTAATGGGTCACCGCTTAAGGTATATGGAGAAGAACTAGTAGATAAAGTTCAAAGCATAGTAAATGAAGAGAACAAAGATGCCATTGTTGTTCTTGGAATGCGATACAAAAATCCATCAATTGAAACAGCCTTAGATATACTCAAGAGAGAGGCTGTAGATCGAATTATTGTATTTCCTCTTTTTCCTCAATATGCATCAGCAACTGTTGGATCTGTAGCACAAAAAGTAATGGATATTACTAAGAATTGGGAGGTAATCCCATCCATTAACTTTATAAATGATTATCATGATAACGAAAACTACATTAATTCATTTACTCAAAAAGTTATTGATGATGTGAATAACCATAAGCCTGATCATATTTTATTTAGTTATCACGGAATTCCAGAGCGACATCTTCAAAGAGTTCAAAAACAGAACGATAACTTGTGTTCTTATCCTGAATGTTCTTGTCATAAATTAAACGTTGTTCACCGGTATTGTTATCGATCGGCATGTTATAATACAACCAAGCTAATTGCGAATAAAGCTGGTTTATCAAGTGAAGTTTATTCAACTAGCTTTCAGAGCAGATTAGGTAAAACACCATGGATACAACCATATACAGATAATAGTATAGTGCAATTGGCAAAAAATGGAGTTAGAAATTTATTGGTTGTATCACCCTCGTTTGTTGCAGATTGTTTAGAAACTACATTGGAAATTGGAGAGCAGTATAAGGAATTATTCATAGAAAATGGGGGAGCACAATTTGCATTCACCAAAAGCTTAAATGCAGATGATAATTGGGCAAAAGCAGTCGTGAGAATTATTGAGAGGAAAATAAAATTGTAATTCAGATATTTATAATTAAAAAAAGGATGATCAACTTTTTGATCATCCTTTTTTATTAACCTAACCCAAATCTATGAAAAAAAATCAGTCATTATATTCCAATATATGTGCCATATTTAGTTGTTAATTGTGTTTGAATTATAATAATTGTTAATGATTACGAGTATAATGTGTATTTAATTTGGATGGTTTAATGGTTTTCTTCTAATTTCAGGTTGATGAATTTACCTTTGTTTGGTTAAGAGGTTGACAGATGCTTCAAACAATTGTAAATTATTGTTAGTTGTAGATCAATGTTTTTAACCACATAACCTAAAACTATTATAATGGCAATTTTGTATAAAAGACATCCGCAATTTCCAGAAGCCATTCTTATTCGGGATTTTAATGATAAGGTTGGAATTGATGAAATTATTGGTTCATGGGAAAACCTAAAGAATAATCATTTATTAAATAAAAGTTTGAAAGGAGTAATTAATAATCTTTCGAACTGTGATTTAAACTTGAATATGGATTCGTTCAAATTACTAATGGGATACTTAAATAAAGATGAATGTTTCTACTATATTAAACTGGCAGTTGTTTGTAATAAACCTAAAACGGTTATTTATCCAGCTTTAGGAGAAGAAAAAGAATCCAAGCTTAAAATTAAACCATTTTCAACTGTAGATGCTGCTGTTAATTGGATAATTGAATAAGGTTTTAGTTATTTAATCATTGTTACCCGGTAATTTAATTTTAAAGATTCAGCTACTCAGGATTTGGTAGTAAAAACTAATAAGCCTATCTACTTCAGAGAAGTTAAATCACGATAGTTTGTATAACAAGCTTTTTAAGAACAATTCCAGAGGAGTTGCATATAAACAATGGTCTATAAAATCAATATGTGGGTACTAATGTTACCTAATAAAAATAAAAGAAACATTGTGAATGCTTAAAACCTTTAGAGGAACAATAAAAATTGAATACAAAATGAAAACATCCATTAGTAGTTGATAGTTGTTTTTATCTGCGCTGGTATACATATTAAAACACATCTCCTCTTGCAAAGAGGCAAGAAGAGATGTGATATATAGAGTTAATTTAATAACGCTAAAATTCAAAGCCTAAACCAAATTCAATAATATTTCCCGATTCCATTTTGAACTGATCAGGGGTTAAATCCTTTCTGATTTGATAATTAACTTTGGTCACAATATGCTGTGATAAATTAAAATTCATTCCAATAGCTAAAATATTCAGATAGCTCTGCACTCTGTCAAAATTATTTAACGATTCAGCTACTTTACCGTGTGTATTTAAATGCTCAGCTCTTATAAATAGAGGTAGCTTCATTTCTCTGGTATTATATAGTTTATTGTGCTTGCCATTGCGCTGAGGCCATAGCCAATGTAAAATGTCTACACCCGCTTCAAAATATCCACCATATACTTCTTCACCCAGTACCTGACCATTTCCGTTTACATCTTTTGTAAGATGATAAATTCCTTCGGTGTCTGTTAATTTACCATAAGTACCTACCATTAGAAAACGAAAGTTCTTTGGATTATATCTTAAGTATCCACTATAAACTGATATCTTAGAATTAACATCGTAATTATTACCATTTAATGTATATGAATTGGGCTTGTTATATCCAAAATAACCAGAAACACTAATATCCAAATTATTAATAGGGGTGTATATCAATTGGGGAGAAATACCAAGTGATCTGAAATCAAAAGCATCTCTACCACTTCTAATCCAAGTAGAACTGGTAAAGTCTTTACCATCAAGTCCGGTAACTACATTAATAAAGTAGTTTAATTTAGGTGTAATTTGTCCATATGCTCCAATCCCTAATTCTATCCAGGTTGTTGGTATGATAATACGCTCAACTTCTGGCCTGTTTACCGAATAAAATAATAAAGGCTCATCATTGCTATTTATATACCCAATTGATATGGGCTGAAATCCAGCTCTCATATTAAAAGCTTTGTTGAAGCGATAATCAAAGAATAACTCAAAGTTAAGTTCAGCATGGCCTTCGTTTCCATCAGTAAGATATTCTACCTGAATTTCGGAATTGAAAATAAACTTATCCGTAAAGCGATAACCAAAAAAAGTGGCTAATCTATATAAAGATGTATAGTATAATTCAAGATCACCCAATTCACTTTTAGGGGGTGAATAATTGTAACCAACTCCGTTAATTTCTCCAAATCCACTTACTGACCAAGGTTTTTCTGAAAAGAAGATGCCTGAAGCAGCTTTACCTAACCCCGGATATTGTTGAGAAGAAGTTGATGTAATTGAGTCTTGTTGAGATTTTATGGTATTGAAATATAATAGAATAGTGCCGATGCAAAGTATTCTTTTGTAGATATAAGTTTTTGTTGACATGCTTTAATTTTTATTTGAGTTTGCGTTCGAAAACAATATTTATGCCACAAACTCTTGTTTTATGCTGATTGTAAGAGATGTTTTTAAGTTTTATTTTTCTTTAACAAGATGCATAAGAAATGTCATCTTTTTTACATAAAATGTAACAAAAATGTGAGGATAACTAATAGATTGTTATTCTAAGTTGCACTTATACAACGAAATGATGCTGAAATGCTATAAATGTCATCATTTTCGTGATATTCTACATTAATGTAGGAAATAGAGGCTGTGCCAAAATTCTTAAAATTTATTTAAAAAAATTATACCTTCAGTATATCAGTGAGTTAGGTGTGTTTTTGAATCAATTAATAAACCATGACTTTTGTCATTGGCACATTGTGTGCTTTAAGGGAAAGCAGATAATAACCATTAAAATTAAGAGTCATGAGAAAAGTTGCAATTTACGGAAAAGGAGGAATTGGTAAATCTACCACTACTCAAAACACAGTAGCAGGTCTTGTAGAATTAGGTAAAAATGTAATGGTTGTTGGATGTGACCCTAAAGCAGATTCAACTCGTTTATTACTTGGAGGCTTAGCTCAAAAAACTGTATTAGATACTCTTCGCGAAGAAGGTGAAGATGTAGAATTAGATGATGTTGTAAAAAGAGGATATGGCGAAGTTCGTTGTGTTGAATCAGGCGGTCCAGAACCAGGAGTAGGATGTGCTGGTCGTGGTATCATTACTTCTATCAACCTATTGGAACAATTAGGTGCTTGGGATGAAAAATATCAAACTGAGTATACTTTCTACGATGTATTAGGTGATGTTGTATGTGGTGGATTCGCGATGCCAATACGTGATGGAAAAGCAGAAGAAATTTACATTGTGGTATCTGGTGAAATGATGGCAATGTATGCAGCCAACAATATTTGTAAAGGTATTAAAAAATATGCGCAAGCAGGTACTGTTCGCTTAGGTGGTTTAATTTGTAACTCACGTAAGGTAGATAACGAAAGAGAAATGATTGAGCAATTAGCAAAACAAATTGGAACTCAAATGATTCACTTTGTACCTCGTGATAACATGGTTCAACAAGCTGAGATCAACAGAAAGACTGTTATTGAGTTTGCCCCAGAACACCCACAAGCAAATGAGTACCGTGCTTTAGCAAAAGCAATCGATTCAAATGAAATGTTTGTGATTCCAGATCCATTGGAAATTGAAGAGCTTGAAAAATTATTGATTGATTTCGGTATTGCTAACTAGTTACCGCTTTCAAGCTTGGTAAAGAATGTATTAAACTCAGACAAATTAACTTTCTAAAAGAATCGACTATGTTAATGATAAAAGCGATCGTTCGCCCAGAAAAAACAAGTAAAGTATTAAAAGCTCTATTCGAAGCCGGTTACATAGCTGTTACTAAAATGCCAGTTGTTGGTCGTGGTAAGCAGCGAGGAATCAAAATTGGTGATGTTACTTATGATGAGCTTCCAAAAGAAATGTTATTGATGGTAGTTAAAGACGAAGATAAAGACTTTGCTGTAACAACCATTATGGAAGCTGCCCGCACTGAACCTAAAGGTGCTTTTGGAGACGGTAAAATATTTATTTCGCCAGTCGACGAATCATACACTATCAGTAGAGGTACTAAGGAACTTTAATCACTAACCTGAATCTTATGTAACTAACCGAAAAAGGTACTGGGTACCATTCCTCTTTAACAAATAAAGATTGTACTGATTTCGGTAAGTTTCATATGACCATTAAAAAATTAAGCATATGAAATGTGTAATGGCCATAATTCGCATCGATAAGATGAACGAAACCAAAAGAGCTTTAAGAGATGCAGGTATCACTTCAATGACTGCAACAGGTAAAGTTTTTGGTAGAGGAAAAGGCTTATGGGATGCTAAAGTAATAGAAGGAGCTAAAAATGATACTCCTGAAGCACTTGAACTTCTGGGTAAAGAACCGCGATTGCGTCCACAAAGGGTAATACAAATAATTGTACCATCTGGAAAAGTGGAAACATGTGTTGAAACAATTATTGAAGCTAATCAAACACCGGGTCCAGGTGATGGCAAAATATTCGTTCTCCCAATAGGCGAAGCCATCAGAGTTAGAACCGGCGAAAGCGGAGATTCAGTCTTAGACATTTAAAAAAAGAGTGCAATGGTAAAAAAGAAAGATATCACAAACGGTTTGCCAGATCCATCAGGATTGATGGAAGAGATAATGGCAAAATATCCTACTAAAATCGCTAAGAAACGTAAAAAAGCGATGGTAATAAACGAACCGGGTCAAGGCCAAGAGATTCAGGCTAACGTTCGTACCATTCCTGGTATTATTACTCAACGTGGATGTACTTACGCAGGATGTAAAGGGGTAGTATTAGGACCAACTCGAGACATTATTAACTTGGTTCATGGTCCAATCGGATGTAGTTTCTACGCATGGTTAACACGACGGAACCAAACTCGTCCAGCTGAAGGAGAGGATAACTTCATGATGTATGCCTTTTCGACTGATATGCAAGATGAGAACATCGTATTCGGAGGAGAAGCTAAATTAAAAGATGCCATCCGCGAAGCTATGGAACTTTTCAACCCTAAAGCAATTGGTATTTTTTCAACTTGTCCGGTAGGTTTGATCGGTGATGATGTACATGCTGTAGCTCGCGATATGAAAGCTGAATTAGGAATCAACATCTTTGGTTTTTCTTGTGAGGGTTATCGTGGAGTATCGCAGTCAGCTGGTCACCATATTGCTAATAACCAAATCATGAAACATGTAGTTGGTTTAAATGATCGCGAAAGAAAAACGAAATACCAAATTAACTTATTGGGTGAATATAATATCGGAGGTGATGCTTTTGAATTAGAACGTTTGTTCGAAGAAGCAGGTATCGAGTTATTGTCAACCTTTTCAGGTAACTCAACAGTTAAGAGTATGGAGTACTGTCATACAGCTGATTTGAATGTTGTAATGTGTCACCGTTCCATCAACTATATTGCAGAAATGATGGAAGAGAAATACGGTATTCCATGGTTCAAAGTTAACTTCATTAGTGCTGAAGGTACCGCTAAATCACTTCGCAAAATTGCTGAGTTTTTCGATGATGCTGAATTAACTGCTAAAGTTGAAGAAATTATTGCTCGCGAAATGGCTAAAGTAGAGACTGTGCGTGAAATAGTGAAGCCAAAAACAGAAGGTAAATTAGCAATGATGTTTGTAGGAGGGTCACGTGCTCACCACTATCAGGATCTATTCAAAGAACTTGGTGTTACTACAGTATCAGCTGGTTATGAGTTTGCTCACCGTGATGATTACGAAGGACGCCATGTTATTCCGAATATCAAAATTGATGCTGATACACGTAATATCGAAGAGATTACGGTTACCAAAGATGAAAAGCTTTTCCGCGACGATTTACAAGAGAAGAAAGAAGCAAGAATGGCAAAAGGTATGGAGTTCAGCGATTATGTTGGAATGATGCCAGAAATGAGTTCAAATTCATTGGTAATTGATGATGTTAACCACTGGGAAACTGAAAAACTAATCGAATTCTATAAGCCAGATATGTTCTGTGCCGGTATTAAAGAAAAATATGTGGTTCAAAAGTATGGTGTGCCGTTGAAACAGTTACACTCATACGATTATGGTGGCCCATATGCAGGTTTCGAAGGTGCTGTAAATTTCTATAAAGAAATGGAACGTATGTTAGGTACCGATATTTGGAAATTGGTTGATGCCCCATGGAAATCAGAACCAGAGATTGTAGGAAGTTTTGCTTATAACGGATAGGAGGATTAATTATGTTATTACGTCATACAACAGATAAAGTAAAAGAAAGAAAAGCTCTAACCGTAAACCCGGCAAAAACTTGTCAGCCGGTAGGAGCAATGTACGCATCGCTTGGTATTCACGGATGTTTACCTCATAGTCACGGATCTCAAGGATGTTGTTCGTACCACCGTAGTGCTTTAACACGTCACTATAAAGAGCCGGTAATGGCTGCTACCAGTTCATTTACCGAAGGTTCTTCAGTATTTGGTGGACAAAGTAACCTGTTGCAAGCAATTGGTAATATCTTCCAAATATACGAGCCAGATATTATCGCTGTTCATTCAACATGTTTATCAGAAACAATCGGAGATGACTTGGGACAGATTGTAATGAAAGCTAAGACTGATGGTAAAATTCCTGAAGGAAAGCACGTTATTCAGGCTCCAACACCTAGTTATGTAGGTAGTCATGTTACGGGTTATGCTAACATGTTGGAAGGTATTGTAAAATATTTCCCTACAAAAACCGACAAGCTGATTAATCAAATCAATTTATTGTCTGGTTGGGTTGAGCCTTCAGATATGAAAGAGCTAAAGCGTATCATGGGCTTAATGAAAGTAAACAATGTACTACTTCCTGATACATCAGATGTTCTTGACACTCCTATGACAGGAAAATATGCAATGTATCCAAAAGGTGGTACTACTATTCCTGAAATGGTTAGTATGGGTGATAGCCTTCATACCGTAGCTTTAGGTGAGTGGGCAACTAACAAAGCAGCTGTTGCTTTAGATAACAACTGCAAAGTAGCTTTTACTCAAGAAGATCTACCAATTGGAATTAAAGCAACTGACCGTTTCATCCAAACATTGGCAAAAGTAGCTGGGGTTGCTGTACCTGAATCAATCAGCGACGAACGTGGTAAATTGATGGATTTAATTACTGATATGCACCAATACCTTTATGGTAAGCGTGTTGCTCTTTGGGGTGATCCTGATCAATTAATTCCTTTAACTGAATTCTTATTAGATATGGATATGAAACCTGTTTACATTGTATCAGGTACTCCAGGTAAGAAATTCGAGAAACGCATGAGTGCTTTGTTAAGCGAGCGTTGTCCTGAAGCTAAATTCAAGAATGGACCTCAAGCTGATATGTTCTTGATGCATCAATGGATTAAAGAAGAGGGAGTTGATTTGTTAATGGGTAATACATATGGTAAGTATATTGCTCGCGATGAGAATGTTCCTTTTGTAAGAATGGGATTCCCTATTCTTGACCGCATCGGACATAGTTATTTCCCTACTGTTGGTTACATGGGAGGTGTTCGTATTGTTGAGAAGATGCTAAGTGCAATAATGGATTACCAGGATGCTACTTGTCCAGACGAAAAAGTAGAATTGGTTATGTAATTGCAATTTTGAGCCTAATACTAATAATGCATTGATGAGAAGGAGCAGGAGAAGTTTTTCTCTACCTTTTATGACACATTCCAGTTTTAAATATTCTTTCTCCTGTTTCCTTTCTTCTCAATCATTATTCATCAAACAAAAAAGATTGTTTGAATAAAAAATACCGGATAGAAGATAGCCTATAATTTTTGACATACGTCTGCTTTATTATTCTCTCTATTATTGATTGACCTTTGTAATGCATTTTTACACCATTTACTCTTGACGTTTCAAAAGGGCTGCTTCACCGGTTTTAAAAAAGAAAATTAACCTATAAAAAATGACGACGATGGAAAGGTTAATAAAAGAAAGAAATAATCAAATTCATACCATAGGAAGCTCGAAACATGACCTTGCCTGCGAAAAGAAAAGTTTAGCAGGAAGTGTTAGCCAAAGAGCATGTGTTTTCTGTGGATCGAGGGTAGTTCTTTACCCCATTGCTGATGCTTTACATTTAATTCATGGACCTATTGGGTGTGCGGCCTACACCTGGGATATTCGTGGAGCAATGTCATCAGGACCTCAATTACACCGCCTGAGTTTCTCAACCGATCTGAGAGAAAAAGATGTAGTATTTGGTGGTGAACCAAAACTTAAAAAAGCCTTAACAGAATTAATTGAAGCTTATAAGCCCAAAGCTGCTTTTGTATACTCTACATGTATTGTTGGCGTTATTGGAGATGATGTAGACGCTATATGTCGCGAAGTATCAAGAGAACAAGGTATTGATGTAATACCTGTAATGGCTGAAGGATTCAAGGGTACCAAAAAAGATGGTTACAAAGCTGCTTGTGATGCTCTGTCAACTTTAGTAGGTACAGATGATAATTTCGAAGCTCCTGAGTATAGCATTAATATACTTGGAGATTTTAATCTTGCTGGTGAGCTTTGGATTTTAAAAGATTACTACGAAAAAATAGGCGTGAATATCATTACCTGCTTAACAGGTGATGGTAGAATAAACGAAATACGCAAATGCCATAAAGCATCTTTAAATGTGGTTCAATGCTCAGGTTCAATGATGCACCTGGCTAAGGAAATGAAAGAGAAATATGGTATCCCATATAAGAAAGTATCTTATTTTGGAATTGAAGATATGTCGGAAGCATTGTACGAGGTAGCTTCATTCTTTAAGAATGACGAAATGCTTAATAAAGCGCGTACATTGGTGTCGAGCGAAATTCAAGAGCTAATTCCTGCTCTTGAACCCTATAAACAGAAATTACAAGGTAAAAAAGCTGCTATTTATGTTGGTGGTGCATTTAAAGCCATCAGCTTAGTAAAAGCCTTACGACTGTTGGGAATGCAAACTGCAGTTGTAGGGTCGCAAACAGGTAATCAGGATGATTATAATCTACTGACAAAACTTTGCGACGAAGGAACTGTAATTGTGGATGACTCAAACCCAAATGAGTTATCGGAATTTGTAAAAGAAAAAGGAGTTGACTTATTCATTGGTGGGGTTAAAGAACGCCCTATAGCTTATAAACTTGGTTTAGGTTTTTGCGATCATAACCACGAGCGTAAAGAAGCCTTAGCCGGATACGAAGGTATGTTAAATTTTGCCAAAGAGGTATATGCATCGGTATGTAGCCCGGTTTGGCAGTTTTTCGAAAGACCATCATCAACCAATAAAACCGAATAGCTATGGATAAGTTACCAAGATTAAAAGATATACGTCCATTTGTATCAACACGTAACGCATGTAAGTTATGTTCACCATTAGGGGCAAGTATTGCATTAAAAGGTATTGAAGGATGTGTTCCCGTGATACATGGATCGCAAGGATGTGCTACTTACATCCGTCGTTATATGATTAGCCATTATAAAGAGCCGGTTGATATTGCATCATCCAACTTTACTGAAGAAACTACCATTTTTGGTGGTGCTGAAAATCTTAAAGTAGCATTGGGAAATGTGATTGGTCAGTATAAACCTAAAGCTGTTGGAGTTGCCACAACCTGTTTAAGTGAAACCATAGGTGAAGATGTTGAGTTGATGCTTAATCATATTAAAAGCATGACCAGTGATGAGGAATGGCCTGATTTATTTACGGTTTCAACGCCTAGTTACCAGGGGACGCATATGGATGGCTTTCATGCTACCGTGCTGCAAATGGTGAAAAACTACGCCAAGGATAGTATACCTAACGAAAAGGTAAATGTGTTGCCCAATTTGGTGTCTCCGGCTGATATTCGTCATCTGAAAGAGATTTTTACCGATTTTGGTTTAGAAGCAATCATGTTACCCGATTATTCAGACACATTGGATAATGGAGCCTGGGATAAATATTATCGTGTGCCAAAAGGTGGAACTCCCATAAAAGATATAAAAATGTGTGGTGGCGCTAAAGCTACTTTCGAATTGGGTGAATTTACCAAGGTGAGTGCCGGTAAAAATAACAGTGGTAATCTAAGTGCAGCCAGTTGGCTAGAAAAAGAGCATGGAGTAGTAAAATATCAAACTGCCTTACCTATTGGTGTAAAAACAACAGATAAACTGTTTGCTAATATCGAAGCTGCTACCGGTAAATCTATACCTGATAAGTACGAAGCTCAGCGTGCACGACTATTAGACTCGTATGCCGACGGTCATAAATATGTTTTTGGTAAGAGAGCGATAGTATATGGTGAAGAAGACTTGGTATTGGCAATATGTGCTTTCCTGGATGAGATTGGTGTTGAAGTGATTTTAGCAGCTAGTGGAGCTAATAATAATCTGACAGAAAAACTAAAACAATATTGTCCGGCTAATGCAGAATCAATTAAAGTGATGTCTGATTCTGATTTTGAGCAAATTAACGAGCAGGCTCACGAAATGAAACCCGATTTTATTGTTGGAAACAGCAAAGGCTATTACATAGCTCGAGATTTAAAAATACCTATTGTGCGCGTTGGATTTCCAATCCATGATAGATTGGGTGGGCAAAGAATTAAACATCTTGCTTATGAAGGAACACAGGATTTGTTTGATCGAATCGTGAACTCCTTAATCGAATATAAGCAAGATAACTCACCAATAGGATACAAATACATTTAATAACCGATTATAAACCTCTTTAAATATACTCTCATGAAAGATTTTTCTAAACATCCGTGTTTTAATAAGGGAGCGCATCATACCAATGCAAGGGTTCATTTGCCAGTAGCACCACAATGTAATGTTAAGTGTAACTACTGCAACCGTAAGTTCGACTGTGTAAATGAGAGTAGACCCGGAGTTACAAGTAATGTTCTTCAGCCCGAACAAGCTCTGGAATATGTGAAGAATTTAAAAAACATTATGCCTGAATTAACAGTGGTTGGTATTGCAGGTCCTGGTGACCCATTTGCCAATGCTGAAAAGACCATGAAAACACTACGCTTAGTTAAGGAAGAATTTCCGGATATGTTGTTGTGTGTTTCTACCAATGGGTTAAATGTAGGACCATATATCGATGAACTGAAAGAGTTGGATGTGTCGCACGTTACGGTGACCTTAAATAGTTTCCGTCCCGAAACCTTAGAGAAAATATACGGATGGGTACGTTACGATAAGCGCGGTTACTTTGGTAAGAGTGCCGGAGAAGTCCTTCTTGAGAATCAGTTGGCAGCCATCAAAAAGATGAAATCACTAGGTATGGTTGTTAAAGTGAACTCGATTGTTATTCCTGGAATTAACGATAATGAGATTGAAGAAGTAGCAGAAAAAATAGCCGAAATGGGAGTGGACTTGATGAATACAATTCCCTTGTTTCCAGTTAAAGACACACCATTCGAAAATCTAGAAGAGCCATCGTCGGAGTGGATGAAAGCATTGCGCCATAAAGTTGAAACTTATTTGCCACCAATGTCACATTGTGCACGCTGCAGGGCCGATGCAGCGGGATTATTGGGAAAGGACTCAGCTGAAGCGGCGCAATTGCTTTCTGACGCTGCGAAACTCGTAATTAACGATGGTGAAGAAAGACCATACGTAGCAGTAGCCAGTATGGAAGGTATTTTGGTCAACCAGCATTTAGGTGAAGCTGATCGTATTCATGTTTTTAAAGAAACACCTAATGGCTACAAACTGGTTAATATCAGAACAACACCCGACAGAGGTATTGGAGATAAACGTTGGTTAGAATTAGCAGATACCTTAAGCGATTGTCGTTCGATGTTGGTAGGAGGGATTGGACCTAAACCATCAAAAATTTTAGCTAAAAGTGGTATCAAAATAATTGAAATGAGCGGAATGATCGATCAGGGATTGGATCATGTATATAAAGGATCCGAACTAAGAACATTGTGTAAATCGGAAGTTTTTAAATGTGGTTCGGGTTGTACAGGTAATGCTTCAGGTTGTGGTTGATAATTAAGAGTTGAACAGTCGTAAGGCAGAAGGCAGAAGTGTTAGTTATTGCAAAATGAAATCTTGATACTTCTGTCTTGTTACTTGATACTTATAATAAGAGACATATAAATAAACTAAACAAAAAAATCGAATAGTATGAAAAAGCCTGATTATCACATTTTGGTGTGTAACTCGTTTCGCATGGCGGGTGATGCACAAGGGTACTGTAATAAAAACGGAGCTACAGATTTACTCCAATATTTAGTAGAAGAATGTGGCGACCGAGGATTGGATGTCACGGTGTCTACAACCGGATGTTTAAACGTTTGTTCTCAAGGTCCTATTATGGTTATACATCCAAATAACCTATGGTATGGAGGTATTACAGAAGAACGCATCGACGAAATTTTAGATGCTTTAGAAGAAGGCGAAGCAGTTGAAGAATATTTGATTACAGACTAAGTGGATTTCAAGACACATATAATCGATGTGTTAGATATTTCATAGAAATAACAATTACCTTTTTCAAAATACAAATTTAAACCCCTTTGTTATGGCCTATAAATTAATAGATACAACTTTGCGTGATGGAGAACAGGCTCCGGGTGTTTCTTTTTCGTTGAAAGAAAAAATGAAGATTGCTGCTCTACTAGACGAAGCAGGGGTGCAGGAGCTTGAAATAGGTACGCCTATAATTTCAAACAAAGAAGAAAAAGATATTAAGGCATTAATTGCACAGGGGTTTAGATTTGAATCAACATGTTGGGCGCGTGCTCACCGCGCCGATCTTGAAGCTACGTTACGAACAGGTGGAAAGCGGATCAATATTTCCTTCCCCGTATCTGCCATACACTTGTCGTCGATGAATAAAGATCGGAACTGGTTAATGCAAACGCTTCATACAATGATGAAAGAAGCCCGCGATCAATTTGAATTTGTTGCCGTGGGTGCTCAGGATGCATCGCGCACCGATTCAGCCTTTTTAGATGAATTTATCACTACAGCCATTGGTTTAGGTGCTGATCGAATTCGTTTAGCTGATACGGTGGGTATTATGAATCCTTTGAATACAGCAGAAATGTTTAATCGTTACAAGAAACTTTGTAGTGACATAGAGTTGGAGTTCCATGCCCATAATGATTTGGGTATGGCAACTGCCAACACTTTGGTAGCGTTACAATCGGGTGCTTCGTGTGCTTCGTTAACGGTTAATGGTCTGGGCGAGAGAGCTGGCAATGCAGCTTTAGAAGAAGTGGTTGCAGCTTTGCACTATTCGGTGCATCAAAATAACCGTATAAATCTTGAAACTTGTACAAACCTTAGTAATTACATCGAAAAAGTATCTGGTAGGAAAAACTCAGTATCGAAACCTATTGTAGGTGAACGAGTTTTTTCGCACGAATCGGGTATACATTGTCGAAGTTTAATCAATAATCCAATGAGTTATCACGCCTTTAATCCATCTGATATTGGTAAGGATAGTAGATTTATTATTGGTAAGCATTCAGGTAGTGCTATCATCCAATCCGTCTTAAGCGAAGTTGGTGTGAATTTATCAAAAGAAGAATCACAAAAAGTCTTAGACACAATTAAACAACGCGAAAAGAATTTAAAAGGAGAGGTAGATAAAGAGGACTTACTATCTATTTATAAGCAATTGTTTAATTAAAAAAACACGTCGCTTGTGATGAAGAAAAAGACATTAATAGAACAAGGTCTTGACTATTGCAAGCATGTTGAAGCATTCGAAACTTCTAAAATATTAACAGAACCTATTTTGGTAAATATGGCTGGTATGGCCGCTGAATGTTTGTTGGGTGGTTTATCTCAGCAATTCAATGTTATTGCCGATCATGGTGATATCATAAGTCACCTTACACATTTAAAAAGAGTTATAGAAGTACCCGAAAACATTGAGAAGGCTACACACTCAATTGCACAATGTACCTCGGTGTGTTCTGTAAATGAGGTAAGAAAAATAAATATGAAAGAGTTAGTAATTAATATAAAAAGCTTGAAAGAGTGGGTTGCAGTTATAATTAAAGAGGTTTAAAAAATGCCTGCAACCCTAAAGAAAATGCGCATAACGAAACGGTAGTTATGCGCTTTTTTGTATTTAATAAAAGGTCTTCAATTGGGTAACCTTTTCTATAATAAAGGTTATTTTTTTACAACCTTAAAGATGTATGATTTATCATCAATGATCATTTTTATTAAATAGATACCATTATAAAGTGTCGATAAGTCAATCACAAGTTCGTTTTGATTAAAGGTTTCAATTTGCTGAACTATTTGACCTCTTGTGTTATAGATGCAAATAGTTTCAGGAATATTAATATTCGAGTTGATTAACAAGTTAACGATTCCTGTAGTAGGATTAGGATAAAGATTAATATCTGGACTTTCCTGTGCATCTAAAATGTTCGTTGGAATTGATTTAACTTCTGAAGCATTTCTTAGTTGCAGTTTGTATTCTTCGTAATTGTAACTAATAATTCCTGTTATCGATGAGAATTCTTCACCTAAAAATGGTTGATAGGCATAGAATTTACTGTCAATGATTAATTCATTTGCACCATCTGATATTTTCCACTCACCATTGTCATCAGCTTCTTCGGCACATATTATATCAGTAAACTTAACTAATACACTTTCATATTGCTCGTTAACTTCCTCAATGGAAATATTAATTGGATTAACTTCATTACCTGTAGATACTACCTCAACAGTTTCAATTGCACTGATTTCAGTTAAACCATAATATTCATCAACTATGCCCTGAACTATAATTTCATTGCCTGGTTCAATATATTCGCCCATATCGTACAACCATATACCACTCCAAATATCTTCATCATCCTGAATATATGAACCATAGATTCCATTATTATTCCAAGTATGGGTAACGATCCCATTTGTACTAACATTTTGGTTTGCGTAAGGAGAATCACCGCTATCGTATTCAGTTTCCTGAATTTCTTTTATCGATAAAGAATTATTTATTGCTGTAACCTCTACATTAACGGTTGGCTGATCTGAATCATTTGATGTAATGGTTATGATACCTGATTGTTCCGATGAGATTTCAGACCAATCAACATCAACAGTTATCGTCTGGCTTTCTCCTGCATTTAAGTTTGCACTTGATAGGCTGGTACTCAACCATGATTTATTCGCTTGAATATTACTAACAGTTAATTGTCCATCACCATAGTTGGAAATGGTGAATATGTTGTTAGAATATCCTGTTATCTCAACATCGGATGCTGTTACGGCATATCCTCCAAACTGCACATTGCTATTCACGTCATTATAAGCAATTCGAAAATATCCGTTTTCACCCCAGTCTGTTCCCCAACTATTTCTTACTTTAAAATATTCTTGTTCATCATTATAACCAACTGCTAATACAGCGTGTGAACCGTCAGCAAAAGTACCCGATTCATAATCATAAATGCCACTTGAATAATAGTATAAACTATTTGGTACTTTCATGGATACCAATACAGGACCATATTGTAGTAAGGTTTTTAAATCATTAACTGTAGATGAAGTTGGGTTACTCCAATTACCATATTCATCAAAAGTATTTACTTTTAATTCAAATATAGGATTACTGCATTTATCACTACAATATCCATCTGACTCAGAATAAGGGTGACAGACTTCATTTGGTAGATGGTTTTCATTAACATATTTAAGAGCATAGCCGTACCATCCCCCATTACATCCACTATTCTCAATGTCACAAGAAACAAGTGTTTGTTCGGCGAGATCATAATATTCACTGAATTGTTGCATGGCTAAATTCTCCAATATTCCAACTGTGGCAAATGCCCAACATGACCCACAATTTCCTTGGTCTTGAACAGGAGTATCATAAATCGACCAATCTACAGAAGATTTCGGTTGGCTGATATTGTATTTTACATTGACTTGATTGTTCGACCAATATTCTTTTATTTCATTAGGTATTACCAATCCTCCTGATGGATAGATTCTATTTCTTGAGAAATCAAATTTGCATATTGTATCTTCTGAAAATACTAATGTAGCCGCTTGTATTTGATTATTATTCCGTTTAATTGTTAGGCTTGTTGGTGAAACATTAATATCAGGTACTTTAGGTTGTTCATCTTCAATTGTAAGTTGATTACTAAAATACCATCCTTCTGATTCGTCTGGAATCCTGACTACTACATAATAATCACCTGTTGTTAGTTCATCTATTTCTTCAGGAATAAAAGAAATACTATTAGTACAACTTGAATTAGCTTCTACACTGATATAATTATTACCGATATAATAATTGTATGCATTAGTTTCTATATCGGATGATAAATAATATTGAATTTCATAGTCTGAAACAGAGAAGCCGCCTACTTCATTAATAGTAATAGTCATAGTTTCAGTTTGACTCATTTCAACAGGATTTTGGTCATAAGATATTGAAGGTATTTCAAGGTCTGGAGCATTGCCGGTAATTGTAAGTTGATCAATTCTATACCAGTATTCAGATTCATCAGGGATGATCATTCCTACATAATAATCACCAGCTTTTATTCCACTTATATTTTCAGGAACAAAAGATATACTTTCTGTACTACTGCCATTAGCTGATATATTGACAAAAACATTTCCGATATAATAATCAGAGGTACTAATGGTTGTATTTGATGATAAGTAATATTGGATTTCTCGATCTGAAACAGCACTTCCACCAACTTCATTTACAGTAATTGTAATAGTTTCAGTTTGATTTATTTCAACCGGATCCTGACTAAGGCCAATAGAGTTTATTTCAAAGTCTGCACTGGTACTTGCTATAAGTTTATCAGTTGGAGTGTTATTATTTGATATGATTTCAACTCTCTTTACTTTGTCTTTAAATTTATCTTCAAGCTTACCAGAAGTAGAGTTGTTTTTATTCAATAATTCTCTTGATAAATGTGAATTTAAGCTGTCAGATTCATATTCGATACGTTCTGTATTATTTTTAATAGAGTCAATAATGATTTTTGATATAGATTTATTTATGGTTGAATCAGTATTTTGAGAGTAAATATTATGACATATGCATAATAGAATAAGAAAAAATAAGATTTTCAAAAAACAGTAGTCTTTTTGAAGTATATTTTTTTTCATGAGATTAAATTTTATTTGACTAGGATTAATTATTTTATTTAGGCAGTGTTCAATAGGAAAATGAATAATTCAAAATTGCACTTAAGTTTCTGTTTAATGACTGAAATATTTACGGTTAAGTATCTAATTAGGAGCTCGAAAGAAGATTCTGTTTTGGATATATGAATAATATTCAACAAGTATATTTATCTTTTAGTAAATCTATTTATAATAAGCTTAAATAATTTAATGTTGAGAATGATATATAAAGCCAATTCATTTAAATTATAATTGGGATTTAAATGAATTGGCTTTTAAAAATATTTATTGTTTATAATAAATGTAATTGCTTATAATTAACGAATTTCCATCTATCTCATATGATATTCCAACTTTTTCTTCGTAATCATCTATAATGATTAAACTCTCTGTAAATTCATAAGAAAAAGGTGTATCATATACTTCTCCAATTTCATCAACAAATCTATAAGTACCTTCCAAATTGCTTTGGAAAGTATATTGGTCATACCAATTTTCAGAAGTATTCTCATATTTCCATGTTCCAATAAATGGATTTGATAAACTATCATCATCCTTTTCACAAGAACAAACAGTAATCACCATTAAAATAGCAAATAAGTAAAATTTTAAGTTTTTCATGACTTTAAGATTAATTGGTTAATAATGGTGCAATTAACAGCTAAAAGTCACTTTTTTCAATAGGCTTAAGTATAGCAATTCTTTGAATGGTAATAATGGGTAGTTGAATGGTAAATGTTAGGGAGTGAAAGGATAAAATGTTAGTAAATAAAGGCCAAAACGTTGTTTTTTACTATGGGAATTTGTTAGGTTTTAGAAAAATTATGAAATGCATTTATCTTTAAATTCTTTTAATCTTCCTCTGGAAATTGTAAGAGTTATCTCTTCGTTACATTTTTTTAAGATGCATTTTCTGCTTTTTGTTTCAATATCTGTTAAATAATCGAGATTGATTACTGTGCAACGGTCAATCTGATAGAAATCTTCCTTGGGTAATAAGTCGATTATTTCTTTTAGGCTTTTATTACCTGGTATGGTGTCGTATTGCGTTGTGGTATAATAGACTTTAACTTGCTCTGTTGTATTATTTATTTTCTGAAAGAATAGTACATTACTTAATGCTATTTGCTTTAAACCGGTAATGGTGGGAAGTAATACTCTTTTGCTTTTACTGAATATTCTACTGACAGATTCAAGTTTACTATTGTTTTTAGGTATAGAAAACGTGTTTCGGAATCGTTGTATTGCCATAGATAAGTCGTAAGCATTAACAGGTTTTAAAAGGTAATCAATAGCGTTGTTTCGTAATGCATCAATAGCATAATGACCAAATGCAGTGGTAAATATAATTTTAGGGCATTGAATATGTGCTTGCAATAATTCATTAATTAAATCAAATCCTGATTTACCTGGCATTTCAACATCAAGAAAGAGTAAATGTGGTTTTTCCTTCATTATTAGTTGAATACCTTCTTCAACATTGTTTGCTATTCCTTTAATTTCGATATCGTTAAAACTTGCTAATAGATCTTTTAAATTCTCTATAGCTTCATTGTAATCATCTATTATTAGACAAGTGTATTGGGTAGAACTAATAGACATATTATGGAATTAGATAATGGGTTTTTAATTAACAGAATAAGAATAGTGTAGAGGGATTCTCAATATTACTTTGGTTCCAAATACTGACTTATGGGGGTCTAGTAAATCGATAATTTCCATATTCATTTTTTCAGGATTTCGAGCATTAAATAATTCAATCATTTGTTGCTGTGTTTTTAAGCCAACACCGGTTGATGGAATTTTTAGATTCTGAGATTGTAATCGTCCTATGCCATCATCTTCAACGGTTACTACAATATTATTATTTTGGGCCTCAACATTAACTTCAATGCGACCGCTACTTTTTTTAGGTTTAATGCCATGTTTTAATGCATTTTCAACATGTGTTTGTATACACATTGGAAGAACTTTAAATTGGCAATTAACATTATTGCTAATATTAATATTGTATTTGAATTTTTGCTGACAACAAATGCTCTCTAATTCTAAGTAATTAATAACAAAATCCATTTCTTCTTGCAGAGTAATAGTAGAATTATCAGCATGTTCTAATGTTGATTGCAGTAATTTTGATAATCGATTTAAAAAGCTATGTGCACGTTGTTTATCTTCCTGTTTGAAAAAATTCCAGAAATTATTTAATGCATTAAAAATAAAATGAGGGGATAACTGATTTTGTATACTTCTAAGCTGATATCCTGTAATTATTTTGTCTAATTCAGCTTTATAAACAGCTTTGTCTTTTATACGCTTTAAGCGCATGTATATAATTAAATATGCAAATAATGATACTAAAATAAAGCTTAATGAGATTAGTAACCAATTCCTACTCTTGTATAATTTAATTTCATATTCCTTTTTATGAATTTCTTGAGCTTGATTTTGAACTTGTTTCTCTTTTTCTGCCAGATGTAAATTTCTTTCCAGTTTTTGAACTTTCCATTTAACTTCTGTATTGATAATATCGTTTTTAGCAAGTTGATATTGCTCGTAACTATTTAACGCTAGCTCTGGTTTTTTTATTTTTTTATATAATTTATACTGCCTCTGATAATGGCGCTTTTTTAGTTCGGGAATAATCTCAATATCATTGATCATATCATTTGCTTTGAGAAAGTAGTTTTTGGCTTTTGAATATTCCTCCTTCTGAAAATAGTATCCTCCCATTAAGCTAATAGCATAAAACTTTCCATACATACTCTTCAACTTATCAAAAAGATTTAGTCCCTCATTAATGTTTATATATGCTTTATCTAATTCTGCCAGGTCAAGATATATTTCACCAATATTTGTTTTTGCTAATGCTTCATAGAAAGGAAGTTTGTTTTTTAATGCGATTTGTAGTGAGCGATTGTAGAACTCAATCGATTTTGAATATTTTCTTTTTGTATACAAGGCATATCCCATATTAGCATGCCATTCTGCAATATATCCAATGTATAAGACAGAATCTTTTAAATGTCCAGCTTGTTTTAGATATTCAATACCTTTATCAGCTTCGTCAACTTGAATTAAAATTTGAGCTATCATATTAAGTATAGAAAACTGCATATCATAATCGGCAACTAATTCACTTAATCGAAGTGCATCTTTATAATTTAAGAATGATTCATAGAGATTCCCTTGATTCTTTTTGACGATACCAAGGTTTAGTTTTGCCATCATTAATATATTGGTATATTCTCCATTCTTTATTAATTGCGATATGGTTGTATAACACGAATCTGCTTTGTTGTAGTTCCCAGCATCCATATATAAACCACCTTCTAATCCTGTTATTTGGGCATGGAAATACCTCTTGTGAGAGGTGTCTTTTAATAGGTTTAATTTATGATATAAATTTTGAATAAGAGATTTTGCTGTATCGGGCATACCCTTGAAATAGGCTAATTTATGCTTAAATATTAGGGATTCTATTTCACAACTGTCATTGTGATAATCATGATAGTGTTCAACTGCTTTATTTGCGTAGTAGTAGGCCGAATCAAGATCCGTATTAATATAAGTTTTAGCTTTTTTGAGATAGTTGAAATTTGTAGCGGCAGAGCAAATAATAGCATTAGTAAAAAACACTAAAGCAATACACAATTGAGGGATGGACATTATATATTGGTTAAAAGTTTGATGGAATAAATTTCTAATAATTAACCATTTAATTTATTGTTTTTGTTTTTTGTTTTGATGAATTTATTAATCATTAATATAAAATTACAATATTGTTTGATTAATAAATGAACTATAAATGTTTGTTGAATAATTAGTTGGTATAACGAAACGGTAGTTATGCGCTTTTTTTATCTTGTTTTTACAAACTTTATGCAATGTTGTTTGTGCTTGATACTTATTAAGCAAAAATAAATTCCGGTGTCAAACATATTGATATTAATGGTGGTTTGATTGTGTTCCTGTAATAAAAGGCAACCATTTGAATCGTATATTTCCACTAAGAGATTATCCGGAGTAATAGGGAGGCCAATATTTATAATATCATTGGCCGGATTTGGAAATATGGTTGGATAACTTTCTGAAAAGTTAGCTATGGTAATGCCAACACTCGAATCGCAATAGTTTGATCGTGGATTGTTTTCGCTGCCACAAGGCGAATTATACTTTGCTTCATCATATATTGGCACAGGGTTGTCGCTCCACAATAGGTTGGGTAATAATCCCATCTCAATTTGTTCAGTACTGCCGTTACCCAACGCAATTTGTTTGGCAGTAACATTACCAGTGAATGTGTAATCAGCCAAAGCATCCAGTAAACGAAAGGTTACATAATAGTCTAAGGCATCAAATTCAGCATTGTTGGTATATTGTACCGGTAGGGTATGATCAGCTTCGTAAACGTATCCGTTAATGGTTGATGAATAGGCTATCAAACAATCTTTATGAGACTTATCAATGGCGATGGCATTAAATATATCCATACCCATTCGATGATCGTTGGAAGTATCGTCATCATAAAGCACGGTTAAAAGATTACAGTCAGATGGATAGTTTTGTAACTCTTCCTGGCTAATTTCAAAAGAATACCAGGGAGCTGAGCAATACATAAAACGTCCGTTACTACCCCAGTTGAATTGAGTAAATAATTTGTAGGCGTTGGTGGGGGTAGCTCCGCCACCAAACGACTGTCCAAAGAAACCTACTCGGGTAGTATCGATGATAGAAGTGGCTGTTCGTGCAGTCTTGATAAAACCATCTCTTAACGTGGCATAACGCTCACTATTATCAACACCAATCGATTTATATGGAACAAATACAACTGCATATCCGCGAGAAGCCAAATGGCGTAGTGTTTCAATATGAAAAGCAGTGTCTACCGAAGCATATCCATGCGAGTAAAATATGGTAGGTACAGGTTTTGAAGTTGCTGTTGGATAGAAAACCGATATATCCCTGAGCGCCCAATAATCGTTGGTAATATTTAGTACCTCTACATTATACTCACCATTGGAGCCATATGCTTCCGTTATAGCTGGTATGGGCCCTTGATATTGTGCGCTGAGCTTGAAAAAGGTGGTGCTTAATACAAAAAGTATTAAATATTTCATAAACAGGTTTTGGCATAAATATAATGCTTTTTTAATACCAACCTGTAAGTTGTAATATGGCCGCTGTAATTACAGTAGTAATAGCAGCTACACCGATGGCTAAGCTACTTACAGCACCTTCGGTTTCGCCCATTTCAATGGCTTTGGTGGTGCCTAATACGTGGGCAGAAGTACCCAAAGTTAATCCTTTGGCAATGGGGTGAGTAATGCGTAGTACCTTATAGATTGTTTTAGCTATGGCGGCACCTAATAATCCGGTTATAATAATAGAAATAACGGTAATACCTTCGATAGCTCCAAGCGAGTTACTTACTGCAATTCCTATTGGGGTTGTAACCGAGTGGGGAATAAGCGATCGTTCGAGCAGTTCATTCAGATTAAATACACGGCACAATATAATTACCGATATAAAAGATGCAGCTACTCCACTGAAGATGCCTCCCAATATCGAAAACTTATGCTGTACCAGTAATTTGCGTTGACGATAGAGAGGCAGGGCCAACACTACTGTTACCGGCCCTAGAAAGGCATGGATAAAGCCCGCACCTTTAGTGTAATGCTCGTATGGAATATGAACTTGGGTAAGAACAATAATAATTAAAAAGGCACTTAATAATAATGGATTAATCCAATTCTGCTTTGTTTTTTTGCGGAGCCAAATACATCCGTAATATAAACCTAATGTAAGTAATATGCCAAAAAGGTGGGTGTTGGTGAGTGATTCAGTCATTTTTCTTGCTTTTGATTAAAAACTGAGTTGCCAAACTGGTTACAACCATCACAAATATGGTTGATAGAACAATGGTGCTTACTGTTGCAGCTAAATGTCCCTCC
The DNA here is from genome assembly GCF_963668385.1 of uncultured Carboxylicivirga sp. Classification (GTDB taxonomy): domain Bacteria; phylum Bacteroidota; class Bacteroidia; order Bacteroidales; family Marinilabiliaceae; genus Carboxylicivirga. Next base: position 4,389,906 of record NZ_OY764327.1, read on the forward strand.
AAAAACTGGTACGATACCATTACACTTACGCCTGCCGGAATAAAGAAGAAAGGCATATTATCGAGCAAAAAAGTAGATGTTTCTGCAATGTGCTCTTCCTTAACAATCCCCAATAATAAAAGTGCCAATAAAATAAGCATTCCTATTATGCTTCCTGGTAGTGGTACTGATAATGTTTCGCTTATAAGCTCACCGGCAAAGTTGATGGCCAGTATGATAAATAGTTGCTTAAAAATTTTCATTCCCCGCAGTTAAAATCAGATAAACGGCAAAATTAATAGAATAATTTGATGGGAAGAAGATGAATGTATTTTAATTAATGATAGGTTGCTTTTTTGTTTACAAAAAGAAAACGGATGATAACCGTTGCTATCATCCGTTTTTACTAACCTAACCCAAATCTATGAAAAAAAATCTGATAGGTATTAAACAAGTTGTGTGCCAAAAAATGTTGGTAAATATTATTGTATGTTAATATATGTTTAGTTGATAATTTGTGGATAAAGTTGGCAAACGTATGCTAAAAACGTGTTTTAGTATATATTTATACGTTTTCTCTTTATCGTAATCATGGTGGTTGTTATCAAACACTAACAATTCTGAGCTCAGTTTTAGTTTGTGCAATACTCGTGCGCAAATAAATAGGTTTTAGAAACACTCAGGCATGGTAAAATTTCATTTATACCCCATTTGTATGTAGAATTCTACTATTGTAATAAAAAAGAATGTATATAGGAAATAGAATATTCAATAACAAAGTATGACAACTATTGAACTTCAAATAATTGTGCCTTAAATTGAATATATAAACTGAACAGATGAATGGGAATAGAGAATTCTACAACGAATTTAGAGCCATAATAGATCGATATGATCGTTATGAGGCCAATATGGAAAAATTTGTTCCTAAACTTATCGAAGGAAGTAGGGATATTATACTTCTTTTTTATCCCGAAAAATACGATAAAATTAAATGGGAGTCGCAGGCATTTATCGATTTTGCAGAAGACAGTTTCTCAGGTGTTGATATTATTTTAAATCACTATTTATATGGGTATGAAAAAACCGATGTTTTGGTTGAATGGTCTACAGAAATAAAGGCTTGGGTTCCTTGTGAAGAATGGCATAGCAAATGGTTGTCGTTAGCAAAAACAACAGAGTGCTGGATGAATATTCTAAAGTTGATACGTGATTCATATTTCGAAGCAGTTTATTATGGATGTTACCAAATGCATTTCTTTTTTTTATTTAAAAAACTGATTGTTGATTTTTATCCCGAATTAATTGATCTCTCATCGGAAGGATTCAGAGAGTTAAATACTTTTCTTGCTTATCAAGCACATTTACTACAAAAGCAGATATATACTGATTTTGTGGATTATAGATTTTGAAAGTTACCAAGATCATAGATTATAATCTACAAGGTTATTTGTACATCAAATAATAGATGATGATAACCTATACTAATATTGTATTTTGAAGGAAACTAAACTCCAACGGTGATTAAAATCTAGCGAAATTATTGTTGAGATTGTAATCAGAGTTGTTTTATTAAAAGCTTCTTTATTAAATTAGTACCTATAAAATATAGCTAATCGCCAATGTGTTTTTCTGCTGAAGTTAGTTTTGGAGCCAGTGCTGTAATATCTACTGTAGGAATAGTAGCACTTTTAAAAAATAAACAACAAGATAAAGTTTATTTTGCCATGATTCCTCTTATGTTTGGGGTACAGCAATTTTTTGAAGGATGGTTATGGATCTCGTTGGAGAATGATGGTTATAAGTATGTAGAATCAGTAGCTACAATTGGATTTTTAATTTTCGCTCAATTGATTTGGCCCGTTTGGGTGCCTCTCTCAACCTATAATCTTGAAAATAATCAAAATAGAAAAAAATGGATGCGTATAGCGCTTCTGGTAGGAATTACACTTTTTGTAATTTTAGGATATCGAATGTTAATGTACCCTGTTTCAGCTCAAATTGATGGACATCATGTTTTTTATCAGGTTGGGCATTTCCAAAGTACTAATTGGTGGAGTGGTATATTATATCTCTTACCAGCTGTAATTCCATTCGCTATTTCAAGCAACCATCAAATCAATTATCTGGGTGTTGCAATGCTTTTATTCTTTATTGTGGCAAAAGTATTTTATCTAAAATATATGATTTCGGTATGGTGTATGTTTGCTGCTGTATTGAGTATTTATATTGTTTTTATACTGAAAAAAGAGAGATGATATTAACCACAGATTATAAGTATTTGATTTAACTAAATGCCGGCAGAAGGGGAAAAGTTTACCAGTTGAATTGTTAAGCTGTTTATTTGTTGAATTGTCATCAACGCACTTTGCACTTGTTTCTATGCACCACAGAAACAAGCTATCAGCCATCAGCTATTAGCTTTCTTCAGTGTGCGGACTCCGAGCTTTGGTCAAAGCAAAAACCCAAAAAGGATGATAGCCTTTACTAACATCCTTTTTTGAAATAACCTAAACCCAAATCTATAAAAAAAATCTACTGGAATTGGTTATTCAACTCTTGTGCCAAAGTGGTGTTTAAGAATCTTATTGAGTGTTAATTAAAGTTGATTTGTGTAGCCTGCTCAATCAATTAATAGGAAATTGTAAATAATCATCTTTCCATATGGCTTGTTGAGTATGGCCATCGATATTACCACCCGAAAGTAGTATCATAATGCGTTTTTTGCTCTTTTGTTTTGTCAACCACTGATGGGCTGCTTCCATTGCCATAGCGCTGGTGGGTTCAATATGTACTTTTAAAAGATGCGTTAACCATTGTGTCCAATAAATAATTTTCGATTCTTCTACTTCATAAAAATCATCGAGTTGTTTCAGGTATTCAAAAGTAATATCTCCAACCGACATGGTCATAGCACCATCTGCAAGTGTTTGAGGTGTTTTTGCTAACTGTTGAATGCATCCCATACGAAGCGATTGGGCAGCGTCGTTAGCATTTAAAGGTTCAGCGCCAATTACTTGTGTTGATTGAGAAAAACCTTTGCTTGCAACTAAAGTGCCCGATAATAAACCGCCACCACCACAAGGTGCAAATAGGGCATTGATATTATCAACCTCCTGCAGTGCTTCTAAAGCAGCAGTACCTTGCCCTGCTATTACCTGCTCGTGATTAAAAGGATGAATCCAATAAGTTCCTTTCTCAAGTGATGCCTCTCGAACCTTTTCATCAGTAATTAATCGGTTCTCTGATAGAACAACCTCGGCCCCGTATGCTTTTGTTGCCTGTATTTTTACTTTTGAAGCATACGCAGGCATATAAATAGTTGCCGGAATGCCAAAACGATTTGCAGCATAACCTATTGCCTGTGCATGATTACCCGAACTATTTGCAATTATTTTGGATGGATGAATATTATTTTCGCGTAACCACGATAGGGTATTACAAGCACCTCGCACTTTAAATGCTCCAATCTTTTGAAAACATTCAGCCTTGAAATAAACTTCGTGTTGTAACCATTCGTTTAGTAATGTTGATTGTAAAATGGGTGTTCGATTAATAAAAAGATGGATGCGTTGTTGTGCTTGTCTTATATCTTCAATACTTAATGACATGATATCTATTTTGCAGTGAAGTTAAACATTATCCTAATAATCTAATCTGGTTACTTATTGTATAATAAACTAATAAGAAAAGGATGATAGTCGAAACTATCATCCTTTTTCCTCTAAACTCAATTACTCCCTAAATAAGGGTTCGAAATATTTTACTTATTGGTGTTAGTTTCTCCACCTGTACAGCTATCACTTACAATATTAAATACGTAAGTAAATCCAATCTCATCATTACCATCAACACTAATAAATTCTACCATAAACCCATTGGTCATTAATATCGATTGACCAACTTGTGTTATGTTAATTGTTTGAGTAACCGGTGTTTTATTCTTAACGGTTATCTCAATGTCTTCATCGTAACAAGGCATTGTGAAAGTAAAGGTTCCAATTTCAATTCGTCCATCTTCACCAAGGGCTGGTTCTGAAGTTGATTCAAATTTTATACCACCGTTTTCAACTAAAACTTTATATTCAAAACCATTATCAGTGTATGCTCCTTCATAGTCTTCAATGTTATCACAATCAAGTTTAAACATTATATAGCTTAATGCACCAGAGTTACCAACAACAGAACATTCGTCTAAACACCAACAGTCGGGTAGAGGCACTTCCAAATTATAAATATATTCAGGTAACACTCCTGTTGGTAAATCTGGTAAATCTTCAATAAATGCCAAATCATCGGGAGTTAAACCTGTACCATTAGTAATTTTCCATACCATTTCTTGTAGTTTATCTTTAATGGTTTCATAATTATAGCCTTCTTTTGGATAAGCTACATAGTGCTCGTAATTAACCATTTTAAACTGAAGTAGGTTTACTAAGTATAACATAGCTGGTGAAGTGGTAACTCCCAATAGTTCGTATGAAGCACTTGGATCTGAACCTTCCATGCCATTATTTAAGCAGTAAAGGTACAGAACAAAGGTTTTTGTTGTATTGGGCGGTACACATACATTAACCGGTGATAACAAAATAGCATTTTGATATCCATCTAAATTAACTACAAATACTGTACCTGCTCTAAACCAAGCAGAACGGCATTCTTCCTTATTGGTATTGGTAATGGTTAATTCAATCATCACTTGATCTCCAGAACCCTGAGCCGAACCAACAATAATTAAATCACTTGTTGATTTAAGTAGTGAAGAAGTAGAAAATTTACTTACACCTGTCATATCACCAAAGGTAAGATCCTGATGGAAACTGTAGGCTTTTGTTTGTAATTCACCTTCAGTATTTCCCATTCCAGGGATATTACCCGGTTGTTCAACAGCATCTTTCTGACAAGAAGAAAAAGAGATGATACCAATTAGGAATGCAACTAGTAATAATTGTATTTTTACATTACTCTTCTTAAATATATGAAGAGTACTCCGTATACCTGAGGTATTGTACTTGTTTTTCATGTTTTCCCTTTTTAGAATATAGAGTCAAACTTCCGGCAATAACATTTAAATGTCAATCTAATTGTGACAAAAGGAATGTTTTTATTGACTAACACAACGAATGGGCGTTATTATATTTTTGATAAAAATAAGAGATGCTTACGGAGAAAGCTAAAGTAGTGGGTTCCGGATTAGTAATACTCTGGTTTGGTTAATACTTTAGCTTCAGAAATAAGTAGATTATCTTTAATATCTAAGATGATTTTTTCGATTTCAGACTCACTTAATTCTTCTAAATCTAAAAAGTTTATTGCTGCATGTAGAGTAGAGACAGTACGAAACTGAAATCGCTGGTGTATACGGAGTGAACTCAAAATATTACTAAATGCAACTTGATTAGGAGTTGTGGTTAGAAATACTGAATATCGTTTTTCTTGCAATACCGAATTAATTCTAATGCAATTGGCAAAGTTTTTCATTGCTTCCATATTAATCTCTAGCTGGGCATCTCGTAAATCAAAGAGAACCTTTAAATTATTGTGATAGTTATTATCAGTTAAGCTTGAAATAATATTATCATATATATCGCTTATGGCTGTATTATCTTGAAAATAACGTATTAATAAATTATATTCAGTGAATATTTTATACGTATGATTGTTTTGCATCATGTTAAAAATGATATCTTATCATTAATGTTTTTGTTTCTCATAGCAAATGTAGATATGTTTTGTTCTTCAAAATATGATAAATAACAATAGGAGAATTGTAATAAATTCTAGAACTAGTTAGTCGGTTTGTAATCATTGGTTTGGAAAATTTAATCTGATTTTTATCACATTGCTTGTCAATAATTATCTTTATAACTTGCAACATTTATGTAATAGGTAAAAAAGTACCTTATTTGAATGATTCAATTATTAACTTAAATACCCATAGTATGAACTTTATGAAGTGGGCTTTGATAGCTCTTGTTTTTAGTACTACATTAAGTGCTTTTTCGCAGCCGCTGTGGATGCGATACCCAGCTATTTCTCCTGATGGAAAACAAATTGCTTTTTCATTTAAAGGAGATATTTATAAGGTAGATATAAATGGAGGAACTGCAGTTCCTTTATCAATCCACCCTGCACATGATTATCATCCGGTATGGTCACCTAATGGCGAATCGATTGCTTATGCATCTGATCGCTATGGTAATTTCGATGTTTTTATTATTCCTGCAGAAGGTGGAGTATCCCGTCGTTTAACTTACCATTCAACCAATGAAGTACCATATTCTTTTACACCTGATGGACAAAATATTGTTTTTTCAGGTAGAATATTGGATGATGTAAATTCTGCTCAGTTTCCTTATGGTCGATTTCCCGAATTATATAATGTAGCCATTGCTACGGGAGATGTTACACAGTTACTAACGATACCTGCAGAAGAAGTGTGTTTCAGTAAGAATGGCGATTTTATGCTTTATCAGGATTATAAAGGATATGAAGATCCATGGAGAAAACATCATACATCGGCAGTTACGCGCGATTTATGGAAATATAATATTGCTGATCAGACTTATACACAAATCAGCTCGTTTAAAGGCGAAGACAGATATCCAGTGTTAGCTGCCGACCAAAAAACGGTTTATTATCTGAGTGAGCAATTTGGAAGTTTTAATGTGTGCAGTTTTTCAATGGATAATCCTGAAAAAGTAAAGCAGATTTCTTCTTTTGATAAGCATCCACTTCGTTTTTTAACTATTTCGGATAACGATGTGCTTTGCTATGGTTATAATGGTGAAATTTATACTCAAGTTCCGGGTAAAGATCCTCAAAAAGTGAATATCAAAATTAATATTGATAATGGTGATCATGAGCTGGAATATAAAAGCATGAGCAGTGGAGCCAATGAAATGGATTTGTCGCCCAATGGAAAAGAGATTGCTTTTATAGTTCGCGGAGAGGTTTTTGTAACTTCAACAACATATGGTACCACCAAACGAATTACTAATACACCAGAGCAAGAACGCTCGGTAAGTTTTAGCCCTGATGGACGCTCGTTGGTTTATGCATCAGAACGTGATGGAAGCTGGAATTTATATCAATCAACTATTGTTAACGATGATGAATTATATTTTGGGAGCTCTACATTAATCAAGGAAGAGCCAATATTGGAAGTGGATGCCGAAACCTTCCAGCCACATTACTCACCAGATGGTAAGGAAGTAGCTTATCTCGAAAATCGGGTGACTCTTAAAGTCATTAATCTGGAATCAAAAGCTGTACGAACTATATTAGATAACAAATACAACTATTCATACTCCGATGGAGATCAATGGTATCAATGGTCGCCTGATGGAAAATGGTTTTTGGTGAATTACACACCTTATCATTGGCAAATTGATGAAGTAGGTTTAGTATCGGCCGATGGTTCTGGTGAGGTGGTTAATTTAACCCAAAGCGGATATGGAGACCATCACCCACAATGGATGATGAAAGGTAATGCAATGATTTGGTATACCGATAAAAACGGAATGCGCAGTCATGGTAGTTGGGGCTCAACCGATGATGTGTACGCTTTATTCTTTAATCAGGAAACGCTTGATAAATTCAAACTATCCAAAGAAGAGCTTGAAATTAAGAAAGAAGCTGAAAAAGAGAAGCAAAAAGACAAAGAAGAAGATAGTAAAAAGAAAAAAGGCAAGAAAGATGGATCATCAGCCAAAGAAAGCGATTTGATTAAAATTGAAATGGCTGGTTTAGAGGATCGTAAAGAACGTTTAACCATTCATTCTTCGTCGTTGGCAGGTGCTCTATTATCACCCGATGGTGATAAATTATACTATTTAAGCCGTTTCGAAAAAGGTCACGATTTATGGGTTCAGGATTTTAAAAAGAACGAAACTAAAAAAGTTGCCCAACTTAACGGAAATGGTGGTTACATGCAAGCAGATTCAACCTTTAGTAATATTTATGTATTATCGGGTGGAAAAATTACTAAAATAAGTGTTGCTGATCATTCCACAAAACCTGTTAGCTACAAAGCTGAGATGTACCTGGATACTCAAGGTGAAAGAGCCGCTATGTTCGAGCATGCGTGGCGTCAGGTGATGCGCAAGTGGTATCGACGCGATTTGCACAATGTAGATTGGGATTTTTATAAAAAAGAGTATGCCCGTTTTTTGCCCTATATTAATAATAACTATGATTTTTCGGAGATGATGAGCGAACTTTTAGGAGAGATGAATGGATCGCACACCGGATGTCGATACTATCCTAGTTCAAAAGGAGGTGATAAAACTGCACACTTAGGCTTATTCTACGATAATAATTACAGCGGTTTAGGTCTTAAAATTGCCGAAGTAATGGATAAAAGTCCCGTTTTAGATGAGAAAACAAAAATCAAGGCAGGAGTTATTATTGAGAAGATTGATGGTACGCCTGTTAATAATGCCAATAAATATAAGTTGATGAACCACAAAGCTGGTAAACCCACTTTACTGAGCTTATATAATTCGGCTAACGGTAAAAGATGGGAAGAAACTGTTAAACCAATTACTCAGGGTACTGAGAGTGAATTGCTTTATGAGCGATGGATTAAAAACAGAAGAGAAGAAACGGAGCGTTTATCAAATGGTACTATTGGATACGTACATGTAAGAGGAATGGATTCTCCAAGTTTCAGAGAGTTTTATTCTGAAGTATTAGGACGTAATCATGAGAAAAAAGCCTTGATTGTGGATACTCGCTTCAATGGAGGTGGTTGGTTACACGATGATTTGGTAACTTTCCTTAGTGGTAAACGCTATGTCGATTACTACCCGGGTGGTCGCTATTTTGGATCAGAACCAATTGCTAAATGGAATAAGCCATCGTGTGTGTTAATGAGCGAAGGTAACTATTCTGATGCACATGCTTTCCCATTTGCTTATCATGCATTGCAAATTGGTAAACTTATTGGCATGCCTGTTCCGGGTACCATGACAGCTGTTTGGTGGGAACGAATGCAAGATCCATCATTGGTATTTGGTATTCCTGAGGTTGGTACCAAAGATCTGAATGGCGATTACCTTGAAAACTCACAATTGGAGCCGGATGTGAAAGTTCAAAACACTTATAGGGTAATGACTTCGGGGCGTGATGAACAACTTGAAAAAGCTGTCGAAGAGATGATGAAAGAAGTAAAGGAGTAAGATTTTAAATAACTTCGGATAAAATAATCGGGTAATATAGGCATTGTTCAATATTACCCGATTGTTATATTTTATACACACTTTTGCTTGGTTGTTAATATTAAATTTACGTATCTTTGAACTCCGGAATGAAGAAAGAAATGAACAAATATTGGCTTCAAAATTGCCACACTTATCATCCGGTTACTAAAAGGTTTAGTAATGATATTTCTTTCGTTAAAGACTTTTCTATTGTTAAAGAGCAATTTTTCATTTTTAGATATTTTTTAAAAGACCTGATTTTTTTATCAGGTCTTTTTTTTGTGAATTTTTCTGCTCAATACTTTCATCTGATTTTTAAACCAAATACAAATAATATCAATCGTGCCTTTGGTATGATAATCGCTAAAAATACACACCAATGAAGAACAAAAGTTTAGTATCCATTACCGATTTCTCTAAGGATGAGATCATGCGCATTGTGGAGTTAGCTGCAGAGTTTGAAGCTAATCCAAACCAGAAGCTTTTGGATGGTAAAGTTGTGGCAAGTTTGTTTTTCGAACCATCAACTCGTACCCGTTTAAGTTTCGAAACAGCCATTACCCGATTAGGAGGAGGGATAATTGGTTTCTCTGATTCCTCATCGTCATCGACCACTAAAGGAGAAACATTAAAAGATACTACCGTAATGGTTAGTAATTATAGCGATTTAATTGTGATGCGTCATCCCTTAGAAGGTGCGGCCAGATATGCTTCGGAGCAAGCAAGTGTACCTATTATCAATGCGGGTGATGGGGCTAATCAGCATCCTACACAAACTTTATTGGATTTATATTCAATATATAAAACGCAGGGTACTTTAGATAATCTAAACATTTTTATGGTCGGCGATTTAAAATATGGCCGTACAGTACATTCACTGCTAATGGCAATGTCGCACTTTAACACCACCTTTAATTTTATTGCTCCTGATTCGTTAAAGATGCCTGATGAATACAAACTATTTCTGGATTCAAAAGGAATAAAGTATTACGAGCACAAAGAATTTACAGACATTCTCGCAGCAGCAGATATTTTATATATGACAAGAGTCCAACGTGAGCGTTTTTCAGATCCTATCGAATATGAGAAAGTGAAGAATGTTTATGTTTTGCGTAATGCAATGCTTGATAATACAAAAGATAATCTTCGAATCTTACATCCACTTCCTCGTGTTAACGAAATTCATACTGATGTTGATGATAACCCAAAGGCTTATTATTTCCAACAGGCCGAAAATGGTGTGTATGCACGTATGGCAATAATTGCCTCAATATTAGGATTGAAATAATAGAAGAACGAAGAAAATTAACGAGTCATGGGTAAAAAAGAATTAAGCGTAAGCGCTATCAAAAACGGAACAGTAATCGATCATATACCAGCAAATAATCTGTTTAAAGTAATTTCAATTTTAGAGTTGGATAAAAGTGAAAACATGATCACTTTTGGAACCAATTTTAAGAGTGAGAAACAAGGCAGTAAAGCCATTATTAAGGTAGAGAATAAATACTTTGAAGATGACGAAATCAATAAAATTGCCTTGGTTGCCCGTTCGGCAAAGCTTAACATTATTAAGGATTACCATGTGGTAGAAAAACGTAATGTTGAAATTCCAGAGAATATTGTGGGTATTGCTAAGTGCTTTAATCCTAAATGTATTACCAATAACGAGCCAATGATAACCAAATTCTCATTAGCAGGTAAAGAACCTTTAGCATTAAAGTGTCATTATTGCGAAAAAATTACGACTGAAGATCATTTAGAGGTACTATAACACATAGAAGACGTTGTCCTGAATACATGCTGAATATGGTGTTTCAGGACAACTTATTTTTTAGAAACGTGCAAAATATCCTAAGTTGATCAACCCTTTGTATCCTAGACCTAATTGACCTGTTAATCCTTGCTTTTGGCCCCATTTAAACCCTATAAGATTTATGTGGTAAGTGACTCCATCTAGGTTGTAATCTGAATTGTAATAGCCTTCTTCTTTATAACTTTCCATTGCATATCCTATCAAAAGTGAACTACTTAGTTTAAATTTTGGATGATTAAGGTATTGAAAGTCAAATTCAGGTGAAATCACAAAAGCTTGCTTAGTAGTCTTTGTTTTAAACGTTGGATCATTCATGTTTTCAAGAGTATAATATGCCCAGATCCCTTCTTTTGAAGCCCTATCATACATGATATTTAAACCGATTTTAAACCAATTGTTGAGTGAGTATAGGTAATCAAAGTTAATTGCTCCCAGAACATGATAATTACTTTCGTAACTTTCGGTTCCATCAACCATTTTTTCTAGTCTGTAAACTGATAGAGGCGAATAAGTAATTGAAATTTCTTGTTTTTGTGCACGAAGATTGCCTAGTATTAGGCATAGTAAAGTCAATGTTAGTATGTATTTCATAAGTTAGGTTTTATTCCGCCAATATGACAGGTCAGAGTGGTTGTACACGTATTTAAAATTTTAAATATTCCCATTAACTCGTATTTCTGTATTATTTTTGTTTAAAAATACAGAAATGGCAAAACAGGATTGGAAGCCCGGTAACATGATTTATCCCTTACCTGCTGTGATGGTAACAGTAGGTGATAAACCCGAAAACTATAATATTATTACAATTGCCTGGACGGGCACCATCTGTTCTGACCCACCAATGTGCTATATTTCTGTTCGTAAGGGTAGACATTCATACCCAATATTAAAAGAAACCGGAGAGTTTGTTATCAATCTTACCACAAGAGATATAGCGTATGCTACAGATTGGTGCGGTGTGCGCTCAGGTCGTAAATACGATAAATTTAAAGAGATGCATCTGACCCCCGGTAAAGCATCTATCGTAAAAGCACCTATTATTGAAGAATCGCCGATAAATATTGAGTGTAAGGTTACAGAGATAAAGGAGTTGGGTACACATGATATGTTTATTGCAGAGGTAGTTAATGTTAAGGCCGATGAACAATATATTGATGAAAAAACGGGTGCTTTTAGTCTTCAAAAGGCTCGACCGATTACTTATTCACATGGGCACTATTACGAGGTAGGTAAGAGAATAGGAAAGTTTGGTTTTGCTGTCGAAAAGAAGAAGAAGAAACCAAGAGCTAAAAGGAAAAAATAGATTAATGAGGTTTGGGTAAGTAGGTTTGATTAAACTTTACTATTAGTTTTTTGTTATTTAAGTTGTTATCAATTTTTTAACAAAATACCAACCCAAACATGTTAAAGAAAAGTATTCTCAGACGACTACATTTTTGTATGTTGGCATTCGGCATATTAATGGGATTTGTATTTCCTGTTTATGCCAACTTTTTTGTGCATTGGAAAGATGGAATGTTTATCTGGTTTCTGGCAGGTTCTATTTGTGCAGGTATAATTGTAGGTGTAGTTAGCTATGGCTTTGTTCGACTTCTATTATTAAAAAAACTCCAACTTATTGCTGATGTAGCCAATAGTTTGAGTAATAAAAATATTCCAAATTCAATTGAACTAAAGAGTAATGATGCTGTGGGAGTTATTATTGGGGGAATAAATGCAAGTATTGATAGTATACGAGTTCTTCTTCAGGAAATCTTAAAAATCACTGATTATTCAGGTAGTATATTAAATGATTTTGAGCATGCGAATGATGGTGAAACTACTTTGGAAGATTTAACTAAATCATTGTTTTATGTTCGTGAGATAGGGGAGCGCCTAGGGAAAAGTTCGGGTGAGTCAGAGCGTGTTGTAGATACAGCTTTGCGCTCTATGAGTATTGTTGAAAGTAACTTTAGATTAACTAAAGATAAAATTACAAACTACAAAAAGAATATCGAAGAGATGGTGTATCGTTCTGATGAAATAGAAAAATCACTTGATCAGATTGATGATATAGCGTCGCAAACTAACATCATATCACTAAATGCTTCAATTGAAGCTAGCAAAGCAGGAGAGGCTGGTAAAGGATTTGCGGTAGTAGCTATCGAAGTACGAAAACTAGCTGATTTAACAGTGCAATCTTCTGCAGCTGTTGCATCTCAAGCCAACGAAATCAGAAATAATCTCACTTCAATGATCGAAATAATAACTGATATCGTTTCAAAAGTTGAACAGAATAACTCCGATGTGGAAAAGTTAAGTAAAGATCTACAGTTAATCCGTCAGAATGTTGGATTTACCAATAGTAAAAGTTACGATTTGCATGATTCAACTGAATCATTAAATGGTAATTTCGAAAAAGTAAATGCTTCCTTTCAGCTTATGAAGGAACAATTAACCATTATGTCGGATAAAATTAATGAGTATCAGTTTTAATTTCATTAATGTTAAAATAGTTTACCTTGTTGTGGTTGATCTATTACTTCTTCTACCAAATCTTCTTTACCTAAATACCAGATGTATCCTTTTACATTCTTATAACCCATCTGACTTAAAAGTTTTTTATAACGATTGACTTGTGGGCGATATTTTTCGTTTCTGATTTCACCAAATTTATAATCAATTACAATAGCTTCATTGTTGCGAACAACAACCCGGTCAGGGCGATACAATCCCGCTGAGGTTAGAATATCTCCCTCATTAATAATTGTATTTTCAGCATTAAACCATTCTTTAACCAAAGGTTGATTAATTTTATCAGTAATAAACTTCATGATATCGTCCTTTTCTGATGTTTTTAACTGGCCATTTAAAATTAGTTGGTGTATCGCTCTGTTCACATCAGCGGAAGATACAATATACTCGAAAAGTTTATGCATCAGTTTCCCACGTTTCAGATTAGCTAAACCATCATGAGAATTTAAAACCATACTTTCGGGGTGTATTTTGATTCTATCTCCTAAAGCATATGTTCTTACAATGAAATTTTCTTTTTCTTCAATTTCATATTTTTCGGAGTTCATTGCAGGTATTTCACCGTATTCAAATACAAGATCTTCTATATTCCATGAATCAACCAATTGCTCCCTTATATTTTCATTATCAATCGAGGCGAGGTTTAGTTGGTTGGCTATACGGTGTAATAAATTCGATACATTTTTAATGCCTCCCGATTTAGTAGGCTGTTCTCCCAAAACAATTAAGCTTTCTTTTGCTCTGGTAAAAGCAACATACAATAGATTTAAATTGTCAACAAATTGATGTAATCGTTCATCCAGATATTCATCAACAAAATACGATTGTAATAACTGCGAGTTATACGAGACCGGAACCAAATCTATTTGGTTAAAAGGTTCGGTTTGAGGCTTACACCATATTAAACTGCCAAATCCTTTATCGTCGATTGGCCAGTTACAATAGGGGATAATAACCGCTTTAAATTCCAATCCTTTTGATTTATGTATTGTCATTACATTGATGGCATTTTGTCCTTCGGGAACAGAAATAGCAGTGTTCTGTCCCTTATCATCCCACCAGGTAATAAAATCGTGTGCATTTACCGAATAGTTTGTTACATAATCTCTTACTGCATCCAATAAACCCTGAATAAAGATAAATTGATGCTCGTAAATGTTCTCCGGAAGATTTCGGATTAATGTTTCGGCCATTTCAAATAATGGCTGACCTTTTAATTCGAGTAATTCATTACGCAATGTTTCTTTGTCTTCCTGATGAGTGGTAATCAATTGCGATACATCGCAGTTGTCAAGATCTTCTAATGAATGAACCTGATAAAATTGTTCATATAAATCGATGTATGCCTCGTATACTTCATTCTCGGGATCCTGAATGAATTTAATTTGCTGAATCACCAAGTTAACTGCCGGCGAACTTCCTAAAAGAAGTGTTTCGTTGGAAATTACCGGATGCTTGCGTTGGGTATCAGAGTATATTCCCGAAAGAAGTGCTTCAGTTATTTGTTGTCCTTCTTTTTTACGACGTACTAGAATACAAATATCTTTATAATCGTAACCAGCATCCAGTAATTGCTCAATTTCTTTAACAGCCTGCGAAGTAGCATTTGCCATAAAATCAGCTTTTTTACTTCCTTCGGGAAAGGCCATTTTAATAAATCCGCCTGTTCCTACTGATTTGCCTGCAATCTTTTGAACAGTATCGTCGTAGGCTTTACTTATCTTGGTTTTTAAATCCTCTGGCATTTGGTGTTGAGGATTCATTTCTTCCGACGATTTAACAAACTCATGCTGAAGCATTCGAGCAGCTTCTTTAAATACAATGTTATTAAAAGTGATGATATTTTCCAGACTTCGCCAATTGGTTTCCAGTATTTTCGGATCTGTACCAAAATCACTGAAGTCAGCTTCTACCTGATCGCTTAACAGTTTCCAATCAGAATTACGCCAACGGTAAATCGATTGTTTTACATCACCCACAATCATAGCCATCTTATCTTCCGAAACACTGTTTAAGAGCAAAGGCCTGAAGTTATTCCACTGTAGGCGAGAGGTATCCTGAAACTCATCAATCATGTAATTTTGATAGCGGCTTCCGATTTTTTCGTAAATAAAAGGGGCATCATTCTGATCGATAATACGATGTAATAGTCGATTGGCGTCAGCCAAAAGAAACAAATTCTCATTTCGGGCAATTTCCTGCACTTTAAGGGCAATATCAGTGGCTATTCCCAATGCATTTAAATTGTTGGAAATGATTCTGGCTGTATAATAATTGGTTTTTTCAGTAATAAAAAGTTCTGATAGTTTGAAAAGAGCATCGTTTAATCCGGCATTAAAACAGTCGCCAATTAAATTATTCTCCGATTCTGTATTTTTTTTGTTGAAACACAATTCCGGATTATCTACAAGCGGAATTAGTTTTTGAATAGTTAATAAGTCATCCGTTTTTTGAAGTTGACTCAATTTTTCCAGATTTTTAAGCGGAGATCTTGATTTTAGATGAAGCATATCATAAGTAATACCATTTTGCTTCATTAATTCCAATGCGTTTTTTGCTTTATCTTTTATTGATTTTTCAAATTGACGGGTAATCTGTCTAAGTTGATTGTTATATTGATGTAACAGCTTTTTGTTTTGAAGCTTCTCCAATGTTTCAGTATTCAAACTCTGAAACTCTTCTTTAAAAACTTCGCGTCCTAACGAGTTTAATTCATTGGCAATATTCCAATCTTTTCCATCTTCAATTTTAGATAGTGTGTGGTTAATCAACCATTCGCGTAATTCTTCATTTCCTTTTAATTCTAATTCGCGAAGTAATTCATCAACAGCCCGCGATAGAACTTTATCGGTATCTAATTCAACTTTAAAACCAGCTGGTAAATTTGCTTCATAGGCAAATGATCGTATTACCTTTTGGAAAAAACTATCGATGGTATTAACGGAAAATTTCGAAAAATCATTCAAAATATTTATCAATAACTGACGGGCAATTTTCTGAATTTGTTGCTTTGTTTTTTTATGAATAGCCATCAATTCAGATAAGTAATCAGGAGCATCTTCAATAGATAACGCATACAAATTTTCTAAAATCCTGTTTTTCATTTCAGAAGTAGCTTTATTGGTAAAAGTTACTGCCAAAATGCTTTTGTAATTTTGAGGATCTTCAAACAATAGTTTGATAAATTCGCCTGATAAAGTATATGTTTTTCCAGAACCTGCTGATGCTCTGTATATTTTTAGTTTCGACATGAATGATCGTTTGCTCAAAAATAATGATTCGTATGGGTGTTTCAAACAAAAAAAATAGCCGCTTAGTTAAGCAGCTATTAATGTTACTTTTGTAAATATATTTAATTATACACTTCACTTTCGCCCATAAACCCTTCAGATATTACTGTCATTTTAATATTCTGACGATTCACTACACTGGCCTCCAAAAGAATGGCTGGTACGAGTCTTTTGCCATTATTAACGGTAATGTTCATATTTGAGGGAGCTTCTCCATCAGCAATTTTAATTGCTGCATTAGCAGCAGCAAAAGCTAAGGCTTCAATAGGTTTATATATAGTTATAGTTTGATTTCCGGCTACAATATTACGTACTGCCTGTATGTTAGCATCCTGCCCCGCGACTAGCACATTGCCTTCTTTATGCTTGTCTTTTAGGGCAATAATAGCTCCCGAAGCCAATGCATCGTTCCCGCAAATAATTGCATTTACATCGTCCGATTCTTTAAAATAATTGGTCATAATACGATGTGCCTCATCTGGTAACCAAAAATTAGAAAACTCATCGACCACAATCTCAATATCCCCCCTGTCAATTAATGGTTGAAGAATATTCATCCATCCCAAATGTAATAAATAGGCATTGTTATCACTCTTAGGCCCACTTATTAAAGCATATTTACCTTTGGGCGAAATCTTAGTTAAGTAATTAGCTTGCAATTCGCCGATATGAATATTATCGGTTGAGATGTAATAATCAAGATTGCAGTCTTTAATCAGACGGTCGTATGATATAACTGGTATATAACTACGGTGAGCCATTTTAACTATTTCAGCTGCTTTTTGTAAATCAACCGGAACAATTACCAGAACATCAACATCTTGATCTATCATGCTTTGAGCCTGTAATATTTGTTTTTCAGGATCGGTGTTTGCTATTTCAACAATAGGAATACCACCCAATTCCTCTACCTTCTGAACAAATAACTCTTTATCCTTTTTCCATCGTTCGTTATTCAAGCTATCCATCAAAAATCCAATTTTTGGTTTTTGGTTACATCCCGCAATAAGAATTACGAACATGATCCATGTAAGTGTAAAGCCAATCCGTTTCATGTGTTTTTTATTTAGGTACGTAATTTTGAATATAATTTACAACATCTATTTGGTAAAGTAAAGAGACTTAGTAATGTTATGATCTTTTTTTTAACCCCCATAAAAAATAGGGGTAATCGGTAAATAACAATAAAAGAAGCTTGATTAATGTGGAAATTTATGTCTGTTCTGATGAAAAATGTAAGAAATATTTATGTGTGCCACTTATGAATTTGATTAATTATGGCGATATTAATTTCGAATTATTAGAAAAAAAGCCTAGTTGTTTTTGATTTGTCAATTATCTAATTATATTTGTATCGTATTCTAAAACAAGCGACCATTTTAATGATGATTTTTATTCTCACAAATACTACATCAATAAACACAACCCCTTGGGGGGTATAGTTGTTATTATCATCAGGTCGAAGTTGTTATCTTTTTTTGTAATCACATTTTATTTATAATATGAAAGTACTTAAGTTTGGAGGTACATCAATGGGCTCTTCTGTAGCCATGTTAAATGTTAAACGCATTGTAGAAAATATACAAGGTCCTAAAGTGGTGGTGGTTTCTGCAGTTGGGGGTATCACAGACGAATTAATTCATGCATCTAAAAAAGCTGTTAAAGGTGAATCTTACCAAGATGTATTAAGTTATCTAAAAGACAAGCATAATCAAATCATATCTGAATTATTTACTCCTTCAGTAGAAGTAAAACTGCAGGATGAAATTGTTGATATATGGAAAGATCTTGAACAAATACTTAAAGGGGTGAGCCTAACCGGTGAATTAAGTACAAAAAGTTATGATACGATTGCCGGATGTGGTGAGCGTTTATCTTCCGCAATTTTGGCAACCTTAATTCCAGGGGCAAAACTGTATGATAGTCGAGAATTTATTAAAACTGAGATGAATGGCCGTGGCCATGTTGTTAAGACTAATCAAACAATGCAGGCTATTGCTGAACTTAAGTTTAGTTTACCCGAAGTTGCTGTATTTCCCGGTTTTATTGCAAGTGATGATAATGGAGATAATACAACATTAGGTAGAGGTGGTTCAGATTACTCAGCAGCATTGTTTGCAGCCGGTTTTGATGCTGAAATATTAGAGATTTGGACGGACGTGGATGGCTTTATGTCAGCAGATCCACGCGTAATTAAAAGAGCCTATTGTCTGGATCACTTAAGCTATGCCGAAGCGATGGAATTGTCTCATTTTGGAGCTAAAGTGATTTATCCTCCAACGATTATTCCGGTTTTGCAAAAGCAAATTCCCATTTTAATTAAGAATACTTTTAATCCTGAGGCTCCGGGTACTTTAATCGATAAAAATACTTCTGGCGAAAAGAAAGTTAAAGGCTTGTCATCTATAAAAGATGTATCCCTGTTAACTCTCCAGGGTAGCGGAATGATAGGTGTTTCGGGTATTTCTATGCGTATGTTTAAAGCATTGGCTACCGAAAATGTAAATATAATCTTAATATCTCAGGCATCAAGCGAAAGTAGTATATCGGTTGTAATCAATACCACAGAAGCAGAGGCTGCAAAAATGGCTTTGCTGAATGAATTTGAAAAAGAAATTAGCCGAAAACAGATCAATGGAGTATCGCTGGATAACAAAATGGCTGTTGTAGCTGTTGTGGGCGAAGGAATGAAGCAAACATCGGGTGTTTCGGGTTTGTTGTTTAACGACGTAGGTAGAAATGGTATTAATGTTTATGCAATTGCTCAGGGAGCATCCGAGTTAAACATATCATTTGTTGTTAGGGAGGATGATTTACGTAAAACCTTAAATGTGGTACACGAGGCTTTTTTCTTAAGTCAATATCAGGCAATTCATTTGTATTTGGCAGGTGTTGGTACCGTAGGTAAAAGTTTACTTAAAAAAATTCAGCGACAATCAGATCGTTTATTAAAGGTAGAGCGATTGAGTATACGTGTAGCAGGTATTGCTAACTCGCGGCAAATGCTTTTTAAAGATAGGGGATTAGATCTAGATACAGCTGCTGATCAGTTAAAAGAAGCTAGCCCGGGAAGTATCGATAAGTTTGTTGATCAAATAATTGCCAATAATATGTCGAACAGTGTATTTGTCGACTGTTCGGCAAGTCCATTGGTTGCAGAACAGTATCTTAAATTATTACAAAATAACGTTTCGGTTGTAACTGCTAATAAAATTGCCAGTTCGTCGGATTACGAAACGTATAAAAAACTAAAAACCACTGCTGTTGAGAAAGGAGTAAAATATCTTTTTGAAACCAATGTGGGAGCAGGATTACCCATTATCAATACAATGAATAGTATGATTCAAAGTGGTGATAAAATTCTGCAATTAGAAGCTGTTTTGTCGGGTACACTCAATTATATTGTGAATAATGTTTCTGCCGAAAGAAAACTATCGGAAGTAGTACAGGAGGCCAAAGATAAAGGTTATAGTGAGCCAGATCCGCGAATTGATTTAATTGGTAAAGATGTACTTCGTAAACTTCTGATTCTAGCTCGCGAATGCGAATATCCTTTGGAAGAGAAGCATGTTGATATAACACCGTTTTTGCCAAAAGAATTTTTTACAGATGAAACAGTAGAGCAATTCATGGCACGATTAAAAGATTACGATGATGCATTTGAGCAAAAAAGAAAAGAAGCTGCGGAGAAAGGTAAAATTCTTAGGTATGCGGCATCATTAAAAGAAGGTAAAGCAAAAGTCGGATTTATAGAAGTGGATGAAAGGCATCCTTTTTATCGTTTAGAAGACAGTAATAACAAGATAATGCTTCGAACCGATTATTATTACGATCATCCAATGGAAATTAAAGGTTATGGAGCAGGAGCTGATGTTACGGCTGCTGGTGTATTTGCCGATATCATTAAAGTGGTAAACCTTTAAAAAAAACTGGGAATATTAGCCTGAACGGTTACGCATCCCTAAGTTCTAAAAGAAAAAAGATTAATCTATGAAATATCTAGTAATATTAGCTGACGGTTTTGCTGATCGTCCAATAGAGCGATTGGGAGGTAAAACTCCTATGATGGCGGCTAAAACTCCACATATTGATCAGTTGTGTCAGATTTCGAAAACAGGTGTACTTAAAACGGTACCAGATTCACTACATCCTGGTTCAGAGGTAGCAAATATGACTATTATGGGGTATGATGCTGCTACTTATTATCAAGGTAGGGGTGTTTTAGAGGCCGCTGCTTTAGGTATTAATTTTAGCGAAGATGATTTAGTATTTCGCTGCAACCTTGTTAGCGAAGAAGATGGTATCTTGTTAAATCACTCAGCCGGACATATTACAACTGATGAAGCCAAAGTGTTGATAGATGAACTTAATGACAAATTAGGTGATGATCGTGTTCAGTTCTATGCCGGTGTTAGTTATCGTCATGTTATGATTGTTAAAGGAGGTAAAAACGGTTTGCAATGTACTCCGCCACACGATCATCCTGGCGAAAAAGTAGCAGATTATCTCCCAACACCAGAAACAGGACATGAGACCGCTGCGTTACTTCGCGATTTGATGATGAAATCTAAAGCCGTTTTGGAAGATCATCCGATTAATCAAAAACGCAAAGCTAAAGGCAAAGCTATTGCTAATATGATTTGGCCTTGGTCTGCAGGTTTTAAGCCAAGTATGCCAACCGTAAAAGAATTATATGGTATTGAGAGTGGCGTGGTTATCTCTGCCGTAGATTTGATTCATGGCTTAGGTAAATTAGGAGGTTTAAAATCCGTATTTGTTGAGGGGGCTACCGGTTTATTTGATACTAATTATAAAGGTAAAGCTGATGCAGCAATAAAAGCATTGGAAGAAAACGAATATGTGTATCTACATATTGAAGCTCCCGACGAAGCTGGACATGAGGGGGATGTAGAACTCAAAATAAGAACACTTGAAGACATTGATCAGTTAGTTGTAAAACCTGTATTGGAATATCTGGCAAATCATAAAGATGAGCTGAGTATTGCAATGTTGCCAGATCATCCAACACCATGCGAAATAAGAACGCATACGCGCGATTTTGTTCCGTTTATGATTTATCGCCCAGGAGTAGAGGCTGATAGTGTAAATGAATATAATGAGGAATCAGCAAAACAAGGTGGAATCGGATTTTTAGATCAAACCGAGTTTATGGAAGTGTTTTTATCAGGAAACAAGTAATTTTAACGCTGAAAACGAACGAATATGCAATTCTATAGTACCAATAACGCATCGCATAAAAGTGATTTGAAAAGTGCCGTAATTAATGGATTGGCACCAGATAAGGGGCTTTATATGCCGGAAGAGATTTCGGTTTTGCCCGATAGTTTTTGGCAAGAACTTCCTAAGATGGATTTGGGGGAAATTGGTTTTCATGTATTGAAACAGTATTTCTGTCCGGTGATTCCCGAAGACGAATTCAAAAAGTTAACCAAGGAAGCTTTTAATTTTCCCATTCCGCTGCAAAAAGTTAGTGAAAATGTATCAGCATTAGAACTGTTTCATGGACCTACTTTGGCTTTTAAAGACATTGGTGCTCGATTTTTAGCACGAGTAATGGCTCAGTTTACACATGGTATGGAGCAGCATATTAATGTATTGGTAGCCACTTCTGGTGATACAGGAAGTGCGGTTGCAAATGGTTTTCTTGGTGTTGATGGTGTTGACGTATATGTTTTATATCCTAAAGGATTAGTTTCTGATGTTCAGGAAAAACAATTTACCACATTGGGGCAAAACATCACTGCTATTGAAATTGATGGAACCTTTGATGATTGTCAGCGTTTGGTAAAGTCTGCTTTTATGGACGAGCAATTGCAGGATAAATTAGTTCTTACCTCTGCAAATTCAATTAATCTTGCACGTTTTTTACCACAAATGGTATATTACTTTTATGCTTATGCACAAGCGGTGAAACAAGGTAAGAAAGAAATTGTAGTGTCTGTTCCTAGTGGAAATTTTGGTAACCTAACTGCCGGATTAATAGCATATAAGATGGGTTTGCCGGTGAAACACTTTATTGCAGCAACCAACATTAATGATATTGTTCCTAAATATCTTGATTCAGGAGTTTATTCTCCGGCTAAAAGTATTTCAACACCTGCAAATGCAATGGATGTAGGTGATCCAAGTAATTTTGTACGGGTTCAGGAAATATTTAACAAGAGCTTAGATCAAATTAAAGAAACGGTAACTGGCTTTGTTTGTAAAAACGAAGAAATCTTCGAAATGATTGCTAAAGTTTTTACTGAAGAAGGTTATATTCTCGATCCACATGGAGCTATTGGATATAAATCTTTACAGGAATTGTTAAAAAATGATGAGTTTGGTATATTTCTTGCAACAGCTCACCCAGCTAAGTTTCCCGAAACGGTAGAGGAAATTATTAAACAAAAAGTTGAGCAACCCGATCGGTTAAAAGCGTTTTTAGCTGGAATAAAAAATGTGGAGGAGTTATCACAAGATTTCGAAACATTTAAGCAATTCTTACTGAAGACATGTAAATAACAACTTTAAAGAAATTTTGCCATATTTTATAGGGTTTTTCAAAAAAAAACTATTTTTACGGGCATTGAAACGAATCAAGTCTATAAAATAAAGATTAAAAAATTATTATTATGAGGTATTTAGCAACTTTATCCTTTTTGATGTTGATGTTTGTTGGAGCTATGGCTCAGGACAAAAGTGCTGCAGAGCTGAAAAATGAAGGAAATGATGCTCTTAAAGCAAAAGATTATAAAACAGCATTAAGCTCCTACGAACAAGCTATCGCATCATGGGGAGATGAAGAAATGGACGCTGCCATGGTATATAATACTGCTACATGTGCACGTAAAATTAAAGATTATGAGAAGACTATAAAGTATTTAAATCAATGTATTGACCTTGATTATAAAGCTGATATTTCTACCTATTATATTGCTACTTCTTACGATAAATTAGAACAAGAAGATAAAATGGTAGAGGTACTTACTGGAGGTATTGAAAAATACAGCACAAGTAAGTATGTCGGTCACATGAAAAAAATGTTGGCTACTTACTATGTAAAACAAAGTAATGCATTGTATTCTGAAGGTCAAACTATTTTGAATACCCGTACTGCTGATAATAACGATCAGTGGGATGCTATTAAAGAAAAAGCAAAAGTTGTATTTGACAAGGCCGCTGATTTTGCAAATAAAGCATTAGAAGTTCAACCTACAAATGCAAATGCTAAAACAATTCTTGCTGGTATTGAAACAATGTTGGCTAGCTAGTTAAAGTCTTCAAAAAATATTATAAAGCGTCTGTTTCTGCAGACGCTTTTTTTGTGTCTAAAAACTTAAGTATTTGCTTTATCTTTGCACCCTTGCTAAAATAAAAATAGTACAAATTTGAATTTCGATACATCACATATAGATTTACCTATTGTAGAGGTTGTACCTGAAATAAGGGAACAATTAGTAACTGATAATCGGTTAATTATACATGCACCTCCGGGAACAGGAAAGAGTACGATAGTTCCTCTTGCTTTACTCAATGAACCATGGTTGGCTCAAAAGAAAATTATTGTATTGGAACCAAGGAGGTTGGCTGCTCGAAGTATTGCATCTCGAATGTCAGATTTAGTAGGTGAAAAGGTAGGAAAGACTGTAGGATATCGTATTCGTTTTGATAATGTAATTAGTGATAGTACGCGAATAGAAGTTGTTACAGAAGGAATTCTTACTCGTATGCTTCAAAGCGATAATGCTCTCGAAGATGTTGGATTGGTAATATTTGATGAGTTCCATGAACGTAATTTATTTGGCGACCTGGCATTGGCTCTTTCTTTGGAATCTCAGCAGGTACTAAGGAATGATTTACGCATTATTGTTATGTCGGCAACATTAGATGTGACTAATCTATCGCAGTTGTTGAATAGTAAGGTGGTTCAAAGTGATGGAAGGCAGTTTCCCGTAGAGATTAAGTATACCGGCGACTCTGATATGTATATGATTCCTGAGCTTACAGCAAGAATTGTATCGAAAGTATTGAATGAAGAGGAAGGTGATATTTTGGTGTTTCTTCCGGGTGAAGGTGAAATCAGAAAATGTGAATCTTTACTAAACGGAAAGGTTGGGAATACGCAGATTCATCCATTGTATGGGCAGTTGAATTCATCGAAACAATATGCTGCTATTATGCCGGATAAGCAAGGAAGGCGAAAAATAGTTTTAGCTACGTCAATAGCCGAAACCAGTTTAACCATTGAAGGTGTAAAGGTTGTTGTTGACTCTGGTTTCGGGCGCACTATGCGTTTCGATAGCCGATCTGGCTTATCTCGATTAGAAACGATTGAGATAACGAAAGATTCGGCAGATCAGCGGGCGGGACGTGCTGGTCGATTAGGGGCTGGTGTTTGTTATCGAATGTGGACTAATGCTAGTCATCATCAAAAGATAGAACATCAAACACCTGAAATTGAAGATGCAGATTTAGCATCGTTAATGCTCGATATTGCTAAATGGGGTGTTAATGACATAGAATCGCTGCATTGGTTAACCTTACCACCTAAAGGTCATGTGCGGCAAGCAAAAAATGTACTTCATCAGATAAATGCGTTAGATAATGGTAATATTACAGAGCATGGTAAGCAGTTAAGTAAAATTCCTTGTCATCCGCGAATAGCGCATATGTTATTGAAAGCCGAAGATGAAGGTTTAAGTTCTTTGGCTGTTGATGTAGCAGCTGTTCTGGAAGAACGTGATCCATTAGGCAAAGAAGCAGGAATAGATATTAATTTAAGAATTGAAGCTTTACGCAGGTATAGAAGTGGAAATCTTAAGAGCAATAAACTAAAGCGAATTGAGCAAATTTCATCTCAATACAGAAAAATGCTGAATTGTGAGGTGGATAATAGCGATTTTGATCCATTTGAGACAGGGTTGCTGTTAGCTTTTACCTATCCTGAGCGTATTGCTCATTGTAAACCAGGTAATAATGCCCAATTTAAATTAGCCAATGGTAGAATAGCAGCTGCAGGTCATCAGGACGATTTAGCCCACGAAGAATGGTTAGCTATAGCTAATTTAAATGCTTCGGATGGGGTTGGACGCATTTTTTTAGCGTCCCCGTTAAATCCACGTGATTTGATTTCGATGGTTAAAAATGTAGATCGGGTTAGCTGGAACACAAAAGAGGGCGGTTTTAAAGCCGTTAACGAATTACGTATTGGTAATATTGTACTTCAGAGTAAGCCATTAATGGATTATGATGAAAATTCGAAGATTGAAGCTATCTGTAATGCAATCAAAAAGGAAGGGATAAGTTTACTTGATTTTAATAAAGAGGTGGTTCAATGGCAAAATAGGGTATTAAGTCTTCGTTTATGGAATCGAGATCAAGGCTGGCCAGATGTTTCGGATAATGAGTTAATCGATACTTGTGAACAGTGGTTAGCTCCATATTTGAATACGGTTAAAAGGCCGGAAGACCTCAAAAAGATTAATCTAAAAGACGTACTTCAGCATTATTTGCCGTATGAGCTTCAGCAACAGTTAGATATTTTGGCACCAGAACGTATAGAGGTACCAAGTGGATCTAAAATTAAGATACAATATTCAGAGAATGGGGATAAGCCTGTTTTACCAGTTCGATTGCAGGAAGTGTTTGGGATGTTAGAAACTCCATCGATCAATAATGGAAAAAATAGTATGTTGATGCATCTTTTGTCGCCTGGTTTTAAACCTGTACAAATAACAGGTGATTTAAAGAGTTTTTGGAACAATGCTTACTTCGAGGTAAGAAAAGAACTTAGGGCACGTTATCCAAAACACGAATGGCCTGAAAATCCATTGGAAGCAAAGGCTATTAAAGGAGTTAAGAAAAAGATACAGAAACACTAAGTATCAATGCGAATCAACAGTTGAATCTACTTTGGGGTTTCTTTATAATACGTTCATATTCCCCGTGTTCCAACCGTGGCTATTCATATTAAATCCTTTCAGTATTTGAAAATGTCCGAAAGGCATTTTCAATAATAGCCTCATACAGAGCCGGGCTAACTATTCGACTAATGATACAAGCCCGAAAGTGGGTTGAACGTTGCTATAAAAACAATTTGAACTATTGATACGCATTATCAGTAAAAAAGTGTTCCGTGATAAATAAGGCGCAGGTGGGATGTAAAATAATGTACTATCATAAAAGGCAGACATATAGCGCTTTAACTATTGCGTACTCTACCTGATGCGGAAACTTCTTCAAATGCGAGGAAATTGCAATGTAAAAGAGCGAAAAGAAGAATTGGTTACATGTATTCAATTGAAGAGCTGAGTAAACTAATGCATAAATACAAAATAGTAGTTCAATGTGCGGGCCCTTATTTTGCTGCTAATCCTGAAATAATACAGCCACTGAATATTTTGATACAATGAAATAATAGGAAAGGAAAATCCGCAAGCACTGTTAGTTTAAATTTATAGTGAGTAAGATTATGTACGTATTAATTATAACACATAGTCTTTGAAATAAATGATTCAGACTAATTTTCACACCATTGACAGGTGGTTTTAAATATGCAAATTATTAGAATAGAAAGCAGCTTATGAATCAACGATAAACTGCTTTCGTTTTTATATAACTTTAAGGGATTTTTTTCATCTGCTGGTTTTCAATTAGTTCACCTGATACACCTAGACAATAAGTGCACGAATTCAATACCTCTGATGAATTTAAAAAGTTCAGTGCTTTTGTTTTAAAGTCGCTGTCATTTATGGCTATGCTGTCCTGTTCTGAAAGTTTTTCCATTCCATTTTTGTCTGTATGCAAATAATCGTCAATATATGCAGCACGCGTACATTTGAAAAAGCGATTGTTCCGAACCATTAAACAACGGTGTCGCATCCAACAATCGTTGTAAATTTGCTGAATTTCTTCTTTGTCAGTTAGTGTTTCTTTGGCAAAAATAGTGTTAAACTGATCCACTGATTTTATATTGTAAATAACACCATGTTTTTTTGCAAGTTGCTTAATGTGTTCAATGTTATTTTTACTAACCGGTGCACTTCTGTAGTTCGAAATCCAGATTTGATCGATGTGTTGAAAAATATCCTCATTTAGCTTTTTCGCCAGTAAACCATTACTTGTAATGCGCAATAAGGTTTTTGGGAAATAAGACTTTACCTTTTTAACAATCAAATCAATGTCTGGATGAAGTAGGGGTTCGCCTCCTGAGAGTTTAATTACCTCCGGATTAATATGATTTTTAAGAAAAATGCAAATCAGCTCTATTTCATCAAGGCTCATAAATTTTGGCTGGTTAAATGGAGATATGTTACAGCATTCCACACATTTTAAATTGCAATGTTCACTTAAATGAAATTCGAATGATTCTGTCTGTATTCTATTTTGTTCGATTTTATACTTCTTTTCAGTTGCAGAAACATCACCTTTTTTTATAAAAACAGGTTCCAGTTCTACCAATAGCTCTTTTCGGCAAATATTGCGCTGTTGGTAGTTGATTGTGCATTGAGCCGAAAGAAACTTGGGAATAAGCTTTTGTAATAAATCTAAATCGCTTGTATTCCGGTAATATACAATGATGTGTTGAATATCTTCGACTGCAAAACCGTATTCAATACCATATTGCTTTAAGTTAAACTGACTACCTAAAATTCTCAGGTTTTCAATGGTGTTATATACCTGATCGTATATGTCGTTTGTAAATTGCGAATCTTCACCCTTAATACTGGCTGTACCTGAAGCAAATAGTTTAATCTGATTGTTTTCTTCTATGATGCAAGCCCGGCTAAATACAGGAGGGTATTTTCCATACTTTTCGGAGTATTGATGCGCTGGAATCTGACATTTATTTTCGATGACTTTCAGAATGTGATTGGAGGCCTTAAATGATATTTCGATACAATTATCGCTGCTACCAATAGCCGAAGCTGCAGGAATATGCCACTGGTTTGTGTGGTTTCCAAAATGTTTTTGATAGGCAAGAAAACGCCCTTTGTTAAATTTTTCGTAAACGGGTTCACCACTTGGTAAAATAGTATTAATTGCCGGCACAAAGTGACGGATAAAGCTAATTTTTAAATTTGATTTATTAATGGTTTCAAAAATAGCATCATAAAGGGCAAGTGTAATTGTATCAATATTACTTAAGTCGTTTACCTTATATTTTACATTTCCTTCCAAATAGGAGCTTTCTTTTACGGTATGTATTTCAACGTTTATTTTTTCTGAAATTTCCATCATCTTCGTTAATTGGGTATTAGTTTATAGTTGACTTCAAATTTTAACTGACGTATGTTCTGTTCGTCAATAAGGATATCAAACTCAGTTTGATAACAACGCAGGGCATTTAATTTGCTTTCACAATCATATTCGTTGAAATACTTGATTGCTTTAAAGGAGGGGTTAGGGCCTGGTTGATGAAGCTTTTCGAATTCTCGTTTGTAGTTACTTTCACTCTCAAGTTCGTCCATGTCATTTATAAAGTAGTTGCTTACAAAAGCCAAATGTTGTTCTTTTAAACGGGTAAAGGGACTATTCGAGTATTCATGCTCAATATTACATTGTTGTTTTCGAATGTTACTCCAGTTTTGTACCTGATTATAGGGAGCATCCTCATAAAAATAACACTCACACACCTGATTTTTCAGTATGTTTTTACCTGCATAAAAAGCAAGGTTATGGTCAATGTGTCCGCCAATACCTAAAGGAAAATAGCATTGATTAAAGCCTTTGGGTTTAATCAATGCTGCGATTTTTTTTGTAATATCCTGCAAAAGGACATGATCTGTTGGCGGTGTATGATGATACAATAAGCTAGCAAATGAATAATATTTCTGCGAGCGAAATGGAGCATCTACAAAATCAAAATGAAGGTAAGAAGCTCCAAGTTGTTTCACAGCCTTTGCATCATCGTTTTTTCTTATCAGATGGTTACTTTTTTCATCACCGGCACTAAATATTGTAGCAATAGTAACCTGGTTGCCATTACTAATTTGTTGTGCTATTGTGGCGCCGCAGCTCAATATGACATCGTCAAGATGGGGTGATATATACAAAATTTTATGCATAGTATAGCGAAGGCATAATGGGTTGATGATTGAATAGTACTTTTTGAATGAGTTCTGCAGCTTGTTTAGCTCCTCCATATCGGTCAAAAGATTGTTTTACTCGTTTTACATTTTTCTGATATGGGTTGTTGGTTTCAATTAGCTTTCTTATTTCTGTTCTGTAAGTATTTACATCCGGAAGAAAAGCATCCAGAACTATTCCTGTTTTAGCCCGTTGAATAAATTTTGCTTGTATAAATTGATCGTTACACAATGGCAGTAGTGCAATCGGAATACCTTTTGACATGCATTCGAGTACTGAATTTGCACCTCCATGACTAATCATGATATCAATATGATCTAAAACTTGTAGTTGAGGGACATAGGGGAGTATAATGGCATCTTTAGGAAATTCATTGGCAAATCCTTCGTTGTATAATTCACTTACTGATAAAATCAATTGTACATTCTCATTTTCCAATGCTTTTGCAACGGTTTTAAATAATTCGGGGTAGTAATAGACCTGACTTCCCAACGACATATATACTTTTGTTTTTGATTTATCGAGTTTGTCGAAAGGAAATAGGGTTTCGTCACCCCGATTATTGTTTGCCGGAAATGGAGTGCCTACGTAAAACGAAAAATTATTTTCGCTTAAC
Organism: uncultured Carboxylicivirga sp.; assembly: GCF_963668385.1. GTDB lineage: Bacteria > Bacteroidota > Bacteroidia > Bacteroidales > Marinilabiliaceae > Carboxylicivirga. The sequence continues at coordinate 4,420,413 of NZ_OY764327.1, forward strand.
TCCCGGGGAATATATTCTTCGGTAGAAAACACAATATTCAGCCATGGCGAAATTGCATCACTCACTGAAAATTGAATGTCGGGTTTTGTGTCAGCAAATAATTTAAGTCTTTGTGAGTGATATTTGTTTAAGGTTTCAACCAAATCACAACTCCATTCTGCTGGGGTTATCGGGTTCAAAGAATTAGATACTCCAACCCAAGGGATTTGTTCTTTCTCGGCTACAATAGCTGCAGCATAAACCATTGGGTCTGTTACAATAATCGAAGGATTAAATGAGGCAACCGCATTAGCTATACCTTCAATATGTTGTGGTACTACGTCAATGAGTAACGTTTTAACCCATTTTTCGAGCCATGTTTTGTCTTGTATTTTTTTTGCAAATTCTGCTCCTTTGGTAATAAAATCAGAAGGTATATTGGCTTTATCTGTTGGCGTAAAGCACGTGCAATCAATTTGAGCATTTTTAAGTTGAGCCGATACATCCGCCTGTGCAAAAAAAGCAATTTCAATTCCGAGTTGTTGTATATGCTGGGCAATTCCAATGAGTGGATTAAGATGTCCTTTCTCAGGAATGGTAATGAATAATATTCTTTTATTTTCCACGGTGGTTTAGTTTAGATGGTATTTTTTACCCCAATAAATGGCTGCTATGCAACTAAAAATCATCATGCGTTTCTGCTCAGTCATATGTTTGTCGTGAGCTAGTTTATTCAGGTATTGGGTGTTGAAGTATTGTTCGCAAAAAGGATTTTTTTCTTGCAAAAGGTTAACTAATATTTGCTGATAGGCCCTTGCTAATCGTGGATCGCGTGGTAATGCCGATTTTTTTCGCAAACGTATCTCATCAATGAGTGTTCCTTTAGCAGCTTCCCTTACGACGTATTTTTCAATGTTATTTTTAAATCCAAGCGAAGGGTGAATTGTTTTACTAATCTGATATAAGTTTTGGTTTGCAAAGGGAACTCTGCCCTCCAAACTACTATTCATGGTATGGATATCGCCGTTATGTAAAAGTCTTCCGAGCCAAAGTTTTGTTATTAATGTGGTGGTTGCCAAAATTCTTTCCTCTTTTCCTTTGTCAAAATGGTAACCTGCAGTTTGTGCAATATTTTCATATTTGTGATACAAATAATCTTTAATACCTGTTTGTTTTACAAATGCTGGATTTAAAATATTCAGTCGCTCATTTCCACCAAACAGGTTACTAATGGCTAAAGGCGAGGTGTTGTATTGCTTATTTAACAAGAAAAAATAACCGTAATTCATTTCATCTGCAGCGTCGCCAACCATTACCGCTTTTACATCTTTGGAAGCCTTCTGCGCCAAAAAATGTTGTGATATTTCTTGTTCCCATACACTTATGCGATCGTTATTTGTAACAATTTGTTCTATTTCATTTAGAATCATGTCTTGCGAAATATTTACCTCCTTGTGATTGAGTCGATATTTTTTAATCATCAAATCTGTAAATGGTTTGTCATTTGAGCAAACAATCGTGTCGGGAGAGAATTCTATTTTATCATGATTGTCAAATACAATTCCATAGGTTTTTAAGGTACTGTTTTGTCTTTGTGCCTGAGCTGCGATATACGAAGAATCTAAGCCACCGCTTAAAAAACAACCTATTTCAACATCTGAATGCAATGAATACGATATACTTCTTTCAAATTCATTTCTAAAAGTGGTGATGATGTGTTTTTCATCCCCAAGAGCAGGGTTTATATGCGTTAATGCATAATTTGTTTCCACAATTCCATCCTGATTGACTTGCAGATAAGTACCAGCCTGTAGTATGGCTATTTGATTAAAGAGACTATCCGTAACTCCGCTTAAAGATGGCGAAATAATGGTTTCGGCCAAGGAATACGGATTTATATCTAAACTGTTTGAAAGTACAGACGCCAGTGTTTTTACTTCAGATGCAAAGGTGAATTCGCCATTAATATAACTGTATACAAATGGTTTTACACCTAGTAAATCTCTGGCTGCAAATGCTGTTTGAGTTTCTGTATCCCATATTAAAAAGGAAAACATGCCAATAAAGCGATGTACGCATTGTGTTCCCCAATTAATATAAGCAGCTAAAACAATTTCTGTATCGCTATTTGTCTTAAATGAATAACTTGTATGTAGTTCATCTTTAAGTTGCTGATGGTTATACAATTCTCCGTTGTAAGTGAGAATATACCTTCCGTTATTACTTTTGAATGGTTGCTGTCCATTTTTTATATCAATAATCGAAAGTCGTTGATGACACAATCCATGATTTTCTCCCGTCCATATATTTTGTTCGTCGGGTCCTCTATGGAGCTGTAGTTGTTCCATATTCAAAAGGATCTGACGAATATGTTTTTGAGATTTATTCGAAAATAATACTCCTCCAATTCCGCACATAGGATTATTTCTTATATAGTTTAATTATTCGTTGATCAATATTTAGTCGCTTCATTTCTGCGTATGTTTCTGAAGGAATAAGATTCTTTATACATTCATTATTTGCCATACTTTGTCTGAGTGTTGTTCCTCTTGTTTCTGTATTTATTGTGGGTATTTCCACCTGAATATTTTCGTGTTGAGCCATTTCAATCGCAGAAGGATTTGTACTGAAAAAAACATTAAAGTGAGGAAGCAAAAGCTTTATTTCTTTAAAATTTTCGGCTGTAAACGGATTGTAAGCCATTGGAATAATCCAATAACGATTGGGATAATTGATTTCTAAATAGGCCTTGATCATGCTCATTCTTTCACCTGCCGTTGCTGGATTTGCCAAATTGAATGATTTATCGGCGCATGCAATAATAAAAATCGCTTCATCATATTCACTTAAAATGGATGTAATAAACTCCTTATGTCCATTGTGAAATGGTTGAGCCCTAGAAACAAACAGAGCTCGTGTTTTGTGGTGCTTAATTTTTAGAGGTAGTTCATTACAAGCGATTAATTTTACAGGAACATGATAAACTAAAGGAGCGTAGTTTATGAACAATTTGCTATTCGAAAGAAGAATAGCAAAATCAGGGCAATAGTGACCTAAACGCATAATTAGCTGCATGGTGTCCATATTCTGTTTATGTATAGGAAACAGATAAACGGGCTTGGCAACCATACGTTCCATACTGTTTTTAATCTGTATTAGAATATCCCCAGGTTTTTGTTTGTTCTCTACACAAAACTGAAAAGTTTCCCATATCAGTACCACAATAAATTCATCATAAACCTCACTTAGCTTTTTTATTTCTGCCGGATTGGGTATGACAGGTGTATTAAGAAGTAGTAAAGCTCGTTTCATAGCTGACATTCTTTTACATTGTAGATATTTACAGTGTTAAAACAGGATAAAAATCCTATTCCTTCGGCTAGTTTCCAGATGCCGTTTATTGCATTTTTAATGTAGAGCAGGGACTGTTGTAGTGCAAAAAAACACAACCACTGCTCATAAGCTATTTCTTTTTCAAGTGTATACCATTTGCTAGAACCAAAGTAAAGATTCACAAATGCATCAAATGCTGGTTTATCAATATCAAGCAAGGAATCCGATTTTCCCTTTTTACATATTCTGAATGCTGATAGGATGGCATCTATTTCTTCGTATCCATATTGGGTATGCTCAAAGTCTATAATACCACAGATATTATTGTCTTTAAAAAGAATGTTTTCCAATTGAAAATCCTCATGTATATATTGCATTTTTAACTTAGGAATGATTGACTTTAGATCTGTAAGTATCCGAAATGCATTCGTGGAAAAAGATTGTATGTCAGCTTGGTTTAACTGTTGTATTCCTTTTAAACAATCCCAGTTTGTTTCATTTGCTTGGTTAAGTATTTCGGTATAGTTATTCAGGTAACAATTGGTAATACTTGATGCAGATATAGTTTGTAATTTGCAATTAAGGTCCTTGTACTTTAAAACGATACGCTTTAAATCGTCAACATTGGGAATGTCGTGCCATTGATATTTTGTAGCTCCCTCAATGTAATGAAACAAGTGTATTGCATAGGTTTTATCAATATGTATTTGGCAATGCATTGTGTTGCTTATAGTGCGTATAATTTGTGGTGTGTTCGTTGTGTTTTGCAATGAATCAAGTTTCTCTAACACAATTTCTTCTTGCCTGATAGCAGAGGATGTTTTTGAGAAATGTGAAACCCGAAGAATGAATTTTCCTGTTGTAGTTTTAATCTGATAAAGTAAATTGGAAAAACCGCTTTCTATTCTTTCATAAGTTAAACACGTAACGCCATATTCTAATTGTAGTATATGGATTATTTTCTTCTCAAAAGGAATTGATAACTGTATTTGCCAAGTCATTATATTTCAAAATTAAATCCATGGCTTTTAAGTGCCTGATATTTTTTTTTATCAAAACGGAATTGTCTAGCACTTTTGTGGGCAATTCCTTCTATTTTCTTTTCAACTGGTTCAAGTATGCCTAATTTCAAAAATTTACGGTTAAAGTTTCGCCTGTCTATCTGTATCCCTAATATTGCTTCATAAAGTCTTAAAAGCTGAGGGATGGTAAATACTTCTTCAAGAAGTTCAAATCCAATAGGTTCATATTTTATTTTGCCTTTTAGTCGATCATGAGCTACTCTTAAAATTCTATCATGATCAAATGCTAAGGAAGGAACCTGATCAATAGGAAACCATTTGGCGTCACTGGCATCATCTCCACCAATTAAATTGAAAGCAGTCGATTTAATTAATGCGAAATAGGAAACAGTAATAACTCTTCCCCGAGGATCACGACTGACATCACTAAATGTATACAACTGTTCTAAGAATAAATTTTCTACACCTGTTTCTTCTGCTAATTCACGACGAGCACATTCTTCAGTTGTTTCATCCATTTTAACAAATCCTCCAGGTAATGCCCATTGATCTTTAAATGGTTCTATACCACGTTCTACCAGAAGAATGTTAAGTTCAAAGCCGTCGAAACCAAAGATTACACAGTCAGTAGTGACTGATGGTCTTGGGTACTCGTAACAATATGTTTGCTTACTTTTAGTGTTTATTATTCGTGTCATTGTGACGCGAAAATAGGAATATTTTTTAATTTACAACAAATTTTACGTGTATAATTGACACGAAAAAATATTTCTCATTATTGCTCTATATTCTCAACTCACTTATGCTATTTGGTAAAACTAATTCAAAAGGGTACCAATTTAAATATCAAAAGGGTTTATTCTATTTAGTTAATCCTAAAGGAAAGATAGTTAAATATAGCCGTTTTCATTCTCAAGTAAGTTTAGCGAAAGACTTGCCACTTGTAGAAAAAAATTTAAGTGTGGATACATCGTAATTAATTATCAATTCTATGATGCAGATCCATTTAGTAAGGGTAGTGCTTATATGTCGAAATACGGTAAATATGAATACATCAATAAAAGAGGTTACGTACATGACAAAATCAATTAAATGATAGGTATCCTTATTTAAACCATGAATTACAGTGTTATACATGTGGATTTTACCTTGTTTTGCACTGAATCCTAATACACAGATAGGAAGTAAAATACTCAATTATCTTAGTTATTCAAGACAAGGATCAGTTGGAATAAAGCAAGGATTAAATACTTGCTTATTAAATAAATAGCATGATAAAATTTCAGCCCCTTTCATATGTAAAACTTGTACCGTATTTTACACTAATTTTTAGTGCATAATTCAACCCCGTAATTTTTCTAATTGTTTCATATTGTGCCCGTATTTGTACCTCGTATTTATCCAATCTAATTGTGATATAAAAAGTGATCAAACTTGTACTAAAGTGGAAATGTACAATGTGGACGTAATGCCTATTAACACCAGAAACTTTTAATTAATTAGTAATGGTTTGTCATTTGTTTGCCCTACCTATTTGCCATCTAATATTATTTTGAGTGTTTTATCTAGTAATAAGATTTTGTATTTTTAACAATATCCCTAATACCAAACTTAATACTGACGATTATGAGAACCTTAATCTTATTTGCTTTTTCTGTATTTATTCTTCTTCCTATTTGCTCAGCCCAGGTTGATTCTGTGCGATTTTCCAATGGCCAATTAATAATTGGTGAAATCAAATCGATGGAAAGAGGTGTTCTTGTTGTCGAAACTGATTATAGTGATAGCGATTTCGAAATAGAATGGAAAAAAGTTGTATGGCTTCGAACAAAAACTAATTTTATGGTTGATCTTGAAAATGGAGAGGAATATTTTAGTAATATCAACTCTGTGAATGATTCGTTATGCCAGGTAATTAATCCAATGGGACTCGAAACTTACTTTAAACCATCTGAGGTGGTTAATCTTAAATCATATGAGGATTCTTTTAAAGATCGGTTCAGTGCTTTTATTGATTTATCTTACGAAATGGCAAAGGCTAAAAGTTTGAAGCGTTTTACAACAAGAAGTGGATTAGGTTATCAGGCTGAAAAATGGAATTCTAACTTTACAATAAGTTCCTTGTTGACAAGTCAGGAAGATGCAGAAGATATACAGCGAACAGAAAGTGAATTGAATACCAGATATGTGATGAAAAACTGGTACTCGATTGTAACTATTAGTACACTGTCGAATAGCGAACAGCAGTTGAATCTTCGTTTAAATACACAATTGGGGATGGCGCGATATCTGCATCGGACGAACAAGACCTATTGGGGTATTGTATTGGGAGCTAACCGTAATGTTGAGAAATATTACGAATCTACTTCTGATAGACAAACGTGGGAAGGATATTTTACAATGGAGCTAAATCTATATGATGTAGAAGATTTTAGTCTTCTGTTTAGTTCTTCTCTCTATAGTGGTATCACCGAAAAAGGTCGTTGGCGTTCTGATACTAAACTTGATATCAAATACGATCTTCCATTGGATTTTTACATTAAATTTGGAGCCACATTAAACTATGATAATCGTCCAATTGAAGGTGTTTCAACTACCGATTATATTTTACAGTCTGGTATTGGTTGGGAGTGGTAATTTAATGTAGTTTACCTCTGTTAAATGAAAAGTATATACCGCTTAAGCATAACAATGAAAAGATCAAAAAGGAAACTTTGATCCCTTTTAAAAAGGTATTAATATCAATACTTTCTATTGAGTTTTTGTTGAAGAGTACCGAAAATAAGGCAGTAGCAATTGTCATACTTAATATTTGACCTAAAACACGCATTGTGGCCGAAATACCACTTGCCATACCTGCCTTTTCTTTATTTACCGAACTCATTATTGTATTCATATTTGGAGAAGAAAAGAGTGCAAATCCTAATCCAATAAAAGCCAGATCAGCGACAATGAAATAAACAGAAGTATTGGTATCGAGGGAGGTAAATAAACCAAGACCAATTCCACAAATCAGCATGCCCACTGAAGCCAGATAGCCAGGTTCATATTTGTCAGACAGTTTACCAAAAAAAGGTGATAAAATTGCCATTACAATGGGTTGAGCTATTAGTATACTACCGGCTGTGCGAGGATTAAAATGAAGTGCTTTTTGAAGATAAAGACTTAGTAAGAACACAATTGCAAAAGTAGCACTATAATTGATTAAGGCCGCAAAATTTGAATAAGCAAATAAACGGTTGATCCTAAACTCTTTTACGGGAAAAAATGCAATGGTTGAGTTCCTTTGTTGCCAAACAAACATAATCATTAATAAGCATCCACCTAACAAAATGAATTGCCCAATAAGCATTTTTATTACAGATGAACCATAAACCATTGCAGATAGAGCAATGGCATACATAATGGCTCCTTTGTAATCTAAAGCCGAGGTGTTGGTTTTAAACTCATCTTTTCCTAAATATGTTACAGCTACAAACATCACTAAAAGCCCGATAATGGATGATATCAAGAATATGGCTTGCCAACCCAAGTAAAAGGTTATAAAACCACCGGCACTAGGGCCAATAGCTAATCCTATGTACACGGCTGCGACCGTTATTCCAAGTACTGATCCTCTTCTGTTGATTGGAAATTCACGAACCAAAATAGCAGGACCTGTTGCCATCAATAGAGATGCTCCTATACCTTGAAGAAATCGCAACAATATTAAGATTAAACCATTAGTAGCAAATGAACATAGGAGGGTGAATATCAGAAAAAAAACAGTTCCTACTTTAAAAACTTTTTTATGACCAATGAAATCAGCCCATCTACCTGCTGGCAAAAGAAAAATACCTGATGATAAGAGAAATGAGGTAATAATCCAGCTCAAAGAAATAGCATTGAGATGTAGTTGTTTTTCGATGATGGGTAAGGCAACATTAACCGAAGAGATCAAAAAAGGTCCCATAAAAGAAGTAAGAACAGTAACCAACAAAACCGATCTTTGAGCTTTTGTCATTGTGATAAATCCTTAATCAATCATATGAAGTTATAAAATTGCAAAGTATACAAATAAAACGTCTTTATTGTCTGCATACCTTAAAATAAGGTATTTAATTACGGGAGATAATCTTAGTGTAAATGTACTTATATGGTATTAATCTCATAGTAAAGTCATATTTAATTCAAACTAAACTCAAATTAAATTCGATATTAATTGAATTTAATTTGAGTTTAGTTTGAGAGTAGTATAGATTAACTATGGTTCAAATACAATACAAATACGTATCGTAGGTGTTTAAAGTATACTTTAATTGGCCAGTAGTTTTCCTTTAATATTATCTTCAAAGGCTGATAAGGCAGCTTTTGATCCTTCGCCCATGGCAATAACAATTTGTTTGTAAGGAACCACAGAAACATCTCCTGCGGCATAAATACCGGGTTGCTTGGTTCGGCAATGAGCATCAATTTCTATTTCTCCTATTCGATTAGTTTCTACCACGTCGGCAAACGACTTACTATTGGCAACTAATCCAATTTGAACAAAAACACCATCGGTAGTAATCGATTCTTCTTTTTCGGAAACTCTGTTTTTGTATCTTATAGCCTTAACTTTTTGTCCATCACCATCAATAGAGAGTGTTTGAGCGTTGGTAATGATGTTGATATTAGGAATATCAGCAAGTTTCGTTTGAAGTACCTGATCTCCTTTTAAATTATCCATAAATTCGAGAACAGTTACCTCTTTGGCTATCGATGAAAGATCAATGGCGGCTTCCAAACCAGAGTTTCCACCTCCTACAACTACTACTTTTTTATCTTTATAGAAGGGGCCGTCGCAGTGTGTGCAAAAAGCAACACCAGATCCAATGTATTCGCTTTCTCCAGGTACACCCAACTTACGCCAACTAGCTCCGGTAGCAATGATTACAGCTGGACTAATCAATGATTCTCCCAATGAGGTGGTTAGTGTTTTTACCCCGTTAATGAGTTCAATTTTTTCAATCAAACGATTTTCTAGTATATCTATAGGGTAATCGTTTATATGCTGCATGATATTGCCTGCCAATTCACTTCCCGTTGTTTTAGGTACAGATATCATATTTTCAATACCTACCGTCTCCGTAACCTGACCACCAATTTTTTCAGCTACAATAGCTACTTTCGAACCCTTACGAGCCGAATAAATTGCTGCTGAAGCACCGGCTGGTCCGCCACCGACTACAACTACATCATACTCTTTTTTAACATCAGAAGTTGGTTTGTATTCGGTCCCTAATTGATTTTCAATTTTTGATAATAATTCAATCATCGATGATCGTCCAACATGAAGTTGTTTTCCATTGGCATAAACTGTAGGTACGGCCTGAATTCCTAGATCATCGACTTCTTGTTGATTGATTGAACCATCAATAATTGTATGTGTGATATTGGGATTATTAAAAGCCATAATATTTAAAGCCTGAACAACATCTGGACAGTTGGTGCAGGTTAAGGAAATGTAACTTTTTAGTTCCAGCTTTTGATCAATGCTTTTTATTCGTGCAGAGAGCGTTTCGTCAGGTAAGTTTTTTCCAATTCCATCTTGGTTTAAAACGGCTAATAATAGAGTTGTAAATTCATGCCCTGTAGGAACAGCCTTAAATTCTATATTAGTTGGTTCACTATTTTTTAAGATAGTAAATGAGAGTCCGGTACCGGTGTTAACTTCTGATGTTACTTTATCTGAACATGATGCAACATCTTCAAGTAAAGAAATTAGTTCATTTTTACTTTTATGATCTTCGGCCACAGTAATGGCGAATTTATATTTATTTGTCAGGTTAGCAAAAAGTGTGCGTACCTGATCTTTCAATGCTTGTTCTAACATGTTCTTAGTATTTTGATGGTCCGGGAAGTGTTTAAGTAAGCTCCACCATTTCTTGGGTGGAGCTTTAGGAATATATAGTAGGTTAGTATCAAATATGTACTAGATTTTACCTACAAGGTCAATGCTTGGTTCTAAGGTTTTAGCTCCTTGTTCCCATTTAGCAGGACAAACTTCGGCAGGGTGTTCAGCAACAAACTGAAGTGCTTTTAAACGACGTAACAGCTCATCTGCATTACGACCTACATTACCTGCAACAACTTCGTATGCAACAATTTCGCCTTGTGGGTTAACTATAAAAGTACCACGCTCTGCTAAACCAGCTTCTTCAATCATTACATCAAATCCACGAGACAGTACTCCGGTTGGGTCTGCTAACATTGGGTATTTAATTTTTTTGATTGTATCAGAAGTATCATGCCATGCTTTGTGTACAAAATGTGTGTCAGTTGACACAGAGTATATTTCTGCACCTGTTGCCTTAAATTCATCATATTTATTTGCTAAATCTTCCAATTCAGTTGGGCAAACAAATGTAAAATCGGCTGGATAAAAGAAGAAGATTGACCATTTACCTAATACATCCTCTTTTTTAACTGTTTTAAAATCATCGTTAGCGTATGCTTTAACTTCAAAATCTACAATTTCTTTTCCTATTTGTGACATAATAAATGTGTTTAATTATTTATACTATTTGTTTCGTTCTTTTTACATCAGCAAAACTATAGCTTGATGTATCATAAATCAAATAGATAGTATTAATGATAGGATAGATGAAATTTATAGAGGGGGATATTAATCTGTTATAGTGATGTTTAAGGTTTGAAGTTGAATGATAATAGTGACTAAAAAAATGTTGTTTTTAATGTGTAGTCTATTGATAGAGTAATAGAAATAGAGTACAATAAACTAAGTAAAGGAGATATCTTACTGCGAGGCTTTAATGCAGTATTTATTTAAAAGATCGTTTAATTGATTAAAGTTTTCAGTACAATCTCTTAAAAATGGATTTACATTAGCTAACCAACTAATACAAGCCTGTGTTGTGGAGAAAACTTTAGAAACAATAGGTAATTCTCTATTAAATAAATCGAACAGTGTGGCAGCAACAACTTCATTCGGTCTACTGGTTAAGACACCAACAAAACGATGACCTTTTAAAGTTTTTGAGGTATTTATTTCTTTAATATATGTATCTAGCTCTTCAGCTCCACCTTTAATATTAGCGTTTCTATAGTCCATTATCACACTATAATCAGATCTGTAGTTTATATCGCTAGCACTTTTATTTTTTAGCGCTAATACATCTTTTAGATACACATCTCCGGAATAAAATTCCAAAATAAGGTGGCAAGATGGTACTATAATATAGCTTGTCTTTGCGTTCATAAACAGGGGTTGATTTGAGAAAGCAAAATTACAACCGAATTTATAATTAGTTAATCTTGTGCAGTTAATTATTATTAAAATTAATATGATAATCTTTAAATAATCATTAAAGTTTGCAAACTGATTTGTTCTTTTTTTAATCTTTATTTTGTAACGCACAGCCAATAAACAAGCCATTCGTAACTATTGGCTCAATGTAATCCATTATAATACATAGTAAAAATATGAAAATAAAAGTTAATTATTACTCGTGATATTTCAAGTGGAATTATACACCTTGAATATTTAAATCCCAATTAAGAAATCAACCAGGTTATGATCTCCTTCTAAATTAAGTTTTTTACGTAATCGATACCTGTGATTCTCAACGCCTCTGACTGAAATGCCTAATAATGGGGCAATATCTTTCGAAGTTAAATTAATTCTTAAGTAGGCACAAAGACGCAAATCCCCTGGAGTTAAATCTGGATAATTGGATTTAAGCGTCTTTAGAAAAGTTTCATGAGCTTGCTCAAAATTTGCTTCAAATAATTGCCAATCATCTTGCCCAGATATATTATCATCAATCTTTTTTACTAAATCAGTGTAGTATTTATCAGGATATCGAGTGCCTAAAGCTTCTTTTTGTCGTTTTATTTTTGCTTTTAGCGACATTAAAAACTCATTCTTTTTCATTACTCCCATAGCCGAACTTGCCAATTGTTGACTCTTATGTGATAATTCGGCGCGAAGTTTATCATTTCTTAGTTTGATGAGTTCTTTTTCTTTTTCCTCCCTTGTACGTTTTTCTTTAAGTTTAATTTTTTGTGTGGTAATTCGTCTTGAAATGGCCAGTAGAAAAGATAGAACTATAAAATAAATGAATATGGCTATACCTGATTGATACCATGGCTTGTGGATGGTAATTTTCAGATCATGTATTTGAGAGTACTTTTTCCAACTATTAATAGCTCTAACGTTTAATGTGTATTCTCCGGGAGGAATACGAGTAATCATAAATTCTGGTTTATCATATAATGAAGACCAATCTTCGGTTAAGCCATCAATTTTATACTGGAACTGAATAGGATCGCCATTTATCAATGGAAATGAATACCGTACCATCAAATTATTCAATCTATTGGGAAGTGAATAACTGGTTTTTGAAATATCTAAATCGATAAGTTCTTTTTTTCCATCATCAGATTTTGCCTGGCGAAGTATAGGTATAAAATGGTTAATTTCATCACCTTCATGTTTGTTTAAGGGATTAAGCAACGCATATCCATTATCCATACAAACAAATACGTTGGAATCATTTAATTGAATTACATTTTCATAGGTTGGAATTAAATGATTCTGGAAAACGGCATTGGGATATTCTTTCAACTTTTGAATAGTATCTGGTCTTATATCAAAACAGGCCATCCCATCTTTATTAATAAACCAATATTGATGTTTAGATGCATGGATAATCTTATGAGAAGATTTGTATTCATCAAGATGTGAGTTTAACTCACGGTAGGGGATAATAGTATCGTTTAAATCATCATAAGTATACATTATTTTACCCGAGGTAAGTACAATTCTTCCTTCAACTTTAAAAGCTTTCGAATCTCCAATGTTTTTATCAATTATATCAATTTTTTCATAGTGTTTAATTGAAATAACACTGTCTAGTTCGTCATTCAGTCTTAGCTTATATATTCCTCTGTATACATGACTTGCCCATAAATTACCAAGATGATCAAATTCAACATATCGGGTAAGATTGTTAAAACCTTTAATGGTATTTGAGAATTTCCATCGATTATTTATTCTTTTATATACAATTAAGTCGTTGTAGGTACCTTGTAGTAATACATTTGGATTCTGAGGATGACGAGTTATAGAATATGCACCAGAAAAATTGGAAATGGGTTCAAAGTGATTGTCATCAATCACAAAAGTTCCGGTGTTATGACCCACAAAAAGTTTATTATCTATTACTTCTGTATCCCAAATTTGCCCCTGAGTTTTGTCTAAAAGGGTAAATTTATCATTCTGATTATTCCATGTTGTTGAGTACAATCCTTGATTGGTGCCAATAAACAGAGTGTTGTGATATAGCGATGCTGTATAAACAGCACCAAGCTCTTCGGAATGAAAAAAACGTTTTTTACCATCAAAAGATGAAGGAATAAATTCAATTCCGTTATCCAGGGCCAACCATATATTATGGTTGTTATCCATATCCATTCCTAATACAGTATTGCTCTGTAGTCCATTTTCCTTATTATAATGAAACACAATTTTACCATCTTTATTAAATGCAATAACACCATTTAAAATGGTTCCAATAACAGCATGACCTTCATTATTGATAATTCCTTTGTTGATTTGATTTTTAATAAAAATGGATTGTAATTCTTTTGAAACAGGTTTAATATTTCCTGATTTTTCATTATAAGTGTACAGACCATTTGATTCAGTTCCAATGTAATAAGTTTCTGGTTGTGAACTTAATGCTATAAAGCGTATTAGTTTTGATTCGAAGAATGGATCTTCAATAAAAGGTTGTAATTTGTTTTTGTTTAGTTTGTAAATACCTTTCTTTGATATAGCTACAAAAACGTCATCGTTAATTTTGGTAGCAAAATTGATGAACCCTCCCGGTTTAAGAATGGTAAATTTACTATTGCGATAAATATATAGTTTAGAAAATGAGTGAAAGACAATGCCATTATTTGTAGAATATATACTCCAAAACTCTTCATTATTAGTAAAGTATTTCTCAATTTTTGAAGTAAGAGAATGATACTCCAGCCTATTTAAAGAATTTCGTTTCCAGTATCCAAGTTCGCGATAACCTCCTGTATATATAATATTATCGTGATCAACAGCTACAGCTCTTAATATAGAGTTGTTGGGCGAAGGGTATGAGGTCCAGGTTACCCCATCAAATTCAAGTAAACCAGTACTGTTACAAAAATAATGGTAGCCATTATCATCTGATGTTACAGCCCAATTTTGACTCGAAGCTAGATAATCGTTTTTAGTAAAACTTCTAATGCGTTGAGCCATTGTTAAAGCTTGATTACTAAAAAGTAATGTAATAATCAAGTGAATGTATATTTTAAAATACAATCTCCCTGTAATCATAGTTGCGTTTTCGGATATTCAAATAAAACTTGTGATAATGCTAATGAAAATCCACTAAATATATCTTGTTTAAAATTAAGAAATATTCACATAGGACTCAAATTGCCATAAAAAACATAGTATTATAGCCCGTTTTACCTAAAAAGAGGCTCATCAGAATCAATTTATTCGTAAATTAATATTTTGTAAATGTTAAAAGTGAAGTTTTGTAATATGCATATATACAGGCTTATAATGTATTGATATTATCAATAATGAGGTAATTGTGAATTGTTTAATTAGCACTTTTTAACATTGAGAGGTTGTCGTGTGTGCTAATTTTTTATTCGAGCGAAATACCTCCATACTTTTGGATCAGCGAACAAATAAATCTAACATCATGAAAAAAACTCTTTTTGTTATTTCTCTATTGTTAGTTTCAACGATACTATTCGCGCAGCAACAACTGACAGTGAAAGGTAAAGTTACAGGAACAGACAATTTGGGAATTCCGGGTGTTTCAGTAGTAATAAAGGGGTCATCTTCGGGTACTATAACCGATTTGGATGGATTTTATACTATTAAAACCACTTCCAGTGATATTATACTTTTTAGTTTCATTGGTTTTGATACACAAGAAATACCTGTTGGTACAAGAACGGAGATTAATGTAACACTACTGGAATCTAATAAATTAGTCGACGAAGTAGTGGTAGTGGGTTATGGTACTCAAAAAGTAAAAGATTTAACTTCAGCCATAACTACTGTAAAATCAGAAGAATTAGTGAAAAGTCCGAATGGACAAACCATGCAGGCCTTACAAGGTAAAGTGGCCGGTATGCAAATTATTAATGCCGGAGCTCCGGGTACAGAACCAACTGTAAGGATCAGAGGTATTGGTTCTTTTCCTGGTAGTAGTAACTCTCAGCCGTTATATGTAGTTGACGGAATGTATTTTGATAATATTGATTTTCTGAATCCTTCGGATATTGAAAGCTTATCTGTATTAAAAGATGCCTCAGCATCAGCTATTTATGGTGTAAGAGCTGCAAACGGAGTCGTTTTAATTACTACCAAAAAAGGCTCAACAAGCAAGAAAGCAACTGTTACATACGATGGTTATATTGGAATACAGGTGCCTCAGAATGTATTAAAAATGGCTAACTCCGAACAATTTGTTGAGTATATCAATCAGGTTGGAGATGCTGCTGATTTACAGTTTATCGATAATGCGATGCAGCGATATGGGCGAAGTCGAATTAATCCTAATGTACCTAGCGTAAATACCGATTGGTATTCGGAAATTATGAAGAAAGCTGCTCGTCAGCAAAACCATTCAATTACAATGGCAGGTGGTACTGAAGCAACGACTTATTCATTAGGCGTTAGTTATTACGAGCAACAGGGATTACTAGAAACGGCTGAAAATTCATATGAACGGCTGAATATCAGAGGAAACTTTGATCATGAAGTAAATAACTGGTTAAAAACAGGTATGAATATTAATGTAAGTAATGGTACCAAATACATTGCAAGTAATGGTGCCTGGTTCAATGCTTATCATGCTGTACCAATCCTTCCTAAATACGACATGGAAAACTACGATGAATTGACAGCCAATAATATTTCAAATGCCAGTATGTATTCAAGTGCTCAGCTATTAGGTTACAGAGGAGCTCAGAATCCATTTTTAGAACTTGACTACAGAACAAACAGACAGAATATCAGAAAAGTATTGACTGGTATCTATACCGATATTTCAATCATCCCTAATAAGTTAAACCTAAAAACTACCTATAGTTTATATATGATGGATTTAAAAAGCCGCAATGTAGGTTTACCTTATTACGTAACCAATGATACTAACCTGGAATTATCAAGTATTGATTCGTATAAATCTACCGATACAAATCAGTTTATCGATAATGTACTTACCTATAATGATAGTTTTGGCGGTCATAACGTAAGTGCGATGCTTGGTACTTCCTATCGTGATGAATGGTATGATTATTTGCAAGGATACGCTGAAGATATTCCTGTGAATGAGAATTCTTGGTATATTGGACAATCACAGTCCGAAACCTCAAAAACGGTTAACGACAATGCTGAGCGAATCTACGGAATCTCCTATTTTGGTCGTATATCCTACAATTTCCAAAATAAATACCTGGCATATTTCACCCTTCGTAGAGAAGGAACTTCTAAGTATCAGGAAAAATGGGGTACATTTCCTGCCTTTGGTTTGGGTTGGGTTTTATCTGAAGAAGCATTTATGGATGGTGTGTCCTTCGTCGACTACTTAAAATTACGCGGTGGTTGGGGACGTTTAGGTAACGATAAAATTGCCCGTCAGGATGGTGCAAACACTACTAATCCAATCTATTTGGCCATTGATGATAGTCAGGTGGATGGAACAACCACAACCAGTACTTTTGGATACTTAGGATGGGAAACAGTTACAGGAACAAACCTTGGATTAAATGCCACCCTATTTGGTAATCAATTAAATATTGAAGCAGATTATTATGTAAGAGATACAGAGAATGCTGCAATTCCTGTAAGTCTTAAACTTCAATCGGGAAGTATTTTACGTAATGTAGGAGTGATTCGCAATTCGGGTTTAGAAATGGCAATCAATTGGAATGGAAAGATAACCAATGATTTGAAATATAACGTGGGATTCAATTTTGCTACTCTGAAAAACGAAGTGCGAGACTTATATGGACAGGAATACCTGAACAGTGGTTCGGCAGAATTCCGTCAAAGATCACAGATTGGCGAGCCATTATTATCGTTTTATGGTTATGAAGTAGGCGGAGTTTATCAAAATCAAACTGATATAGATAATGACCCGATAGCCGTTGATAATGGATTGGTTCCTGGTGATTTAAAATATGTTGATCAGGATGGAAACAACGTCATTGATGATGATGATAAAGTATTCTTGGGCTCTTACTTCCCGGATCTGACTTATGGAGGTGTGATAGGTTTGAGCTATAAAAATCTCGATTTTTCGATGAATATAATGGGGCAAAGGGGAAACAAAATACTAAACAGAAAAAGAGGAGAAATCATTTGGACAAACGATACAAATATCGATGCTGAATTAGCTAATAACCTGTGGAACGGTGATGGTACTTCAAACAAGTATCCTTCGGCTTCTGGTTTACGTCGTGGATGGAATCAAAACTTTAGTGATTATTTAGTAGAAGACGGGTCATTCTTCCGCATTCAGAATGTGAGATTGGCTTATCATCTGAAAGGTTCCTCACTAATTGGTCCGGGAATGCCTGATGCTATCGTATTTGTAACAGCCGAACGACCATTGACCATGTTTTCATACAATGGATTTAATCCTGAAGTTCCTGATGGAATCGATCGACAGTTTTACCCAATTCCATCGGTTTATACCATTGGTTTAAATCTTAAATTCTAAAATCTACCATGATGAAAGTAAATAAGATATATAAATATTTTGCACCTTTTGTGTTAGGTGTAATACTATTAACATCATTTTACGCTTGTGAAGATAAACTGAATGAGCCATTTGAAGATGAGGCTTTTACCAGTGATGTTGATTACACTGTTGGCGATAATATGATTCTACCAGTACTAGGTGCCTACTACGGATTATACTCCCGTTCGTGGGAAGAACCATTAACTCTGGGAATTAGAGGTGATGATGTAAATGCAGCCGGAGATCAGGTTCCAATGCAGGAGCAGGATGAGTTCAAATATCAGGCAAGCCACTGGAATCCAAATTCAGTTTGGCAATTGCATTATAACGATATCATCAATGTATTTACAGCCATGGAAGAGATTGAAAAATATCGACCTGCAGCAGCTAATGATGATTTGGCTGATCAGTACATTGCTGAGTGTAAAGTTATCAGAGCATACTTGTACCTGAATATTGCACGCACTTTCGGAGGTTGCATTGTAATTGATGAGTTAAGTAATATTCAGTCAACACCTGTTAGTAGTTTGAATGAAGTGATGCAATATATTGTTGATCAAATGGATGAAGCAATACCTGATTTACCTCGAATTCATCCTAACAAGCGTAGTGATATAAAAGGTGGAATGACTGCCTATACAGCTTACGCACTTAAAGCTTTGGCTTTGCAAGAGATGAAGGATTATCAGGGAGTGGTTGATGCAACTTCTGAGATTATTAATTCGGGTGAATACGAATTATCGGATGATTATTACCATCTGTTTAAATTAGCTGGTAAGCTTGATGATGAAAATATACTTGAGTTTCAATATTCTGATTTTAATCAAGGTGAAGGAGATCGTTTTTCATTTTTATTTGCTCCATTTGGTATGAGTGGATGGACGCCTGCTGTAACAGGTGCCGGTGGTGGATGGGGTTTTTATGAACCAACCTTGAAATTCATCGAGTTTATGCTTGATAGAGGCGAAACCGTTCGACTTGAAACCAGTGTTGTTTTTACTCCTGCAGGGATGTCTGAAGTAGCAGCAGATTATGGTTCTATTCCTGAATGGATCACTAATACCAATCGCGAAGGAGATATTTTTAATGATAATGCTCGAATGAACTTTGCAAGCGGTAAGCATATTCAGCCATCAACAGAGTTACTTGAAGGACGCACTGAATTAGGTAGTAATAAGAATTTTATTGTGATTCGTTATGCCGAAATGCTTTTGATGTATGCCGAAGCACTAACACGTGGTGCCAATACATCATTGTCGCTAACTGCTGATGATGCTGTGAATTTAGTACGTCATAGAGCTGGTTTGGGTAATTTGTCAGGTGTGAATACAAAGGATGTGTTAGATGAGAAATTTGCCGAATTAGGAATGGAGTGGGGAATTCGTTATTACGATATGATTCGTACCGAAAGTGTTGATGAATTAACTCACGAAGGTAAAACCTTTACTATGGATAAAGCTTATTTACCATTCCCTGCTGATCAGGTTGCAGAATTACCACAATTGGGAGACGGAATCTAAAAAATGACTAACATGAAGACATATAGCAAATTATTGATTCTTGCATTAATCCTTTTGTTTGTTAATGCTTGTAAAGATGGTTTTATTGATGATATATCAAAGGTGGATCCCGGTTCAGATGAATCGGCTCCGGAAGTAACTGTAAATTTTCCACCTGAAGGATACGAACTACAGACCAATGAAGCAACTGCTGCCATTACCATTGATTTTGAAGTGAAAGATGATATTGAAATACAGTCGGTTGTTTTAAAAATAAACGGAACTGAGATCAATACTTATTCAGAGTTTAAAGATTATCGTGTTTTTACCGAAGAATTTGAATATGATAATGTAACAACCGGAAGTCATGTGCTTTCTGTTGAAGCAACCGATTTAGAAGGACAAAAAACAACTGTTGATGTCAATTTTGCAAAAGCTCCTCCATATGTATCAGAATATGATGGAGAGGTTTTCTACATGCCTTTTAATAATGAGTTTCGCGAAATGAATTCTCTTGAATTGGCAACATCTAAAGGATTACCAGATTTTACTGATGGAATTCAGGGAGGTACGGCATATCAGGGAGCTGCTGATTCTTATTTAACATTCCCAGCTTCGGTACTTAATGGAGCAACAGAGATGAGTGCCAGTTTTTGGTTGAAGATTGATAATAGCATGGATCGGGCAGGAATTTTATCAGTAACACCTCCATCGGATGATAGTAACGACAGAACCAAAGGGTTCCGCTTTTTCCGTGAGGCCAGTGGTGATATGCAACGTTTCAAATTAAATGCAGGTACTGGTTCAACCGATTTATGGTTTGATGGAGGAGATGCTGCAGATGTAACCCCTAACACCGGAGAATGGACTCACTTAGCATTCACTTTGTCTGGTACCGAAGGAGTGGTTTATGTCAATGGTCAAGTAGTAAGTCAAGGCTCGTTTGATGGAATTGACTGGACCGATTGTGATGTAATCTCAATCATGTCGGGTGCACCTAATTGGACTGGATGGAATCATCTTTCTGATGGTAGTGCTATGGATGAATTACGCTTATTTAATAAGGCTCTTTCTCAGGACGAAATCCAAACTATAATGTTGAAGGAACAAGCTACATTTTATATGGATTTTGATGGTGATTATAAAGATGTGTTAACCGGGGCTGAAGGTACTGTAATTGGAGCACCTTCTTTCGATTATGGTAATGGTGTATATGGAGATGCATATGTAGGGGCCGCAAATTCGTATCTCACATTCTCAACTGCAGATATTGATGTACAAGCTTCGGAATTCAGTGCCAGTTTTTGGTTGAATATTAATGCAAGCGCCGACAGAGCAGGTATACTAACTATGGGACCAGAAGATGCAGCTAATCCGGATGCTCAGAATGACAGAACAAGTGGATTCCGCTTCTTCCGGGAAGCGAGTGGCGATATGCAACGTTTTAAACTAAATGCAGGTAACGGTACTGCCGATTCGTGGTTCGACGGAGGTACAGCAGCGGATGTAGACCCAACAACAGGAAATTGGGTTCATATGGCTTTTGCAATAAGTGAAACAGAAGCTCGTGTTTATATTGATGGAGTTGAAGTTAGTCAGGGTGCCTTCGATGGTATTGATTGGACTGGTTGTGATCTTTTATCAATCATGTCAGGTGCTCCTCGCTTTAGCGGATGGAATCATCTATCTGATGAAAGTATGATGGATGAATTACGCTTGTATAACAAAGCTTTGTCAGCCGAAGAGGTAGCGTTGTTACGCGCCGATGGTTTATAATAAATATTGATGAACACCAATAATGCCCTGTTATCTATGGGTAATGGGGCATTGTAAAATCGTATTCTCTTAAAATACTTCCCAATAAAAAGTTATTCATGAGATATCTGCTACTATTATTGTTATCCTTTGTGTGGTTCTCTTGTAAAGATGCATCAGATCCAGATACCCCTAAAGAGAATTTGGACATAAGCTATGTCTACATTGGCGATAGCGAAATAACGCTTACTGGTACAAATGTAAACGTGCCATTTGATGAAGACATAGAAATACGTTTCGACAAATCGATTAACACCTCTTCTGCCGAAGAAAGCATCTTATTATTGGATGAAAACAATCAGGAGATTGGTTTAACCTTTAGCTATTTTAATTCCAATCAACTGGCCAAAATAAGTCATAACAAATTGGATCAAAACAGTTCGTATCATTTAATAATTAGTGATGGAATAAAGGGAGCCAGTGATGAGTCTTTTGAAGGAGTTGAATATACATTTACAACACTAACCAGCCCGTTGACACTAGAAAACATCATTATTGATGGAGTTGAAGTAAATCCGTCTAACCGATTAATGGATGTACACCGAAATACAACCATCGTGTTTCAATTCGATACACCTGTTGATGTAGATGATATTAGCGATTATTCAACATTTTCATCAAGTGGGGGCGGCATAGATTATACATTAACACAAACCACTGCGAATATCATTTCTTTTGAGGTTAACAATGAACTAGATGGATATAAGAAATACAATTTTTCAATTTTATCATCCATAGAAAACAGGATTGGACAACCATTTGACGGACTAAGCCTCGACTTTTATACAGAAGTGGATCCCACTCCTAAATTTCCCGAAATAAGTGATGAAGCACTTTTGACTTTAGTTCAGGAACAAACATTTAAGTATTTCTGGGATTTTGCTCATCCAACCTCAGGTTTAATGCGTGAAAGGAATACCTCTGCCAATTTGGTCACCATTGGAGGTTCTGGTTTTGGAGTGATGGCAATTTTAGTTGGAATTGAACGAGGTTTCATAACACGAAAACAAGGAGTTGAGCGATTGGAGAAGATCGTTAATTTCCTTGCAGCAGCCGATCGTTGGCATGGAGTATGGCCTCATTGGATGGATGGTGATACCGGTGAAACCCTTCCTTTTAGCTCTGATGATGATGGAGGTGACATTGTTGAAACGGCTTTTATGATTCAAGGCTTGTTAGCTGTTAAACAATATCTGGATAGTAGCAATTCTGCCGAGAAGGCAATAATTGATACCATTATATCTTTATGGGAGGAGGTTGAGTGGGATTGGTATACGCAAGGAGATAATTCAATTACCTGGCATTGGTCGCCAAATTATGCTTTTGATAAAAACATGAAAATCAGAGGGTGGAATGAAGCGTTAATTGTCTATGTATTGGCAGCATCATCTCCAACTCATTCTATTACAAAACAAGTTTACGACGAAGGATGGGCAAGAAGTGGAAACATCATAAATGGCGATACTTTTTATGATATTACTCTTCCTCTTGGAAACCAGGAATATTGTGGACCACTGTTCTTTGCTCATTATTCATTTTTAGGGCTCGATCCTAGGAATCTTTCCGATCAATATGCCAATTATTGGGAACAAAACAAGGCACATGCGTTAATTAATCAGAGTTATTGTATTGATAATCCGAGACGTTATGTTGGGTATAACTCGAATTGTTGGGGCTTAACGGCTAGTGATAATCAGGATGGTTATTCTGCACATTCGCCCACAAACGATTTGGGTGTAATAACTCCAACTGCCGCTTTGTCTTCTTTTCCATATACACCAACAGAATCGATGGCTGCCTTAAAGCATTTCTATTACACATTGGGTGATAAATTATGGGGTGAATATGGTTTTTACGATGCTTTCAATATTACTGAACAATGGACAGCCGATTCATACTTGGCAATTGATCAGGGGCCTATAATTGTGATGATAGAAAATTACAGAACTGCTTTGCTATGGGATTTATTTATGAAGGACACAGATGTGCAAGCGGGTTTAAATAAGCTGGGTTTTAGTCATTAAAAGTGATTAGCTGAAATCGACAAAAAATAATTAAGATGAAAAATAGAGGTTACGTTAAGATTTTAAATATAACCTTATATCTGATACTCATTTTTGCTTTTGCAAAGTGTGGAATGCCTAAAAAACAATCGGATTTGGGGAGTAATAGCAAGCAATGGACAGATGATGTCTTGCTTGATACAGTGCAATACCAAACCTTTCAGTATTTCTGGCATGGGGCTGAGCCTCATTCTGGGATGGCCCGCGAACGAATACACATGGATGATATATATCCACAAAATGATCAAAACATAGTCACTTTAGGCGGTTCTGGTTTTGGTGTAATGGCTATATTAGTAGGTGTTGAAAGAGGTTTTATCACCCGAAAGGAAGCTCTAAGTCGATATCAACAAATTGTGGCATTTTTAAAAGATGCAGATCGGTTTCATGGAGCCTGGCCACATTGGTTAGACGGAAAAACAGGTAGGGTCTCGCCTTTTGGTACAAAGGACGATGGTGGAGATTTGGTTGAAACAGCCTTCATGATTGAGGGATTACTAACTGTGGCTGAATATTTCAAAGAGGGAAATGAGGCTGAACAAAAACTGGTTGCCGATATTAATCAACTTTGGAATGATGTTGAATGGAATTGGTACACAAAAGGAGGAGAGAATGTGCTCTATTGGCATTGGTCGCCTAATTATGGCTGGGAAATGAATTTTCCGGTAGGTGGTTATAACGAGTGCCTGATTATGTATGTTTTGGCAGCATCGTCACCAACACATCCTATCCATCCGGAAGTTTACCATAAGGGATGGACGGTGAATGGAGCCATTACCAATGACACTGTATATTATGGATTACCTACAGTATTAAATTATTACGAACATAGCGATGATCCAATCGGTCCATTGTTTTGGGCTCATTATTCGTATTTGGGACTAAATCCTTACGGATTAAAAGATAAATATGCCGATTATTGGACATTGGTGTCTAATCATGCAAAAATTCATTATAAATATTGTGTTGATAATCCTAAAGGATTTAAAGGCTATGGGCCGGATCAATGGGGCTTAACATCAAGCTACTCGATCAATGGCTATGCTGGTCATCACCCTGGCAAATCTGATTTGGGTGTTATTTCACCAACAGCCGCTTTAAGTTCTTTCCCTTATACACCAATGGAATCCATGCAGTTTTTGCGTTATCTCTATATGGAGGCCGACTCCTTAGTTGGACCTTACGGACCTTACGATGCTTACAGTCAATCATCAGATTGGTATTTACCTCGTTATTTAGCTATTGATCAAGGTCCAATTCCGGTTATGATTGAGAATTATCGGAGTGGTTTGCTATGGAAACTTTTTATGAGAAATGAGGATGTTCAACAGGGATTAAATCAACTTGGTTTTACAATTGATTCAAGTAATTAAACTAATTGTCATGAAATATAATCTGATTTGGATAGTATCAGTAATAAGTATGCTTTCGTCTTGCTCAACGGACAAACAGCAATCGACTAAATGGAAAAGTTATAGTGGTGATGCTGTTATTGAGCACAAAGTAGATTCGGTTCTTAGCTTGATGACTCTTGATGAGAAGATAGGGCAAATGAATCAATATTCAGGAAATTTTGCCGCCACTGGTGAAGTGAGTGATAATAAATCGGGCGAGTATCTCAAAAAAGGGATGATTGGAAGTACATTTAATGTATTTGGTGCCGATCACTTGCGTATGTTACAGGAGCAAAATCTAAAGCATTCGAGACTTAAAATTCCTATGTTATTTGCTGCTGATGTTATTCATGGATTAGAAACCACTTTCCCTATTCCATTGGCAGAAGCTTGCTCCTGGAATATGGATTTAATGGAAAAAACCGCAAGAGTTGCAGCCGAAGAAGCAACAGCAATGGGCGTATCCTGGAATTTTGCCCCAATGGTTGATATAGCGCGCGATCCTCGCTGGGGGCGAGTTATGGAAGGGGCAGGAGAAGATGTTTATTACGGAAGCATGGTTGCTAAGGCAAGAGTGCGCGGTTTTCAGGGAATAAGTAATTATAAGGATTTGGCAAAAAACAATACCATGATGGCTTGTGCTAAGCATTTTGTGGCTTACGGTGCAACTCAGGCGGGTCGCGATTATAATACGGTTGATATATCAGACAGAACCCTTCACGAAACTTATTTCCCCCCGTTTAAAGCTACTGTTGATGAGGGTGTCGCTTCTTTTATGACTGCCTTTAATGATTTAAACGGTGTGCCTTGCACTGCCAATAAATACATCTTTACTGATATATTAAGGGATTCATGGGGATTTGGAGGAATGGTTGTTACTGATTATACAGCCATTATGGAATTAATGGATCATGGAATTGCCAAAGACCTAAAAGAAGGTGCTAAGTTAAGTCTTGATGCCGGTATTGATATGGATATGATTAGTGAGGCTTTTGTAACTCATCTTAAAGATTTAGTCAATGAAGGAGCAGTAAGTGAACAACAAATTGATGTAGCTGTATCGCGTATATTGGAGATGAAGTTTTTATTGGGATTGTTCGATGATCCCTATCGATATTTCGATACCCAAAGACAAAACGAAGTATTGAATAATCCTGAGCATCAGAAATTAGCTTTAAACGCTGCACAACAATCCATTGTATTGCTTAAAAATAGGAACAATATCTTGCCGCTACTAAAGTCAGGAGGCAAAAAAGTTGCCGTTATAGGACCTTTCGTTGATGAACGTGAAAGCTTAAATGGCGAATGGGCTATTAAAGGTGATCGTTCTAAATCTATTACTTTGCGTGAAGGCTTAGATAGAAAATATTCAAATACTAACATAAAACTTAGCTATGCAAAGGGCACAACACTACCATTGATTGACAGAGCTACCGCACATGTTTCAACAGTTAATATACCGGATAAAAAAGGCTTTGGCGAAGCTTTAAAAATAGCATCGCAAAGTGATGTTATAATAGCGGCTATGGGTGAGAATTACCATTGGTCCGGAGAAGCAGCTAGTAGAACAGACATAACCTTACCTGGCAATCAACGAGAATTATTAAAAGAATTAACGAAAACCGGTAAACCAATCATTCTGGTTTTATTTAATGGTCGTCCTTTGGACTTATCGTGGGAAGATGCAAATGTAGATGCTATTGTAGAGGCATGGTATCCGGGTTTGATGGCAGGCAATGCTGTGGCTAATGTTATTTCTGGGGATTATAATCCTTCAGCAAAAATCGTGATGACATTTCCACGTAATGTTGGACAGGTACCTATTTTTTACAATAGCAAACGCACAGGACGTCCTTTTAATCCTCAGAGACCTTCTGATTATCGATCATCGTATATTGATGTTGAAAATACTCCTTTGTACCCATTCGGATATGGCTTAAGTTATTCCAGCTTTGAATATTCAACACCAATAATTAGTTCACCTATTCTGAAAAAAGGAGGTAGTATTACAGCCTCGGTTGAAGTAAGTAATACAGGAGAATATGATGGAAAAGAAGTGGTTCAGCTCTATATTCATGATAAGGCAGCTTCGGTTACTCGTCCTGTTAAAGAGCTGAAAGGATTTACAAAAATACATTTAAAGAAAGGTGAAACGCAAAAGATTGAGTTTACAATAGACGAAGAATTGCTTAGCTTTTACAATAAAGACATGAGTTGGGGGAGTGAAGCAGGAGAATTTGATGTTTGGATTGCTTCCAATTCTTCTGATGAATCCAATCATATGACATTTACTTTAAAAGAATAGTTGATAGTATGAAGATATTACGATCAATTTCAGTTGTACTACTGTTGTTAGTTAATATTAATACTCAAGCGCAAGAAATTGTTCACCAAACCTATTGTAATCCTTTGGACATAGATTATACCTATATGGTTTATAATTCGAGCAGGAATATTTCCTATCGTTCAGGGGCAGATCCGGCTGTTGTAGAGTTTAGAGGTGAGTATTATATGTTTGTTACCCGATCGTTTGGATATTGGCATTCAACAGATTTAGTTCATTGGAATTTTATAAAGCCTGTTCAATGGTATTTTGAGGGGTGTAATGCTCCATCCGCATTTAATTACAAAGATTCGCTTTTGTACTTTGCAGGTGATCCTGCCGGTTATGGAAGTATAATTTATACCGATAATCCCAAAGAGGGTAAATGGACTCCAGTGGCTTCTATTTCAGATAATATTCAGGATTCGGAGTTATTTATTGATGACGATGGTAGTACATATTTATACTGGGGATCATCCAATGTGTATCCAATCAAGGTTAAAGAATTAAATAAGGATGATCGCATGCTGGAAACCGGAGTAAAACTAGATTTGATTAATCTGGATGAAGAAAAGCATGGATGGGAGCGTTTCGGTGAGAATAACTTTCATCCAACCATTAAAGAAGGATATATGGAAGGTGCATCCATGACCAAATACAACGGTAAATACTATTTACAATATGCAGCTCCTGGAACTCAGTTCAATGTTTATGCCGATGGCGTTTACATTAGCGACTCACCAACAGGACCATTTACTTATATGAAGAGTAATCCTATGAGTTTTAAACCAGGAGGTTTTACCAATGGAGCAGGACATGGTATAACAGTAAAACAAACAAACGGGCAATACTGGCATTTTGCAACGATGGCACTGGCATCAAATTCTCATTGGGAGCGCAGACTTTGTATGTTTCCGGTTAATTTTGATGATGAGGGTTTAATGCATTCCAATACTTATTTTGGTGATTATCCTCGATATGCTGCCAATCATCCTACAAAAGCAGGTCAGCATTGCGGTTGGATGTTGTTATCATTTAAGGGAAAAACAACCGTTTCGTCTTCTCTGAAGCAGGTTAAAAAGAGCACATCAACCGATAACGATTACGATATTGTTGAAATGCCGCTTATGAGAAACCAGAAGGATGAGATTGTTTCGGATTTACTAACTGACGAAAGTCCTAAATCGTTTTGGGTCGCTAAGGCAAATGATGATAAACAATGGGTGAAGATTGAGATGCTTAAACCCGGGAAGGTCTATGCTATTCAATTAAATTTTCATGATTATGAATCGGGAATTTATACAAGAACAGAAGGGTTAAGACATCAATTTACCATCGAAGCATCAACCGATGGTAGGAATTGGCAGACTATTATTGATAGAAGCAATAGCTACAAAGATTCACCTAATGCTTATCTTGTTCTTAATTCGCCAATTGAAGCCAAGTACATTCGTTACAATAATATAAAAGTTCCGGGTAATAATCTGGCATTATCAGAGATACGTATTTTTGGTTTGGGATACGGTAAGACGCCCTCAAAAGTCAAAGGATTTATGATTGAGCGTCAGGCCGACCGACGAGATGTTGCTCTATCATGGCAAGCTGTTAAAGGAGCACAAGGTTATAATATCAGATGGGGAATTTCACCAGATAAATTATATCAATCGTGGCTAATTTATGATTCAAATGAACATTTTATGAGATGTTTGGATCGCGATACTCCATATTATTTTTCCATAGAAGCATTCAACGAAAATGGGATATCTGAAAAATCAGCCATTATTGAAGTGCTGTAGAAGATCGATAGGCATATAGATTAATAGAATATTTAGATAATATACTATAGTCCATAGCTATAAGTATCTATGGTTTATAGAAAGAAAAGTTATGATTCAACTCGAAAAATAGATTTATTCAATGCGACTACTTACATTATTTCTCACTGCATTTTTCATTTATTTCAATGTTCAGGCACAAGATAACTATGAATTTAAGAGTTTTGTGAAAGGTACAGATACTTTACAATACCGAATTCTTTATCCAGAAAATATGAAACCGGGTCAGAAATATCCGATGATACTATTTATGCATGGAGCTGGTGAAAGAGGTAGTGATAATCAAAAGCAATTGACGCATGGAGGTGAGTTGTTTTTGCAGGAAAAAATTAGAAAAAAATATCCGGCTATTGTTGTTTTTCCGCAATGCCCCGATGGAATTATGTGGACCAATCGCAAGAAACATCAGAATGAACAAGGAGAATGGATTTTTGAATTTCCGGTTGATATAGCAGCACCATGGCCAGCTCTAATGGTTGATCAATTAATTGATAGCATAACACAAAGCGGGCTGGTTGATAAAAGCAGAGTTTATATTATAGGTATATCCATGGGAGCGATTGGAACGTTAGAATTTCTGTATCGATATACTAATAAATATGCTGCAGCTGTTGTTATTTGCGGAGGTCATAATGCTGAATTAGCAGCTGTCTATGAGAGTAAACCTATCTGGTTTTTCCATGGAGGAAAGGACAATGTAGTACCTAATCATTATTCAAAAGAGGTGTTTGATAAGGTTCAGCCATTTAATAAAAGAACAAAATACACCTTATATCCCGAGGCTAATCATAATAGTTGGGATCAGGCTTTAGCAGAACCCAACTTGCTTAAATGGTTATTTAAAAATAAATTGGATTAAGCGGAATAATTAGATTGAATGAGTACAATCATAAGCCGGAGCTGTTTTAGCACCGGCTTTTTCGTCGAAAAAAAAAGTTAAATATTCCACTTATTGACCATATTACTGATGGCCTCATTAGCTCTGTTTAATTGAAGATCCAAAAGACTTTCATTACCAGTAGCCGCATGAATTAGTTCATAATCTTTAATTCCCATAAAATCTAATTCGATTTTTAAAATGGTTTTTAGATTATCCATAAAACCATATTCGCCTTTGTAGCTACCCATGCTGGTGTATAGAGCTGCAAACTTTTTGTCGCTCATCAAGCCAATTTGTTTACCATCTTCGTATTTAAATACTCTGCCATTTTGCATAATGTTATCAAAATACATTTTTACAATACCTGGTAACGAGAAATTATGCATTGGAGTTGCTAAAACTACCAAATCGGCATCAATGAACTGTTCTGTAAAAATATCCATCGATTTAATAGCATTGGCAAGCTCATTTGGAAGTTGTTCTCCTCCATAGTTGCGCTTTTTATATGCTTTCATGGTTATCTCATCGAAATATTTTGGAGGAGTTTCAATTAAGTCGATTTCTGATAAATTATGACCAGAGCCTAAACTTTGTTTGAAATGATTAAGTAATTTAAGTGTTTTTGAACTTTCACCTGAAGGCAGGTATTTAACGATTAAAATTTTCATTTATTCAGTTTTGTAAGGTTGTTATCATTAAAAAAAGAAATGCAGATATACTGCATTTCTATCTATTGTTTTTTAGATTGCTAATTCGATATCAAGAATGAAAATATCATCAATTGCCTTATCTCCAAGGTTATCAAAGAATGAACCAGAACCATAGCGTACATCAAATTTCGATCGATCTACTTCAATTTGGGCAGTGTATGCACTTCCTTTCTTCAATACATCGAAGCTAATATCCTGAGTTTTTCCTTTAATTGTAATGGTGCCATTTACTGTGGCCTTATCACCCGATAATTCGGTTACTTTATTAATCACAAATTCTGAAGTTGGATAATTAGCCACACCAAAAAAGTCATCGGATTTTAAGTGGCCAACTAATTTGGCATTGTATCCTTCATCTTCCAAATCGGTGTTTGTAATTGAATTCATATCTATTACTATTTTACCACCTGTTAATTTGCCATTTTTCAGGTTTAAGTATCCATCTTTAATTTGGATTTCTCCGGTATGTGATCCACCAATTTTTTTACCTGTCCATACTACTTTTGAATCAACTGATTTAATTTCTTGTTTTTGAGCAAATGTTGAAACACTAACCGTTAACAATAAGGCTGCTAAAGCTAATTTGATTGTTTTCATGACTTAACTAATTTATTTATTTTTATTAATTTTCGTTTGTAAAATATTCTTCGCTGATAATTTCCCCATCAGAATTCCAGTGTTGTATAACCTTTACCTGCAATGATTGATGACCATACGTTTCGTGTGTAAAATCAATGTCCCATACAACAGCAGATTTATCTTCGCAAATGATTACATTGCTGATGGCTGTATTTTTGTAATCAATTAAACCAAGAACAAATTCTTCCTGCCTTTTGCGACAATTGTCTTTACCTTCAATACATTTGTTTTGATTTTCATGCATGATAACTTCTTCAGCATAAAACTTCTCAAACGCTTGTAAAATCAGGCGATCTTCTATCATTGCTGTTAGGAATTTTATCCTTTCGGTCAGCGTCATATTTTTTAGATCAAGTTTTTGCATCGTTCTTTTGATTATTAATTACAATGCAAATTTATGGTGAGTTCACACCAAAGCACTTGACCTATGTTAAGAAATGAAATTGATCTATGGTAAGATCAGTGTATGTGGTATATTTAAAGTGATTTAAACTTATTTATTGCGGCGTATTCGACTTAAGCTTTCGGGCGTAATACCTAAATAGGATGCTATATAAACAAGTGGTACCCTCTGAAACATTTCCGGATGTTCCTTCATCATTTCGGCATAACGTTCTGTTGCAGGATTCCACATGGTAGCATTTAATCGCTTTAGTGAATTAACATAGGCTTTTTGAAAGAGTATTCGAAAATACCTTTCTAATGAGGGAACTTCAGTATATAAACTATTCAATCTATCTCTCGATATTCTAAGCATCTGTGTATCCTCCAATGCTTCAATGTAATAATAAGATGGTTTTTTACTGAAAAAACTCTCAAGATCACTGATCCAGTTATTATCCATCCGGATCTGAAAAATATGCTCAACACCTTTTTCATCAACATGATAAGAACGTAAGCAGCCTTTGGTAATAAAATAAAGATAATCGCAGGTATCTCCAGCAACCAGAATATCTTTCTTCTTTTTTATTGATACGGTTTCAAATGCAGATAAAATAACATCTTCATCTTGCTCAGTAATATTTGTCCATTTCGACAAATAATACAAAAGTTTATGATCTGGGCGTGTGTTTTCCATGGTTTCAAATGTACAAATATCATGACAAGTTAACGCCGTTAGTGTTTAATTTCCATCTTCTTTTTTTAACACATATTACAGGCTAATCCAATTAAAATTCTAATTTTATAATTGTAAAATAATTAATATGAAAAACATACTTTCACTTATCGTTTTAATAAACTGCGTGTTGTGTTTTGGGCAAAATTCACCTGCCCCAATTAATTTGATAGATATTATTTTATCTCCATCTCATGCCGATTGGAATTATAAGGTAGGAGAGGATGCAGAAGTTGGGGTTACAGTTTTGAAGTATGGAGTGAGATTAAAAAATGTAGAAATTAGTTATAAATATGGTCCAGAATTACTTACTGCTGAAAAAAAAAGGAAACATACTTTAAAAACGGGAGACGATAAAATAAATATAGGAACACTTGATTCTCCAGGTTTTAAGCAACTAATGGTAGAATGTACAATAGATGGAACAACATATAAAAATCAAGTTAATCTTGGATTTTCGGTTAATGAAATTAAGACAAAACAAGTTCTGCCTGCTGATTTTATTAGTTTTTGGAAAGAAAATATAGAAAAAGCTCGACAAACAGAGTATAATGCTGAATTAACATATTTAGATGATTATAGCACTGAGAAGGTCGATGTTTACTTATTGTGCTTAAACGGAGGTCTTAATAAGAAAAAAGTGTACGGCTATTTATGTAAACCCAAAAAAGAAGGTAAATATCCGGTTCTATTTGCGCCTCCGGGAGCGGGAGTGAAGCCAATTACTCCATATATTGGGTTTGCTGAACAAGGTTATATTAGTTTAAGTATCGAAATACATGGTATTACACCCCTGTTGAATAAAGCTACTTACAAACAAATTAGTTCGGCTTTTGGTGATTACATGTTTAAGGGTTTAGATAGTAAAGAAGACTATTATTATAAAGGAGTTTACTTGGCATGTGTCAGGTGTATCGATTATTTGTGTAGTTTGTCAGATTTTGATGGGAAAAATGTGTTTGTAACAGGGGGAAGTCAAGGTGGGGGATTAGCCATTGTTACTGCCGCTTTAAATGACAAGGTAACGGCTCTTGTATCATTTTATCCGGCCCTATGCGATTTATCGGGATATGCAAAAGGTAGAGCTGGCGGTTGGCCTCATATGTTTAAGAATGACAATAATATTAGTAGTAACCGTTTACATACCACTGCATATTACGATGTTGTTAATTTTGCACGTATGTTAAAAGTACCCGGATTTTATTCGTGGGGATATAATGATCGCACTTGTTGCCCAACATCGGTTTACTCGGCATATAATGCTATTTCAGCGCCCAAAGAAAAACATATTACGCCTATATCAGGTCATTGGCGTTTTGAAGAAACCAATCAGAAATCGCTTGAATTTCTGAAAAGTCAGATTAAGGAGCCTAAACGAGTCTTGTTTGATTAGTTATAAAAGAACAAATGCAAATTTTTCTATTTTTGCGCAATGAATATTGATGCACAAAATGCATTGGATCATCTACGAAGCACAGTACAAGCATTAGATCCATATGCAGATATATATGTACTATTGGCAGATAACTATGGATATAATCAAGAAATTGAAGTTTATATATTAACTCCAAAATTTGTTGACTATGCACTTGAGCAACAGTATGTCAATGCTCGTTATGAAGCTGAGAAAAGTTCGGGACAAAACATTAATATGTTTTTGTACAATAAATCAGACTGGCATCAAGATCATATCGAAACTCCTTTATACGAAAAAGTGCATAATGAAGGCGTTTTACTCTAGATTTTATACTATTGAATTTTGTATGGTTTTAAAAATTTCATCAAGGTTAAAAGGTTTTTTCAGGTATGCGCAAATTAAACCTGATTGAAGTGCTTGATTAATATCCTCATTCACCTCATAACCAGAAACAATATAGTAGTATTTTTCTTTGTAATATTCTTTTGCTTTACTAATAAATTCAATGCCATTCATTTCTGGCATTTTCATGTCACTAAATACTATTTGTATTTCAGGTTTCTGTTTTAGTATTAGTAAAGCTTCATTACCAGAAGAAGCTGTTTCTACAGGATATCTACGGCCAATTAACTTTTTAAAAAGCAATAGATTCATAGGTTCATCATCAACGTATAAAACTTTATTATCACTCATAGTTGTGTAATCTTAATTCAAAGGTAAATAAATTTCAACTTTTGTCCATTTACCTGTTTGTGAATCAATCTTAATAGTGCCGTTATGTTCTTTTATAATATTGTAACTAATTGATAAGCCCAAACCAGTTCCTTCTCCAGGACTTTTAGTGGTAAAAAATGGATCAAATACATTATTGAGTATGTCTTTGGGAATTCCTTTACCATTATCAGATATTTCTAATTGAATATTGTTCTTATTAACTTTTGTGATTATCTCTATTTGGCCATTGTGAGGATTGACAGCCTGTATAGAATTATTAATAATATTGAGTAATACTTGGTGTAATTGACCTTCGTTGGCTTTAATTAGAGGTAAATCGTCCTGAAGTCTTTTCTTAATTATTGTTTGTTTATTTATTTTGCTTTTTAGCATTATTAAACAATTATCAATGATGTTATTAATTTGACATAGAGCTTTTTCACTATCATTTCTTCTCGAATAATGGTTAAGACTCGATACAATATCACTGGTTCGTATAATGCCTTCTTCAATAGCATCCAAAAAAGTTTTCGCTTCATCAAAATTACTTCCTGGATTTTCTTCTAAATATTGTCTGATGGCTAAACTTCCTCCATGAATAAAATTCAATGGGTTGTTTATTTCATGAGCAATGCCTGCAGATAAAAAACCTAATGAAGCCATTTTTTCTGATTGAATGAGTTGCTGTTGCGTATTGTGCAAGTTATTTAAGGTATACACTAAATGCTTTTTTTGCTCATTAAGTAGTTTGTTGGCATTATTGAGTTCTTCGTTGCGTTTATTTAACTCCAGTGTCCTATCTTTTACTAATAATTCTAAATTATCTCTATGCTGAGCTAATTCTTCCTGAATGGCTTTTCGGTCGGTAATATCAATAAATGTATTTAGTACTAAGTCCGATTGATTATAATGAAAGCGTATGCACGAGTATAAGAATACCATCCTTTGTTTATCTCTGTCATATAAGGTAATTTCAAAATTATTGACTTTACCATTTTTTTTCATCAAATCTTCAATTAAAGCATCTTCACTCTCCTTAATTTTTAAACCTAATTCCATAGGAGTTTTGCCAATAACCTCTTCTTCTGTTACCTTAAATACTTTACAAAATGATTCGTTGATAATACGATGATGTAAATTATTATTTGTAACACTAATCGGATAAGGAGCTAAATTCAAGAGGGTTTGAAACAGATGTTCACTTTTTTTCAATGCATCTTCCGCTTCTTTTAATTCTGTTATGTCCATAATAGTACCCATAATAGCCGGTCTGTCTTTGTATTGCATAACAGATCCTAACACTTGGACATAAACAATTGACTTGTCTTTTCTTAAACCTTTAAACTCATATTTTAAAACAGGAGTTTCTCGGGTAATACGCTTTTTAATATTGTTTCTTACTAAATTTTTATCATCATCGTGAATTAATTCGGGAGGATCTATATTATCAATAATCTCATCGGATGTGTAGCCAAAAATATCACAAAAATGATCGTTTGCATATTTAAACTTTCCATCTTGCATTAAGTAAACTCCGACTAATGAATTTTCGATGAGATTTTTGTATTTAATAGCATTCTCTTTTAATTCATCTTCAATGGCTATTTGTTTAGTTATATCTATTAATATTCCGGCTACAGCATGTTTCCCTTCATAACTAATTAAGTTTCCATAAACTTTAACATGAGCTAAGGAGCCATCCTTTTTAATTATTCTAAATCTACCGTCGGATGTTTTTAAGCTGCCCGACATTCTTTTTTGTACATATGTTTTAAGGTTCTTGATATCTGAAGGAACAATAATATCCAAGGTTTCCATTTTACCAACTGTTTCTTCAAGAGAATATCCTGTAATAATGGACCAACCTTTACTAACATACTTAAACTGATTATCCTGTACTATATATACCCCTATGAGGGGGTTTTCTGTAATGCTTCTAAACAGATCGCTGTATTGAATGGTATTTTTATTAAAACAATCCAATACTGCTTTTAATTTCTTATTAAAAGACTTAAAGTTGTTCATTTAAATTTGATGAAATTATCCCTCGTTCTCTAGTATTTCCTAATATTACAATTATAACAGCTAATTATCAATACAATCGTAACGTGAAAAATATTTTTTTTGCGGATACAATGTTTTTTTAGATAAAACTCCGAAATATAAAGAGGGAATGCTAAATAACATTCCCTCTTTATTAAGATTCTTTTGATTTCTTAATTATGGATGACGTTCCAATAATTCTTTCTTACTAAAGAAAAAGGTAGCTTCACGTTCGGCACTTTCATCACTGTCTGAACCATGTATTGCATTCATAGATTTACTAATAGCAAACATTTTACGAATGGTTCCATCTGCGGCTTCACTGGGATCAGTACTGCCAATTATTTTACGAAAATCAGCTACTGCATTGTCTTTTAGTAGTATAGCGGCTACTATTGGCCCTGAAGACATAAATTCAACTAATTCGCCAAAGAATGGACGATCTTTGTGCTCAGCATAAAAATCTTTAGCATCATCCTGAGTTAATTTTACCGATTTAATTGCTGCGATACGAAAGCCTGCTTTCTCAATCATGTCTAATATAGCACCAATATGTCGGTGTTTTACAGCTCCAGGCTTGATCATTGTCAGTGTTTTTGTTCCTGCCATGTGCGTTGGATTTAAAAGTACGGTTAAACTATAGATTTAGGTTTTACTTGAATCACTTCAATTATTCTATCTTTGTAATTCTCTAAGATAAAATAAATGATGAATATTAGTGATCAATCACAAGTAGATTTTTTTAAAAACTACATAAATAATAGCCAAAAAATTGTAATTGTACCTCATAATAACCCAGATGGAGATGCTTTAGGTGCTTCGTTGGGTTTATTTAATACTCTTAAATCGATGGGTAAAGAGGTGCATGTAATATCACCAAACGAATTTCCGGATTTCCTAAATTGGATGCATGGTGTAAGTGAAGTAATAAATTTTGATAAGCAACAAACAGAAGCAACTCAATATATTAATGATTCGGAATTGGTTATTTTTCTCGATTTTAATGCATTATCACGGATTAATTTGATGCAGCAAATATTTGAAAAGGATGAGACACCTCGCGTAATGATTGATCATCATCCTTTTCCGGAAGAGGGAACAGCTAATGTGCAGATAAGTGTTCCTGAAGCTTCATCAACATGTGAGTTATTGTTTCATGTATTATCATTAAGTGGGTTAAAATCACACATTACCAACGAAGCCGCTGAGTGTATATATGCTGGTATAATGACAGATACAGGAGGCTTAAATTATAATTCAAATCGTCCTCAAACATATCACATCGTAGCTGAATTGCTTGAAATGGGTATTAACAAAGAATACATTCACCAAGTTTTGTTTCACAGTAATTCATTTGATCGAATGCGCTTATTAGGGCATGCTTTAGGAGTAAAGATGCAACGATTACCTGAGCAAAAGGCAGCGTATATAGATTTAAGCAAAGATGACTTACAACGCTTTAATTATAAGCCGGGAGATACGGAAGGTTTCGTTAATCAGGCATTATGGATAGAAGGAGTGCAGGTTTCTGCGATGTTTACTGAAAAAAATAATCTGGTTAAAATATCATTCCGATCAAGAAATGGCTTTCCAGCAAATGCTTTTAGCGAAAAATATTTTGGTGGAGGAGGGCATTTTAATGCTGCCGGTGGTGAGTCGAAGTTGTCTTTGGAAGAAACAGTAAAGCGTTTTAAAATTGTTTTAAAAGAATTTTGTGACGAAAATGGATTTTAGTTTTTTAAATCGAATTACAATTACAGGAATAGTGTTACTTGGTCTTTCTTTTTCATCGTGTAATAATGGTAAGAAAGAAAAAAAAGTTGTGGTAACAAGAGAAATGCTCATCGAGCATAATCGAAAACTGCTTAACCTTGAAGCAGAAGTGATCAAAAAATACTTAGATGAAAACAATATTCAAATGCAACAAACTTCAACCGGTTTGTGGTATAGAATAATTAGTGATTCTGTAGGTCCTATGATAACAGAAAATCAGATGGTATTTCTCGATTATCAGGTTTCTTTATTGGATGGAACCATATGTTATTCAGCTAAAAAAGATGGATTATGGAAGATTATTGTAGGAAAAACTGAAATTGAAACCGCTGTTCACGAGGCCTGTTTATTGGCCAGTGTTGGAGATAGTATTCAGTTTATTGCTCCACCACATTTAGCCTACGGAGTGGCTGGTGATGGAAATAGAGTGCCTAGTCAAAGTATCTTATTATACAATGTAAAGGTGTTAAAAGTAGATAAATTGCCATAGAGCGATATCAACATATTTAATGTTTGAAGATTCTATAAAAATAGCTTTCTTTGTCATCCGGTTACCTTAGCCTTTTAAAACGAAAAGTAAAAATGAATAGATCAAAACGAAATAAATTAATTAACAATTTCATCCTAGCTTCTTTTATCCTTGGACTAGTTACAATGGTTAGTTGTGAAACATATGACTATGTAAGTCCTCAAGAATATATTGATCGAGAAATGAAATTGCTAGATGATTTTTATACTGCTACAATTGATACTGTAGATAATGTTGAGCGTAGTTGGATTGAAAAATCGACCGCCGAAGCCGTTGACACAGTTGACAACCGTAATGGTTCAGGAATGTTGCTATTTCATACTAAAATTGGAGAAGGAGATTCAGTTAAATTATATAAGCGTGTAGGTTATCGATATATTGAATATCAAATTTTAACTTATAAAGATTCGGTGACTAATGAAGAAATTCCAGGTATGTATCTTTATGCAAGTAATGAGTATGCAGAAGCTCCGGTAAGCTATACCACTTTTCCGAAGAGCGATGCTACATCAGCTTATAATACAAAAATCCCTCAAGGAGTAAACGAAGCAATATTAAATATGAGATATGGAGGTGAGTGTAGGGTTGTAATTCCATCATCTATTAATAGTAATTCGAGTTACATAACTACTATTTTTGATTTACGAGTCACCTATCTCGAAAACTAAAAATATTTTAAAGACTGCTTAGGCAGTCTTTTTTTTTGCATAAAAAGCAACCATGTCAAATAATCTTCATCTATCAGTTGTAAATAATAACAATAAATATCAAAAAGAATAAAAATGAAGTTGAAGAACCTGATGTATATTGCGTCTTTCGTGTTGGTAGTGATTCTATCCTCTTGTATGAAAGATATTGATTCTACTCCTTACACTTATAATAATTTATGTATTACATCATTGCATGACGA
This sequence comes from uncultured Carboxylicivirga sp., assembly GCF_963668385.1. Lineage (GTDB taxonomy): Bacteria > Bacteroidota > Bacteroidia > Bacteroidales > Marinilabiliaceae > Carboxylicivirga. The sequence continues at coordinate 4,460,204 of NZ_OY764327.1, forward strand.
TTACTATTTATTTACTTCAGATTTTGGTGAAGTATATGCCTCAAAAAGTTTACCTGCCGATTACGATTTTGAAGTAGACAAAAGGGTTATGCTGTCTTTTTCAACCTACACAGAGAGTACTGAAGGAGATTATGATTATCTGGTATTACCTTCATCTATTATTGATATATCAACGTCTGATATTATTTATATTAATGAAGAAAATAAAGATACTTTAGGAAACGATGGAGTAATAATTAAAGGATTATATGCAAAAGGCAATTATCTTAATGTTGACTTTGCTTTTGGAGCTTCTGGTGCTAAATCTCATTATTTCAATACCAGTTTCGATTCTGAATTACAAACATCGAATGATACGGTAACTTTAACATTTCACCACAAAGATAATGACGATGTATGGTTGCAATCGTATTCGGGCTTTATGAGTTTTGATTTACGAAGTTTGGGAGAAGATCAACCCATACGTCCGTATGTTCTAACCATTATTAGTACAAAAACTACTGGCGCTGAATCTAAAACCAGTATTAAGGTAGAAGAATAAAATTTATTCTAAAGATTGAAGTAGGTAGGTATTTAATGTATCTACCTTTTTTTTATTATGTATTACGAATGCGTAAGTTTAATGAATAAATACTTATCATTCGCAAACGATGACTAGTTATCAATGTTGAATATCAATTAGATAATACATTTCTAACTAGCGTACTTAAATAAGTTGGAGTTTCATAATCGGGTAAAATTAATGTAGCTGACAATGGTATTTATTAACAATTGTGCTTATTTAGACTCATTATAATAAGAGATTAAAAATCATTTTGGTATTTTTCGACGTTTGAATACAAGCATTTTAATTTAAAGTTAACGTTAGTGTCTGTTTTGAGAGAGAGGACACGGTAAATTAATAACCTTTATAAGTATTAAAAAAACTATTATGGATCAGCGTAAGAATTATGCTTTGCCAATAGTAATGATGATTTTACTTTTTGGTATGATATCATTTGTTACAAATTTGGCTGCCCCAATGGGTATTGTGGTAAAATCACAATTTCAGGCTTCTAACTTTTTAGGGATGTTAGGGAATTTTGCAAATTTCCTTGCATATCTTTTTATGGGTATTCCCGCCGGAAAATTATTAGAAAAAATTGGCTGCAAAAAAACTGCATTAATTGGAATTGTAGTAGGATTTGTAGGTGTGGCAATACAATATATGTCTGGTATTGCCGAAAGTTTTATTGTATACCTATTAGGAGCTTTTATTGCAGGTTTCTCAATGTGTATATTAAATGTGGTAGTTAATCCAATGCTTAACACTCTTGGTGGAGGCGGTAAAAAAGGAAATCAACTGTTACAGGTAGGTGCAACATTTAACTCATTAATGGGTACTTCAGTTCCGTTATTCGTTGGTGTGTTAGTAGGAGAAGTTACTAAAAATACTGCTATTAAAGATGTAAACCCTGTGATGTTTACAGCTATGGGTATTTTTGCTTTGGTAGGAATTGTACTTTCATTTGTAAATATTCCAGAACCCCACATGAATACTGGTGAAGAAGTTCAAGAGAAATCACAATACAGCGCTTGGTCATTCCGCCATTTTATTCTAGGTGCCATTGGTATTGGTGTATATGTAGGTGTTGAAGTAGGTGTTCCAGGAACATTAAACTTCTTTTTGGCCGATGCCAATGCAGGAGGATTAGATGCTGCAACAGCAGGTACAGTTGTGGCTACTTATTGGTTGTTAATGTTAGTTGGTCGTTTTGTTGGAGCTTCCATTGGAGCATATATATCTAGTAAAACTATGCTGATTACAGCTTCAGCTATTGGTATGTTCTTAGCTTTTATGGCTATAGTTTCGCCAATTGCCTCAACAGTATCTATTCCGGTATTTCAAAGTTCAGCTACAGGATTATCATTTGGCATGGCTAATGTACCAATTAGTGCCATGTACCTTGTGTTAATTGGATTGTGTACTTCAGTAATGTGGGGTGGTATATTTAATTTAGCTGTTGAAGGTTTAGGTAAATTTACAGCTTCGGCTTCTGGTATTTTTATGACAATGGTTGTGGGGGGAGGAATCCTTCCATTGGTTCAAAATGCAGTTGCTGATAGTTTAGGATATATGACATCGTATTGGGTTCCCTTCTTAGGATTGGCATACTTGTTATACTATTCGTTAATTGGAAGTAAAAATGTAAATACAGATATCCCTGTAGAATAATCAATTTAAATCAAGCATAAAACTATAATACAATGAAACAAGTATCTGTAGGTGTAGATATAGGTGGAACAAACTCAGCCATTGGAGTTGTTGACGAAAATGGTAAAGTATTGGCAAAAGATAATATCAAAACACCAGATCATGGTGATATTAAGCAATATATTGAAGATTTGTCCGGTGCAATCCGCAAATTAATTAATAGTGCTAAGGCTATTAACGAAAATATTGAAGTATTAGGTATTGGTATTGGTGCTCCTAATGGGAATTACTATAACGGTACTATTGAGTATGCGCCTAATTTATCATTCGAGGGTATTGTGCCTTTGGTTGATTTATTAAAAACGCGATTTGAAGACTTAAAAGCAGTTGCGTTAACCAATGATGCCAATGCTGCTGCTATAGGCGAGATGATTTATGGCGGGGCAAAAGATATGAAAAACTTCGTGATGTTTACCTTGGGTACTGGAGTAGGTTCAGGCCTAGTAGTAAACGGAGACTTAGTATATGGTGCTGATGGATTCGCTGGTGAATGTGGCCACACAACATTAATTGCAGGAGGAAGACTATGTGGATGTGGTGCTTTAGGACACTTAGAAGCTTATTGCTCGGCTCCAGGTATGAAACGTACTGCTTTTGAATTGCTGGCTAAATATAATGCCGCAGATAGTTTGTTGGCTGATAAATCATTCAAAGAGTTAAATTCTAAAATGATTTATGATGCAGCTGTACAAGGTGATAAAGTTGCAAGTGAAGTTTTTGAACTGACCGGTCATTACTTAGGACAAGGAATTGCTGATACGGTTCATCACTTAAGTCCTGAAGCTGTATTCTTATTTGGAGGGCCAACTGCAGCGGGGGATTTGATCTTTAAACCAACTATTAAAAGTATGGAAGATCATTTATTACCAATTTTTAAGAATAAAATTAAAATTTTACCATCTGAATTAGATGCTGGTGATGCTGCAATTGTAGGTGCCAGTGCATTGGTATGGAAGGAATTAGAGTAGGTTTACTGACCTTAATAGATAAAAACTCTGCTAGAATTAGCAGAGTTTTTTTTGTTTCTTAATATTGAGGAAACAAAAATTAACTACTTTTGAACCGTCAAAACGCATTTACACAACATAATTAATGAGTAAGAAGGTAGAAATATACCAAGGAGCAATGGAACTTTTTGTAGCAAAAGGATTCACGGCTTCGGTTAATGAGTTAATTGAACGAATTGGTATAGCAAAAGGTACCCTTTATCATCACATTTCAGGTAAAGATCAGCTAATTGTAGATATTTATAAGCAATTAATGTTCGAAATAGAAGAAAAATGTGTGGACTCATCTACTTCAGAAAATGCAAAGGAAGATTCTAAAAGAATTTTCAGTAAGATAGTCAAATGGTTTATCAGCAATCCAACCAAGTTTTATTATATAAATATTTTTGAAACTAGTCCTTATATTAAGGTTCATTTTGGAAGGGTGGAGGATACATTAGAAGGGCCTCGGAAAAATATTATGCAGAAAGTTAACATGGGTGTTCTTAAAGGCTATAAGACAGATATGATTGCCTATTTTGATTTCGCATTTACCCGAGCAATGGCTAATTATTTTCTATCGCTACCTAAGCCTCTCAAAAGCTTTAAAGAAGAGTTTGACGAGGCTTTTGATTTATATTGGGATGGAGTTGCACGAAAGCAAAAGAATTAAGAGTGATAATTGTAAAGAGCCATATTTCTCATTTGTTGATAAATATGGCTTAATTGTTAATTTCTTTTAAAATACTAGCTGGATATTTAAATTTAATTAACACAATTTTAACATTAAGAAAACCGACCATTCGGTTCAAGACTTAACCTTTGCAGCATAAATTGATTAAATCCAATGTTAACTTGTAATTAATTGAATTACAAGCTTTTTAAGTATTTTATAAAAATAAATAATACACGTTTAATTAATTTAATGACTAATTATTAATCTATCATGAAAAAAGTATCTAGATTATTTGCATCTATGATTATGCTCTCGGCATTCTTCATTTTGCAAACAACTGCTCAGGTAACTACCTCCAGTATGGGAGGACGTGTTACCGATGCACAAGGAGCCGTTATTGGTGCAACGGTAATTGCTACACACACACCTTCCGGAACAACTTATGGTACAGTAACTAATGTAGAAGGACGCTTTAACCTTAACGGTATGCGTGTAGGAGGTCCTTATACTGTGCAGGTATCATTTATTGGATATGGTGACTATACAAAAAACAATATCACATTAAGTTTAGGTGAGAACTATGTAATGAATGTTGAGCTTTCAGACGAAACAACATCATTGGATGAAATTATGGTGACAGCAACTCGTACAAAATTTTCTACTGAGAAAACAGGTGCTGCAACCAATATTTCAAACGACCAGATAGTTAATTTGCCAACAGTAAGTCGTAATGTTACAGATCTTACTCGTCTTTCACCATACGGAGGTAATGGTATGAGCTTCGCTGGTGCTGATGGTCGTACAGCCAACTTTACAGTAGATGGTGCTAACTTTAATAATAACTTTGGTTTGAGCGATGCTCTTCCTGGTGGAGGTAATCCAATATCTATTGAAGCTATTGATGAATTACAAGTTGTGATTGCACCTTATGATGTTCGTCAAACCAACTTTATTGGCGGTGGTGTAAACGCAATTACTAAATCTGGAACAAATACTTTTAAAGGAAGTGCCTATGTTTTTCATAGAAATGAAAACATGCGTGGTGATGCTGTAAATGGACAACAAATTGCAGGAGCTCGTGAAAAAGATCGCAACACTACTTATGGTATGACGTTTGGCGGTCCAATCATCAAAAATAAGTTATTTGTATTTATTAATGCCGAAAAATCAGAAACTCCTACTGTTGCTAATAGATGGAGAGCTTCAGAAGATGGTGTTAAAGATCCTGATAATTATATTTCACGCACAACAGTAGATGATCTTCAAAGAGTATCCGATTTTGTAAAAAGCGAATATGGATATAATACTGGTTCATATACCAATTTTCCTGCAGACGAAAGTAATGTTAAATTGTTAGGTCGTATCGATTGGAATATTACTAACAAACATCGTTTAGCTTTACGTTATAACTATACTAAAAACACTTCATGGAGATCTCCAAATGCCAGCTCAATGGATGGAGGTACTCGTATGTCAGAGGCCCGTATGTCTCAAGAATCAATGTCATATGCTAACTCTATGTATTCGATGGACAATCTTGTTCACTCGTTCTCTTTTGATTTAAACAGTCGCTTGTCAGATAATTTATCAAACCAGTTTTTGGCAACATACTCAAAATTGGATGATGTTCGTGGTACTGATTCTGATCCATTTCCTTTCATCGATATTTTGAAAGACGATCAAGCATACCTTTCTTTAGGTTACGAATTGTTTACTTGGAATAATGGTGTTCATAACGATGTTGTGAATATTAAAGATGAAATCACTTATTATTTAGGTAACCATAAAATATTTGGTGGTGTTGCCTACGAATATAAAATGGCTGATAATGCTTATATGCGTAATGGTACAGGTTATTATCGTTATTCAAGCCTTGATGATTTCTTAACAGGTGCTGCTCCTGAAATTGTAAACTTAACTTATGGTTACAACGGAGAAAGTGACCCTGCAGCTCGCGTAAGAAGTAGTAAATTTGGAGTTTATGCTCAGGATGATTGGAGCGTTAATGATAAATTAAAAGTTTCAGTTGGATTACGCCTTGATGCTTTAGTATACAACAACGATGATTTAATGACAAATCAGGCAATCAAAGATATTGATTATTCTGGTCGTAGTATTGATACAGGTAAATGGCCTGAAGCAAATCTTATTTTCTCTCCTCGTGTAGGTTTTGTTTGGGATACCTTTGGTGATAAAAGTTTAAAAGTACGTGGTGGTACTGGTATTTTTGCGGGTAACCTTCCTCTTGTATTCTTTACTAATATGCCTACTAACGGAGGTATGGTACAATACCAAGCACAGATTAATGCAAGAAATGCTGCAAACAATGGATTCTCTATGGATGAATTTGCTAGAGGTTTAGTAACTGATGCTAATGGAAATGCTACTATTTCTGCACTTTATAATAAATTAGCAGCTTTAGGTTATCCTACAACTATTTCACCTTCAGAAGGAACAAGACCTTCTTCAATTGCTGGTGTATCTTCAGATTTCAAAATGCCACAAGTTTGGAAATCGTCAGTTGCTGTTGACTATGCGTTCCATACATCGTTCCCATTATCTGCTACCGTAGAAGGAATTTTCAACAAAACAATTAATGGTGTTACAATTTCTGACTGGAGTATCCCTAATGTAGGAGGTTTTGCTCGTTTCAATGGTGTTGACAATCGTCCTATTTATCCAGCAGGATATCGTACCGATACTAAAGCATTTGTTTTAGAAAATACTAGTGAAGGTTATGGTTGGTCTGCCAACGTAACAGTTAATGCTCAACCTGCGAAATGGATCAGCTTAATGGCAGCATATACACATACTGTTGCAAAAGACCTTACTGGTATGCCTGGTTCAAACCCTGAGTCAGCATTTACATATGTTCCTACTGTTGAAGGACCTAATAATATTAAACTACACAATTCTCAATATACTACTCCTGATCGTCTTGTAGCATCACTTACAGCTCATGATAAAAGTGGTAACCACTATAGCCTTATTTATGAAGGATGGCGCGGTGGTGCTAACTACTCTTATATGACAGTTAATGATATAAATGGTGATGGTTATAATTACGATGCAATTTATATTCCAACTGATGCTGAAGTAGAAAATGGTGATTTCCGATTTGTTTCTCAAGATGATCAAACTCGTTTTATGGACTATGTACATGCTACCGATTATCTGAATGATAATCAGGGTGAGTATGCTGAAGCATATAGTTTATATTCACCATGGGTAAACCGAGTAGACTTTGGTTATAAACATGACTTCGCATTTAATGTGCGTAATAGCAAGCATAAATTACAACTTAGCCTTGATGTTAAAAATGTAATGAACTTGTTTAACTCAGAATGGGGTGTGGCTAAATATTTGAATCCAGAAATTGGTTCAGAAGCTCGTATCCTAAAATACGAAGGTGTTGATGCTGATGGAGTTGCTACATTTTCTACACCTGCTTCAATTAATGGTAATACTAAAACATTTACTTCAGGATATTCATTGGGTCAATGTTGGTATGCATCAATTGGTATCAAATATATTTTCAACTAATTTAAAGGTATAGATCATTATGAAATTAAAATATTTATTCCCAATATTCTTCACTGTACTTGCTTTTATGACAAGTTGTGAAGATGACGATACAATATCTCAACTGGATGGAATTCAGGTATCGAAGTCGTATGTATCTCTTCCGGTAGATGGTGGTGAATCGGAGATTACTTTAACAACTAATGATAGCTGGACATTAGCGAAAGTTACCACTGAAAAAGATCAGGTTGAATGGTTGAATATTTCTTCGACTTCAGGCGATGCTGGTGAAACAAAACTTACATTCTCGGCTGAATCAACATTAGATGGTCGTACTGCCGAAGTTCTTGTGTATTGTACTGATAGTACAGAAACTCAAAGAATTAATATTATTCAAGGTTTAGCTCAGGTTTCAGAAGCGACTGTTGCAGAAGCTCTAGCTGCACCTGATGGTAAAACACTTCGTTTAACCGGAGTTTGTACTAACATTACCAATACTCTTTATGGTAACTGGTATTTGTCTGACGGAAAAGATGAAATTTACATCTATGGTACTCTTGATGAAAAAGGTGGTACAAAGAATTTTGAGAGTCTTGGACTTGAAGTTGGAGATGAAGTAACTATTGAAGGACCTAGAGGTTCTTATAAAGGAGACCCTCAAATGGTTAATGTAATGGTTGTGCAAATTAACAAATCATTAGTTAAAGTTGATTCGGTAGAAAATGATATACTTCCTGCTGAAGGTGGTGAATTTATTGCATATCTTACTTGTAAAGGAGAAGGTGTTTCTGTCGAAATTCCTGATGATGCAAAATCATGGTTGTCAATTTCATCTATTGAATCAGAAGGAACAAACTCTGTAGTGACTTTCAAAGCTGCAGCTAATGAAGGAGACGATCGTGAAACGACTCTTACATTCCGTACTAAAGAGGGAGACAAAGAATACTCTTCGCAAACATCTCTTATCCAAAATGGATATAAGGAGGTTAGCATAGCAGAATTTCTTGATGCAGAAGTTGGCAGTACAAAATATCGTTTATCTGGTTTGATTTCTAAGATAGACGATGCTACTTCAGGTAAATTATACTTGAAAGATTTTTCTGGGGAAACATATGTTTATAAAATTCCGGATTTTGCCTCTAAAAATCTTAAAGAAGGTGATTATATCGTTATTGTTGGAACACGTTCAGAATATAAAGGTACACCACAAGTAAGTGGAGCTGTTTTAGAAAGTTCTATTTCTGTAACAGCTACTACTATTGCAGATGTACTAACTAAAGAGGATGATAGTAATGTTTACTATATGGTTACAGGTGTGATCTCATCAATTGAGGATGAGAATTCTGGTAAACTTTATCTACAAGATGGTGATGATGAGATTTATGTATATTACTGTTCCCCATTTTATGGTGCAACAGGGGATGATAGAAATGGTATGGTAGCTAAGTATGGTCTTAAAGTGGGCGATACACTTACCGTAATTGGAACAAAAGGTTCTTATGGCGATTTAATTGAGCTTAAGTATAATTTCTATTACAGCCATGTAAGTGCTGAGTAAAAAATAGTATTGCGATATATAGAAAGCTGCCTTTTTTAGGGCAGCTTTTTTTATATCTATAATACAGATAATTATTTTTGCATTATGAACGTAATTAGAATTTGCATTTTTATTAGTTGCTTAAGTTATTTGTTAATAGGATGTAAGGGTGGTAGCACTAAAGTGAAAAATACACCTTATTTAATTGTTATTTCACTTGATGGATTTCGATGGGATTATCAGGATTTGTATGATACTCCATTTTTAGATTCAATTGAAAAAATAGGAGTGAAGGCAGTATCTCTGCAACCATCATTCCCCAGCAAAACATTTCCAAATCATTACACAATTGCAACCGGTTTATATCCTGATCATCATGGATTAGTATCTAATTCATTTTATTCAGTAAAGCATAAAGATTTCTACAAGGTGCGCGATCGATCAAAAGTACAAGATGGTTCGTATTATGGAGGTGAACCAATTTGGGTAACTGCCGAAAAGAATGGAATTAAATCAGCTAGTTATTTTTGGGTTGGATCAGAAGCTGATGTGAAAGGAGTAAGGCCTTCGATCTGGAAACAATATGATTCAAAAATAGGTTATTCTGCTCGTATTGATTCTATGGTGTCATGGTTGCAACTTCCATATAAACAACGACCACATTTGTGTATGTTGTATTTTGATGAACCAGATGGAGTTGGGCATCATTATGGACCCAATTCTGATTCTACTAAAAACAAAGTTCATCAACTGGATTCCTATTTGTCTGATATTGTAAATAAAATCAATGTTTTAGATATAAAAGATTCTATAAACTTGATAATTTTATCTGATCATGGAATGGGAGAAATTACTAACGAAAAGAAAATTGCATTGGATCAATTGATTGATACATCTCAGATTAATTATGTTTTAGGTGGCAATCCGTTTTATTTAATCGATGTAAAGCCTATACATATCCAAGAGGTTAATTATGAATTAAATAGGACAGAGGGGCTTACAGCTTGGCAGAAAGAAGAAGTTCCGAAATACTTACACTATGGAACACACGAAAATATTTCATCTCTGGTAGTTGTGGCTGATAGTGCATATAGTATAGTTACAGATTCTTCTGATGTAGCTATTGGAGGAACACACGGTTATGATCCAACTAATAAAGATATGCATGGTATATTTTATGCGATGGGTCCTGCATTTAAAAATGGTTATTCTGCAAAAACCTTTGAGAATATCCAAATATATGAGTTGATGTGCTATATTTTAAATATGAAACCGGCAGACAATGATGGGGATTTTAAAGTGACGAAAGATCTATTGAATTAATAATGTAAATTTCATAAAAAAGCCGCAGTCCAAAATAAACTGCGGCTTTTATTTTACCTGATATTAGAATTAGTTTTCTTCTTTTTCCTTTTTCAGTTGAATGATTTCGGTCACTATTTTTTCTTCTTTGGTATCATAATCAACCTTAATAATATCTCCTTCCGATACTGATGCCTGAATAATTACTTCAGCCATTTCGTCTTCAAGATACTTTTGAATGGCTCGTTTTAGAGGACGTGCACCGTATTGAACATCGTAGCCTTTAGTTACAATAAAATCTTTGGCTTCATTAGTTAATTCCAATTTGTAACCTAAGGATTCAACACGACTGTACAGACCTTTTAATTCAATGTCAATAATTTTATGTATATCCTCTTTACTTAGGTTATTAAACGTGATCACATCATCAATGCGATTGATAAATTCAGGTGCAAAAGCTTTTTTCAATGCTTTTCCGATAACTCCTTTCGCATGATCAGAATCTGTTTGTTTACCACCTGGAGTAAAACCAACTCCTCGTCCGAAATCTTTCAACTCGCGCGATCCAATATTGGAAGTCATAATGATAATAGTATTCTTGAAGTCAACCTTACGCCCCAAACTATCAGTTAATCTACCTTCGTCCATTACTTGTAAAAGTAGGTTGAACACATCTGGGTGAGCTTTTTCAATCTCATCCAAAAGAACAACAGCATAAGGACGTCGACGTACTTTTTCTGTTAATTGACCACCTTCTTCGTAGCCAACATATCCCGGAGGAGCTCCAACCAAGCGTGATACAGAGAATTTTTCCATATATTCACTCATATCAATACGAATCAGCGCATCTGTTGTATCAAATAAATATTTGGCCAACACCTTAGCTAAGTGTGTTTTTCCGACACCTGTAGGACCTAAGAAAACAAATGAGCCTATAGGACGGTTAGGATCTTTTAAACCAGCACGATTTCGTTGGATAGCCTTCACAATTTTTACAATTGCGTCATCCTGACCAATAACACTACCGTTAAGTTCTTTGCCCATTTTTAATAAACGGAATCCTTCGGCTTGCGCTACTCGTTGAACAGGTATACCTGTCATCATGGCAACAACTTCGGCAACCTTCTCTTCGTCAACAATTTCGCGATGTTGCATCAGCTCTTCTTCCCATTTATCTTTAGCCTCTTCAAGCTCGTCTTGTAGACTCTTTTCCTTATCACGGAAACTGGCAGCTAGTTCAAAATTCTGAGCTTTAACGGCTTTGATTTTGTTATCTTTTATCTCTTCAATTTGTTCCTCAATCTTTAAAATGGTTTCGGGAACAACAATATTCGAAATATGAACTCTAGATCCAGCTTCATCTAATGCATCAATTGCTTTATCTGGCAAATGGCGATCAGAAATGTAACGCTCAGTTAATTTAACACAAGCTTCAATGGCTTCAGGTTGATAAATAACATTGTGGTGATCTTCGTACTTTTCTTTGATATTATTAAGAATTTCAACCGTTTCGTCAATGCTAGTAGGTTCAACCATTACTTTTTGGAACCGACGTTCTAAAGCTCCATCTTTTTCTATATGTTGACGATATTCGTCTAAAGTTGTCGCACCAATACATTGAATCTCTCCGCGAGCGAGTGCTGGTTTGAGCATATTAGCAGCATCTAACGAACCAGTAGCTCCTCCAGCTCCAACAATGGTATGTATTTCATCTATAAATAGAATAACGTTTGGATTGCGACTCAATTCATTTAATATCGCTTTCATGCGTTCTTCAAACTGTCCTCTATACTTAGTTCCTGCAACAATGGAAGCTAAATCTAATGTAACAACGCGTTTGTCAAACAAAACACGCGACACTTTTTTCTCGTTTATTCTTAGGGCTAAACCTTCGGCAATGGCAGATTTACCAACACCAGGTTCTCCAATTAAAATAGGGTTATTCTTTTTTCTACGGCTCAAAATCTGAGCTAAGCGTTCTATTTCTTTTTCGCGTCCAACAATAGGGTCTAGACGTCCTTCTTCAGCAGCTTTTGTAATATCAATTCCAAAATTATCTAACACAGGTGTGTCAGAGTTGCTTTTTGAAGTAGATTTTGAGGCTTCACTTCCTGATCCAGAGCCGGAAAAAGAGCTCTCCTGATCATCGTCTTCCGGATAATCAGCTTTAGCTTGTGGTTTTTGGTTTTCCAGCATTTCTTTAATTTTTTGATAGTGAATATTTTCTTCAGCCATAATTTCCCAAATTACACTGCTCTTTTCTTTTAAAAGAGCGATTAATAAATGTCCAGTGTTAATTTTATCGCTTTTTAGCGCCCTGGCTTCTAGATGAACTAATTTCAGCACTCTCTCAGTTGATTTTAGCAAAGGTAAATGATCGGTTTGAATAGGATCTTCGCCCATCAAATGCTTCTCAATACCTTTTCTAATTCGTGTGGTATCAGCATTAAGCTCTTCTAAAAGTTCAATGGCAACGCCTTGACCTTCACGAAGTATACCCAACATAAGATGCTCAGGCGAAATAAAATGGTTTCCCAATCTTTCAGCCTCTTCTTTACTATATGCGATTACGTCTTTAATACGTGGCGAAAAGTTTAAGTCCATATATTGTTTAAGTATTATCTGTTCTTAATAACAACCTATACGCAGTGTTGTTTACATTGAAGAATTGAATTTACACATTTCTATTTAATGATCAAAAATAACATAAATCATTTAAAGCTCCTATACTAATGCGAATCAACAGTTGAACCCACTTTGGAGTTCCTATATAATATGTTCATATTCCACGGGTTCCACCCGCGGCTATTCATATTAAATCCCTTCAGGATTTGAAAATGTCCGAAAGACATTAACAATAATAGCCTCGTGCGGAGCGCGGGGTGACTATTTGACTAATGATACAACCCCGAAATAGGGTTGAACTATTATATAAAAACAATTTGAACAATTGATTCGCATTACTAATCAATTGTTAGTAAAATGTAGGTTTTTTAGTTTTTTGGTCTTGATAAAAAAACTTAAATTAGTCCGTTCAAAAAATGGCCCTAAAAAGCCATTTTTTAATGTCGAAGTCTATTAAAAAAGTTAATTATAAATGACTGAAGGAGAAAGAATAATAAAAATAAACATTGAGGAAGAGATGAAATCGGCCTACATTGATTATTCAATGTCGGTGATTGTTTCTCGTGCTCTGCCTGATGTTCGCGATGGTATGAAACCCGTTCATCGTCGTGTTTTATTTGGAATGAGCGAACTTGGTGTTGCCTCAAACAAACCTTATAAAAAGTCTGCCAGAATTGTGGGAGAGGTGCTTGGTAAGTTTCACCCTCATGGCGATTCATCGGTTTATTTTGCAATGGTACGTATGGCTCAGGAATGGTCTTTACGATACCCTTTGGTTGACGGACAAGGAAACTTTGGATCTGTTGATGGTGACAGTCCTGCCGCAATGCGTTATACCGAGGCTCGCTTAAATCGTTTGGCTGAAGAAATGTTGGTTGATATTGAAAAAAACACTGTTGATTTTCAATTGAACTTTGATGATACCATTAAGGAACCAACTGTTTTACCAACCCGTATTCCTAACCTTTTGGTAAACGGAGCATCAGGTATTGCTGTAGGTATGGCAACAAATATGCCTCCTCATAATTTAACCGATACAATTAAAGCAACAATAGCCTATATTAATAATAATGATATAGAAATTGATGAATTAATTGATATTATAAAAGCTCCTGATTTCCCTACTGGAGGTACTATTTATGGTTATCAAGGAGTTAAAGATGCATATCATACAGGTAAAGGGCGTATTGTTATTCGTGCTAAATCCGAGATTGAAACCGAGAGTAATGGACGTGATAAAATAATTATCACCGAAATACCATATATGGTTAACAAGGCAGAGCTAATTATGAAAATTGCTGATCTTGTTAATGATAAAAAAATTGAAGGTATCTCAAATGTTAACGATGAGTCTGACCGTCAAGGAATGCGCATTGTTATCGATCTAAAAAAAGATGCAATAGCAAATGTGGTATTAAACCACTTATATAAGTATACCGCACTTCAATCTTCGTTTGGTGTAAATAATATCGCATTGGTTAATGGACGTCCTCAATTATTAAATTTAAAAGGACTAATTCAGGCTTTTGTTGAGCATCGTCATGATGTAGTTACTCGTCGTACGCAATATTTATTAGATCAAGCCGAAAAACGAGCTCACATTCTTGAAGGATTAATTATTGCCAGCGATAATATTGACGAAGTAATCAAAATTATTCGTGCAGCTCAAACTCCAGATGAAGCTCGTGAGAACTTAATTGCAAGATTTGAGTTAACCGATATTCAAGCTCGAGCAATTGTTGAGATGCGTTTGCGTCAGTTAACAGGTCTTGAACAAGATAAGTTAAGAGCTGAATATGAGGAGTTGATGAAAGAAATTGCTCATTTGAAAGAAATTCTTGAGAATTATCAAATGAGAATGGATATTATTAAAGAAGAATTAGAAGAAGTAGTGGCGAAGTATGGTGATGATCGTCGCACTGAAATAGTATATAGTTCTGAAGAATTCAATCCTGAAGATTTCTATGCCGATGACGAAATGATTATTACTATTTCGCATTTGGGATACATTAAACGTACTCCATTGGCTGAATTTAAAACTCAACATAGAGGAGGAGTGGGTTCTAAAGGTTCAACCACACGTGACGAAGATTTTATTGAATATATTTACCCTGCTTCGATGCACAATACCATGATGTTCTTTACCAAAAAAGGTAGATGCTTCTGGTTGAAAGTGTATGAGATTCCTGAAGGAACAAAAGCATCGAAAGGTAGAGCTATTCAAAACCTATTAAATATTGATCCGGATGATAAAGTAAAAGCTTTTATTAAAGTGATGAAATTGAATGATGAAGAGTATGTAAACTCTCATTATATCATCATGGGTACTAAAAAAGGTATCGTCAAAAAGTCTTTGCTGAAAGATTATTCTCGTCCGCGTATTAATGGTGTTAATGCAATTACCATTAAAGAAAATGACGAATTATTACAAGCCAGATTAACATCAGGAACTACTGAAATATTAATGGCATCTCGCTCCGGTAGAGCTATTCGATTTAACGAAACTCAGGTAAGATGTATTGGACGTACAGGAGCCGGAGTACGTGGAATAACACTGGGCTCGGAGAGTGACGAGGTAGTTGGCATGATATGTGTTGAAGATATGGAAACAGAGGATATCCTGGTTGTTTCTGAAAAAGGTTTTGGAAAACGTTCCAAAACTGAAGAATACCGAGTAACTAACCGTGGTGGAAAAGGTGTGAAAGCCATGAAAATTACGGAAAAAACGGGAGAACTTATTACCATTAAAAACGTAACAGACGAAAATGATTTGATGATTATCAATCGTTCAGGTATTGCAATTCGTTTGTCGGTTAAAGGAATGAGAGTTACCGGAAGAGCTACTCAAGGTGTACGCTTAATAAATCTATCTAAAAAGCAGGACGAAATAGCATCTGTAGCTAAAGTAAATGCTGAAGAATTAGAAGATGCCAAAATGGAAGATGTAGATAATATCGAAGGAGAAACTCCTGATGTTGATACTACAGAAAACCAAGAGGCAAACGAATAAAGAAAATTACAATTACTATTATAGACAATAAACTAAAACTTTTTGAAATGAAAAAAGTCGCGCTATTAACATTGTTAGTATTAGGTATGACTTCTGCTTTTGCTCAGAAGGGAAAAGTAGCTGCAGCAAGTCAGTTTCTAACAACAAATAATCTAGATAAGGCTAAAGAAGCAATAGATCTAGCATTACAGCACGAAAAATCAATCGATTGGCCAAAAACTTATATTGTAGCAGCTAAAGTTTATACTGAGCAATATAAGTCTAGTAAAGATATCGAGGATATGAAAAAAGCCTTTGGCTTCTACCAAAAAGCTATTGAATTAGACCAAAAAGGTGATGCTAAAGGAAAAGGTATTGGTAAATTCGAAAAAGAAATAAAATTAGCCTTAACTATGTTTAAGCCTGATTTGACTAATGCAGGTATTGATGGTTTTAACACTGAAAATTTCGAAGCTGCATTATTTTCTTTTGAAAGTGTACTAAAAGTAGGTCAACTTCCAATTATGGAAGAAACTGCAGTTGATACAGCTATTGTATACAACTGTGCTTTAGCAGCTTATAATGCTAAAGATTGGGCCAAGTCAGAAAAGTATTTTGATCAGGCTATTGATTTAAAATATGGTGGTGGTGATGCTGTATTATTATTAAATCAAGTTTTTCAAACAACTGGTGATTCATTAAAAATTGGTGAAAATCTTAAAAAAGGTTTTGAGACTTATCCTGAAGATGATCGTATCTTAACAAATTTGATTCAATTTTATCTTGATAGCCAACAAAATGAAGAGGCTTTAGAGTATTTGAATAAAGCAATCGCAGGTGATCCTAATAATGCAGTTTTCTATTATGCACGAGGTGTTTTATACGAAAAAATCGATCAGGAAAAAGCTATTGCTGATTACAATAAGTGTTTAGAGATTGATCCAAGTAACTTTAATTCATTGTATAACTTAGGTGTTGTTTATTATAATAAAGGTGTTGAGCAACAAAATGTTGCGAATGATAAAACAACTACCAAAGAATTTAATGCAGCAATGGAAATAGCTAACGGTTACTGGAAGCAAGCGTTACCATACATGGAAAAAGCTCTTGAAGTAAGACCTGACGAAGCAGCTGTATTAGAAACGTTAAAAGGTTTATATTACCGTTTCGAAGATATGGATAAATACAATGAAGTTAAAGCTAAATTAGAAGCTTTAGGACAATAGTACTCAATGATATTGATAGAATATAAAAGCCAGACTTAAACGTCTGGCTTTTTTTGTATTAAATTAGTTATAATACTATTGCTTTATTATACTTATTCCTGTAACACCAATACTAATTACAAATACTTCTAAATTCATATTAGCAGTCAGTTATATAAGTATGAAATTTCAACACATGTAAATAACATAATATCAAAGATTAGACATTTTTCTATCTACAAGCCCCATTTATCAACGTTCCAATCTTTACAAGAGTTGGAATGAAAAGCAGATGAACACTAATCTTAAACAATCTATTTAGATCAATTATAAATTAAATTGTTATAATATAACTTCATCTTAATAACACAAAAAAAAAAGGAGGTTGCACCGTTGTACAATCTCCTTTTAAGTCGAAAAATTTATTAATCTTAATGTCCTTATAGAACAAATAAATATAACATTTTTCCTTTAATATCTTTGAGCTCGCCAACATACCATAACACCATCAAACAATGCACTATCAGGATCGCCATCTTCATAGTTTACAAACTCTTCAAACAGAATGAATCCTAAATCAGTATTAGAATTATTAGGGGTCACCTGTTTAACAATTATACCATTAAATTTAAAATTTAATTTACCCGAACCAGCCCAATCTTTTAAATGTCCTAAGCGACACATGTATAAAACACCGTCTTCTTTAGCACGTTGAGTAACATCGCTCATTTCTATTACTTCAGTTTCAACAGAAACACGATCACTATTTAAAAAATCCATAGCGATATCCTTAAACTCATTCTTATCTAAGGTTGAAAATTCTAATTGCATATCTTCACTTTTTTTTGGTTTTAAATATTCTTTTGTACAGCCATTCAAGCCCAGCCCAAACGACACGAACAACAACAACAACAAGCAGATTTTTAAATTCTGCAATGGCTTGAATAATTGTTTCATCACTTATTTTGCTTATTATTGTGACATATCCGAGCCACTCGGACATAAACACAAATGTTTTACTTATTAATAATCTTAACATGTTACTATCAATTTTACTACAAACCCAAACCATAGAAGGAACTGAAATAGGTTTAATAAGAACATTTTTAATCCTTAGTGTAATTCCTTTATTTATTGGTTTTAGATTAGGTATTCGTTATATGAAATGGAAATCAAAACGTGATATTAAGTCCTGACTTATTCCATATATTTCTCATTTTTATAAGGTCTTTACCGCTTAATTCTTTAGAAAACCAACCAAATAAATCCAGTGAATTCATAGCAAATGAAGCACCACCAAAAGCATAGGACTTATTCCCAAAAGCTTTATAGACCTTAACAAGTTCAAAACCATCTAAATTATCCAAAGCATTAAACATCGCTTTTTCATCAGTTCCCCAGTTTTGCATAGACGAATACAAAATATCACTAATAGATTTATACACATCTACATCACTAAAACCGCTTATTTTGGTTATCCATTTCTTAAATGGAACAAAAAACAGCAATGGGAGCAAAAGCACCCACCACCATTTTTTTATCAATTGATTAAATGTTTTTCCACGCTTCCTCATACAGCTCATAGTCTAAATCAAATTGACTTTCAATCTTACACATAGCTTTTGCAATGGAATAAATTACATCTTTTTGCCACTCAAAAACAGCTTCACGAGGTATGCCCGTTTTCCCAGCTACATAATCAATGTAATCTTCCGTATTATTTTCCGTCTCAGGAGCCCAAACAGATATTAACTTTTCAATTGTTTGATTACCACGATTAAACCAAGTTCGCATATTACGAAGCCCAGCACGTAAACCCCACATCATTGAATCGAATTCCTCAAACTCTGGATCTAAATCTTTAGAGCTTTCATGTTTCCAATCAATATTGGTTTGACGTAGGTTTAAAGGATTATTATTTTTCACACCTCTTGTCTGATCACTACCAAAGTTTGGCGTAACCTCTTGTACTTTCTTTCTTCTTACAACTGCCATAATAATAAATGGTATAGCGCAAAGGATGATTATTGCAATCACCCAAAGCAAGATTTTATTAATCTTTTTCATTGGTATTCTCGTTTGCTTCAAGAACCGCTTTTGCCGCATCTATAGCAGCATCAATTGCGCGAACTATCTTTGTAATTACCTTGATTTTATCAAGAACATTGACAACATTTTTTAGCCACTTCATACTAACGACGTTTTAAATAAGTTCCAAAATAACCACCGTTAGCCGCGTTCGGATTGGCAACCATTGTTAAAGCTGGAATAGTCAACTTTTTAGTAGTAGGATTAAAAAATCCTGTATGCCAAACCTCTTGAATACCCATAGTAATTTTAACCATCCAAAGTTCAGTGTTACCACCGTTAGGATGTTTAATTTTACTTTTCGTCTTATGCGGTGAAGCAATGAAAGACATAAAACCTTTACGGCTTTTATTCCATCCTGTCATAACTTCAGCACCGTTTTTTGCATTTGGATTGTATTTACAACCCGATTTTTTGCGAGGCCTTGAGTTATGATATTGTGGTCTAAAATTATTAGCCACGTATGATTGACCGTTATACGGTTGAGGATATCCAAATCCATTTGGAAACCCATTATATTGATATGGTTGTGCCATGATTAGCGTCTTCTTTTTCTACGGTTTGACTTAGGTTTAAAAATCACATATAGTGCATACAACGCACCAAGAGGAAGAACCACAAAAAGCAAAATCTTTTTCCAGTCACGTTGCAACCATGCAACGAACTTTGACCAGTATGCCTTAACTTTATCCATAAAGTTACTTTTAGCAACATTGCCCGAATCACTGCTTTTACTGGAAGCCTTAAAGCTCATTGTTTGAAATGACGGAGCACTTAAAGCTTGTTTAGCCGTACCCGTTGTACTGACAGGTTTTTCGCTAATACCCTCGGCAGCAGCTTTAACACCTGTTACAACTTGGTCTAACATTGCTTCACTTGGTTCAATACCATTCTTTTTCAATGTGGTAACAACTTTGTCAACTTTTACTACACCATCAGAAACAACTTTAGAAACCATCTCTCCAGCTTTTGTCTTACCAATAGCCTTTGTTAATGCAGCAACACCAGCGCCAGCAATCGGACCAGCTACAGCAGTAGCCGCAAGACTTAAAACCGTTTTACCCACACCAGTTGAAGCAACTTTCCCAGCAAATCGGCCAACACCTTTAGCGGCTTTACCTATTGCTTTTCCTATTTTTTTAAAGAATCCCATTTGTAAACTCCTTTCTAATTTATAATAAATCAGGCTTTTAGGCCTGATCTATAAAGATTAATTCATATGAGTTACCGGCCGTTTTTTCAATCTTCACGGTTTCAACATCAGCAATAGCAACTAAAGCCAGTGTTTTATAACCATAAAAAGCAAGTTCACCAGCTCCGGTATCTTGCACGGCACACAAATCATTTTCCTTCTCCATTTTTGCCATTAATTCAGCAGGAGTATAGGTTACAGATTGACCGTTAGTTTTGATTAACTCAACTTTTACAAGGTCGGTAAGTGGAAAAGCAGCAAGTTCTTTGTCAACTACACCATACTCTTTTAAAGTCTCATCACTATTGATTGTGATAGGATGATAAACGATAACACGCTCAACTATCTCACCGTCTTCCATTCCATACACCTCATAAGATTTCGCAGAATCCAGAGAAGAAAGATCAATCTCTAAATATCGTTGATCTGATAAAGCGGCAGCGCCGTCCATACCAATCGCAATAATACCACGACTACCCGTGTTTTTGTCAATGAATAATCCCTCACCCTGAGAAGCTACTTCGAAAAGTTTTTCAACCAACATACGGGGCGAAACCTGTTCATGAGTTCCTTTAGTACCTGACACACGAGAAATTTCCACCTTTTCACCATTCCAATTACCATTTTTAGTAATCAAAACCTCTGATACTGGTTTGTAAATTCTGACTTTGCGGTCTTGTCTACCGCTAATTGTTTCAATTTTCATTAGTCGATCTTTTAATTTTTAATTTGAAATCGACTTCAAAAAAAAAGCACCCAAAGAGGGCGCTTTTACATAACTTTACTTTACTTTCTATTTTTATCGTTTTTTAGACGTTTTTAGGGCTTTTCATTAAATCAATTGCATATTTACATTCTTGAACTGTTAAGCCCTCATATTTAGCTAAATGATTAATTAAAATACGTCCTTTTCGTTTTATATTTAAATAATTCTTAATTTCTGTAATACGGTGAGAAGCCGTAGGAGTGGAGCACCCATAAAAATCTGCTATATCTTGTCTTGTAAGTTCCATATTTTTAATGATTTACACCCGAAAAGCGGCAAAGCACGCTTTTTCTAGCTTAGTTTATTGGTTTAGTTGATAGATTTTTGATGATAAATCGTTGATATATTGATCAATTCCAGCATATAAAGAAAAATCAATCATATTACTTTCAAAATCTATTCGTGTAACTATTAGAGAATCAGTTTTTATCCAAAACGAACCGAAAAAGTAAAAGGACATATCCAATTTTAATTTATTTCTATTCCGTGAATCAGTATAATAACTCAAAGTGGCAGATTCAAAGTCTAAACCAGTCGCAGCTAAAAACCTTAATTTATTTTCATTAAAATCTATCTTATTTAAAAAGTGTGTTTTCATATGTTTAGATTTAATTGTTGAAAGCCTGGCTTTATTATTTCTTCTTTTTCTGGTTGTGTTTCTACTTCAGTAATTTTATTTAATTGCTCATTTTCAAACGATTCAATATTTTTTTCACGTGTAAATATATCTTTACAATGTTGATCAAATTCAGTAGGAATTTTTTTGAATCCTTTATATCGTAGCTGATCAATAGGCACACCAAGTGAGATCACATTATCAGATTCAAATACTTTATTCTTTGTACTATACATTGAAATCATCTCAATAAATTCATCACTATATTCGTTTTCGTCTGGTATCTCAATTATTAGATTTTTCATTTTAGACACTGCCTGAGAAGAGAACCATATACGCCCATCTACAGCCAACATTGATTTATCCACATTCTTTGCTTTGTGTTCTTTACTCATGTACTTTGCTATATAAGCACCAACATTATTAACCTTTTTAAGATTCTCAATATCTGTTGTATTAGGCTGCATCCAGTTAGTTAACTGACCATATCTAAAAGCCTTTTTTATACGAGAACGAAAAACTTTTTCACTCTCAAACTTTGGTTTAAACTCCTTTTTTCTTAATTCCCAATAGCCCGACCAATCCAAAGCAGACATTTTTTTATGATATTCATAAGTATAACCCAACTTATTACAAATACGATTCCAGCGTTCTCTAATTTCTAAAGCAGGTATAAAACGATCTAGTAACAAATGAAAATGTAAATTACCGTTGAATTGTTTTTCTGCTTTCCAAATGAATTTTTCAACATCATAAACGTTTCTTAATTCAGTTAACATTTGATTTAAAAGAACCTTTTTAATTTCCTTATCACTATGCACCTGTTCTGATGGCAAAGTCAGAGTAAGAAAGGTTACTTTGTTTTTATTCTTCCCATAATTAACTATAGCAGGGTCAACCGAGTATAAAAACCAATAAACCGCACGCTCCAGAGCAGTAGCACCTTTTTTAGATATAAAACCCTGTTCTTTGTTCGGGGCTTCTGGTTTCTTTCCTTTCAATGGGTGTGCATGACCTTCATAAGTCATGTAAGCAGTTATGCGTGTGGGGGATATACTCAAACATGGATATTTAACCATGCCATTTGTAAGAATTATAGGAGATAAATCAATCATTTTCTTTGTGTTATATGCTAATTTTTGACTTCTGGGAGTATTGACAAGCCAACCAAAAAGGGGTGTAAAACCCCTTTTTATTTTGCCAATGCGTAGTATTTTTCAGGATTTTTCAATTCTGTTCTAAGTGTTACAAATTGACCAGTATGACACATTAATTTTTCAAGATTTAAAAGCCTTTTTTCGTAGACAGGTATATTATTAATATCATTATCAAAATAGTACGAATTCAATTTCGCTTTTACTGTTAATATCCTAAAATACAACTCCATTATATTTATCTTTTTCATACTCTTTACTCTTTTATTAGTCATTTAACAAATCAATTGACAAAACACAATATCTATGAGACAACATCTCCGTATCTCTAAGAATGAATGTAACACGGACTTCAACAAATTGACCTGTATAACCTTCAATACCAAATTCCCTTAACATCAAGGTATCACCAACTTTATAACCACGATCATCATAACGAACTTCAAACTTTTTAACACCAAGCTTAACAGCTTGATAGTACATTGGATAAATTTTTAAATCATGAACCATAATTAAACAACTTTAGACATTGATATATTGGTTATATCCATAAAACGGGCTCGATCTGTAGATCGAATTGCTTTCAATTGTTCAAATTCATTTAGACCACGTTCTATTAGATTTATTTCATTTTGATAATTAGTTAGCTCATATTTCAAAGCAGTTAAATTTTTTCTTTCCACTAATACATTTAACTCATAACAGGCATTACGCAAGCTGTTTATACAATAATAAAAGGCAGAGAAAACAATATAATTACCATTTTGAGAGGGTGACATCCATACAGACTTATTAAGAGAATCAGAAACACCAATGAATAATTCATTCAAATTTCTTTCTGCTTTAAATATTGGAGCTTGCTTACTATTAGCACTTGGAGAAAAGAGAAGATAATTTTGTCTATACGTTACAAATACATTTGTATAGACATGATTTATAAAGGCTAATTGTTCAGTAAGAAACTTTGAGGTTTTTCTTAGGAATGAAATAGCTTGCTTTTCTTGCTTAAACTCGAACTCAAAACCGTTTCCAAGTTTTACAAGATAATTCTCGTCAATTGTTTTACTATATGTCCGTAATTCAATCTTTTTCATTCCTGTTAATTGCATTAATTGCAATTCGTAACAGGAGCAATTTTAATAAATAAAAATAACATAATATCAAATATAGGACACGAACGCGTTATTTAAATGAAAGAATCTAATTAGTTCATTTAACTTAACAATAACATATAATCTAAAAATTCGACAAATTAAACAACTTATTAGTTGATATCGGTAAATTTCAATATTTAAGAAATTAAACAACTTATTAGTTGATATCGGTAAATTTCAATATTTAAGAATAAGATATTTAGATACACTTTAAAAATCAACCATAGGTCGATTTTTATTAGAAGTATGTGTATGACCTAACTCAAATAAGTTTAGATTGAGTATTTATTTTTGTTATTAATGGCTAAAACAATTTTAATATTTAACAATAACTAATCCTTTTAGAATTCGATAAAATCAAGCAGCTTAATAGTTGTTGGTAATTTTTAATATTAAAGGATTAATGTTTTGAGGTATATTTTAATATATAACCTGTGGACGTTTTTTATTAGAAGCCCAAGTATGATCTAACTCAAATAAGTTCTGATTAGGCCATTCTTTAATTTTAGAAATTCCTCGTTCCATAACACGCTTAATATCTGAAGCTAAAGCGGGACCTTTCCAGTTGCCGGTGTTAGATAGAAATACGTATGAAATTCCATCATCTCTACGAACTAATAAAGCCGATGTTCCTGCAAGTGTACCTGTACGTACCCATGAATTGGAAGTTATTCGTCTCCATCCTAATGGACTATATCCCAAATGACTTGGTGTAGTCATCGTTTTAATACTTTTTGTATTTAACATATTGGGATAAGTATTGAATCCATCAACAGATAGCATTAGCTTCATCAAATCAGTAGATGAAGCAATCCAACCACCCGCAGCACCAAGTGTATGCATGTCGTTACCTCCATAAGTACGCAAAACTTGATCTCCATTTCCTGTATAATCATCAACATAAAATGTCTGTTCAGGCTCGTAATAAATAACTTCTGATTCAGCTCTTTCATTACGATGACTTCCACCAAGTTGCATATCATATATACCTAATGGGTATAATACATTTGTTTGTATGAATTTTTCATAATCAATACCAGAAGTTTTTTCAATTACCTGACCAAGAATCATAAAACCTAAATTTGAGTAATAAGATGATTCTCCTGGTGTAAAGTGAAGTCTTTTAGCAAGTACAAACCGAATTATATCTGATTCATTAATAGGTAGTTCTTTATGCAAATTATGAGCTATGGTTGTAGGCATAAACATTTGATCGCCCCAACGAGTTGTCCATCCACCACTGTGCTCTAATAAATGTCTTACAGAAATATCTTCTACTCTTTTATCTTTATAATGAAGATAAATAGAGTCATTTAAAATACCATTCGGACCAAATACTTTATCATCTAAACTAATTTGACCTAATTCATGCAGTTTCATAATACCTATTGCGGTAATAAGCTTAGATACACTGGCAATTCTAAATAAATTATATGGTTCTACCGCATCACGAGCTTCTTTGTCGGCATAACCAAATCCTTTGGCGTAAACTAATTCTCCGTTTTTAGCAATAGCAACGGAAGCACCAACAATATGTTCGCGATGCATAAACCGATTTATTTGCTTTTCGATGTATGCAAAATCCTCATTATCAGAATAAAAGTTGTTAAGATGAAACGAAGTAGCTTTATTTTTTGGGGGTGTGAAATCACTACCAAATGAGTCTGTCATTGGGTAAAAAATAGTAGCACTCCCCCATAAAAATGTTCCGACTACTACTGCTATGGATGTTTTCAGTAATAATCTCATTTAAAATACAATTCTACACATTATTGCAAAAATAGTAGTTTTTGAACGTTTTGGAAAGAATTATACTTAAATTTACTTAACATGCATCTTATTTGAATGGTTTAATACTACAACCAATTGCTTTTGTTGTAGTGTACTTTGGTGTCTTTCCTTGGTTTATTGCGTCAATAGCCATTTCAAGATACTTGTCTTTTACTTTCTCAGGTTCTTGGTAATTGTCATCAATAGCACCAATATAAGCAATTTTAAATGCCTTGTCTTCATTCTTTAAAAGAAATACATGAGGTGTTTTAGTTGCTCCATATTGTAGATATATTCCTTTATTATCAAGTAAATAAGGGAAGGCGTAGTTCTTTTCAACCATATGTGAATAGCCATCAACTTCGTAAGCTACAGAATCATTAGGGTTTATGGCAATAACCGGGTAATTTAGTGGTTTATATTTCTTATTTAAATTAATTATACGTTGTTCGTATAATTTTGCATAAGGGCAATGATTACAAGTAAAGACTAGTATAACACCCTCTTGATTAGAAAAATCAGATAATGCAATTATATTCCCATCAGTATTTAGAAGTTGAAAATTCGGAGCTTTATCTCCTATCTTAACTTGAGCGTAAGATGTAAGGGTTAATGTAGATAGTAAAAGACTAACAAATAAAGATTTCATA
Organism: uncultured Carboxylicivirga sp.; assembly: GCF_963668385.1. Lineage (GTDB taxonomy): Bacteria > Bacteroidota > Bacteroidia > Bacteroidales > Marinilabiliaceae > Carboxylicivirga. The sequence continues at coordinate 4,486,690 of NZ_OY764327.1, forward strand.
GTTTTATTGTTTAAGTGTTTCTATTAAATTGTTTAATTTACTTTGTGTTAATTCGCCTTCGTGAAAAATTTGGTCTTTTTTGTAGTATAATTTGGTAGCCGGAATAGCTCCTGACCAATTTGAGTCAATTTTATTAACCCAATTATTTGGATTTGATTCATTTAACCATACAACCTTTTCCTGAATGCTTTTGTTGGAGATAAATGGTTTTAACTTGCTTTCTATTTGAGTTTTAAAGTCGAGACTTACCAGAATAATTTTTAACGGTTGATTCTCTTTTGGAAAATACTCTGAATTAAAGATAGGTAGTTCTTCAACACACGGAGCGCACCATGTTGCCCAAAAGTTTACAATATATAACGTGTCGGAATTGTTATTGATAGAAGCAAGTAATTGTTCAGAATTTATACTTTCAATCTGTTGAGAGAATGATTGTTTGACAATGAATAAGAATAGAAATCCAATAAAAAAAGCTACTTTCATATAGATGGTTTTATATGAAAACAGCTTTGCTATAAAAAGGTTTGTTATCTACTTGTTAATGTAGTAATATAACGAAGTAAGTCGAACTAAAAGTAACAAAACCAATGGGAAAATCATTGCTGGAATGTGTTGAGGAATAAATACCCAACCAATAGTGAATAATAATATTCCTATAATAATAATCCCTATAATAATGCGTAATGCTTTAGTGCGAAATAGTTTCTTTGGTAATAGAGCTAGTAGTATGAATAATGGGTTGCTCCACAATATATTATAATTATCTCCGGTAACAGAATGACGAGTAAAAAACCATAAGAAAACGATTAAAATAGCAACCAATCCTACAGCAAGAAACAATATTCTATTAACGGTCATAACAGGTTTTTTATGCCTTTTGATTTCCCATGTTGTAAGTACTAACCCAGCGCCAAATAGAATCCAGAATACAACAAGTGGAGTTAAGAAAATAGATTTAGAAGTTCCTTTCTCGAAATTAAGCAATTGTCGCGACTCTCTTATCAGGTTTCTATCCTTCACTCCTTCATTACGAATTACGGCTTTTCCAAAGTAAATCATAAGATAATCAGGTAGAAACATTTGATTATACACATTTGCAATGTTATCAGTCCCTCTTCCCAAAATAATGTCTAAACCATCTTTGACCCAAGGTTTGTTTTTTTCATATTCATGAATAAAATATCGGAATGGTAAAGTTTGATTGGTTGTATCGGTATAAGCAATTTCCCCATCTATATTTCGGTAAACAATATCCCGAATTCTGGTCGCACAATTATCAAAGAAAAAATCATACCGATAATACCTATGTTCAGGTTGAAGATTTACAATAATAGCATCAAAAAGAGCCTGTTTTTCGCTTTGATTTAAATTTAAATCCTGTTCCCAAATACTTCTTTCATCCCGAAAGTAACTATTCATAAACCGTTTAAAAGTAGCATCTGAGAGAATATATTTTAGGTTACCATTTGCAAATTTTAAATAAAAATTAGGAGTATTAAAATCAAATGTTCCGTAGTTAAATACATGATCTATGCCATTACTTACATCTTTTACTCTTATGGCACTATGGCCATAAAGGGAGTACAATTCTTCACCCGGAGCACAGGTTAAAATAGATATGGTTGCATTTTCTGATAATTTTCTGGCTCCATATGATGGAGTCAATAATAATATGAAAGAGATTATAAGAAATAATCGTTGCATAGTCAGTTTTTTTGCCGAATATACTAAACAGAATTGTGTTTTAAGAAATATTGAAAAAAGATGTTTTTAGTAATGTTATAGTATATTGTAATGATAGCAGTTTATTATCTTTGTTTTAACGTCATACAAAAATGAATTTATCACAACAAGATATAGAGGAACGTATTGCAGGTGAATGGTTTTCGGGGCAAATGAAAGACTTGGCAAAAGAATGGAGTATGTTTGACCAAATTATTCAGCAATTATGGCAGATAAATCGATCAGAAAATGAAAAAATGGCTTGGAGATCAGCCTATCTTATCGATTTAATACATGATGTTAACCCTTCAATAATCGAACCTTATTTGGAACAAATACTAACGAATGTTTGCAATGAAACTAACCAAAGTATTAAACGCCATTACTTGCGTATTTTATCGCAACATAACCTAAACGAAATGGTAAATGGTATTTTCGTTGATGTTTGTTTTAAATGGTTGGGTATGGATGAAACACCCATTGCTGTAAAAGCTCATTGTATGACAATACTTTATAATCTTTGTTCGGCATATCCGGAAATGATACCTGAATTAAGATTAGTATTGGAAAATCTTCTTCCATATGGTAGTAAAGGTGAAATTAATCGTGCAAAGAAAATCCTATTACAACTAGATAATACTTCACATTAAAATACTTTTACATTACGAAAACTGTTATTGATTTTTTTGTAACTTAAATTCCACATTTGATAAATATACCATGCGCGAAGCCATCTCAGGCCAATATTTTTATATAAATAGCACTTTAAAGTCGATTAATTTTTTCAATCGCGAATCGAATAAAGACAACGTGTGTGTTTACGAAGTTTTTAGAGTGGAAAGTACTGTACCTCTATTTATTGAAGATCATTTATTACGATTATTTAATAGTGCGAATACTATTGGTTTAGATTTATGGAAGACAACTTCTCAACTAAAGTTTATTATAAAAACACTCATACAAGCAAATAATTCTGAAGATGGAAATATCAGGATTGAATTCAAGGTTAAGAGTAATAAAGAAAAAGAATTTCTTAGCTATTTTGTGCCGGCTCATTATCCAGATAAGACGCAATACGATGATGGAGTCTTAGCATGTTTTCAGGAAGCAGAAAGGGTGAATCCAACAGCAAAAATATTTAATGCTAAAGTTCGAGGACAAGCAAATTCTATTATTGAAAAGGAGCATGTTTATGAAACCTTATTGATTAATCATAATAACCAAATAACAGAAGGAAGCCGAAGTAATCTGTTTTTTATAAAAGATGGTATTTTCTATACTGCGCCTGATGATATGGTGTTACCTGGTGTTATCCGAAAGAAAGTTATTGAGATTATTAACCAGAAAGGATGGCCAATTCAGTTTGAAGCTATAAATAAGAAAGATTTGTATTTAATCGAAGCTGCTTTTATTACAGGAACTTCTCCCCGTGTGTTACCTATAAAAAAGGCAGGAAACATTATTTTCAATGTTAATCATGTAAATATTAAAGATTTAATGCAAGAGTTAAATAATCTAATTTTTAACTATAAAATTAAATCAGAGATAAAATGACATAAAAAAAGGAGGAAACTTCTTCCCTCCTAATATTTTTCTTTATGTCCTTATTTAAGGAAATTCCACCGTTTTGTAATCATTAATATTAGCCAACGGAATTTGAGCTTTGTATTGTTTGTTAATGGCTTCAATAAAGGTATTGGCAATAATTGCACATCCTCTCCCTGTTGTATGAATTCCGTCTAAAGAAAAGATTCCTCCGGTAACAAAAGTGGTAGAGTACTCATTACCATCAATAAGTAATCCTTCACTATTTAGTTTATCCATCAATGTATGTAAATCAACAAAAGCTAAACCGTACTGTTCTGCAATGCTCTTGATTGTTACATTGTATGCTGCTACAGCAGCGTTTAAATCACTTAATTCAGTTTCGTCCAATACGTATTCAGCACCTAAAGGAGAAATATATCCCCAACCCATTTCTGGATTAGAAATACCGCTTGAGGCCGAAAGAAGCACTTTTTCAGTTGCTTTCATTTGGCGAATTTTGGCTGGATGAGCATAATTTTCGTCTTCAATAACTAACGCATTATAACCAGCAACAAACTCAATTCGGTCAAATCCATAGGTATCCGAAATTTGATTGTATTGTGAATAGGCTTGATTTAAAGCATCTGCAGTGGCTTGATCAATTTCTACAACATTATAAGGTATATAACTAAAATAAGGAAGAGCCTCAATTCCAGGCACATTGGCAATGACTCCTTTTTTATCATTAGAAAATAATGATTGCGAAATTAATGTCATGTAGTCATCAAAAGAAGATGCAGGAGTGATCATATCTCCTTCGCCTCCAGCTAAAGCATAACCTAATACATCATTTCCTCCAATCCATAACGAAATGAAGGTAGCATTTGCTGCAACAGCATCATTAATAACAGATGATGATGTAGAACTCATAAATCGTGTGTAAAATGGATTGAAATTTCCGGCACCAGCAGCAGGATTACCGTATCCTGGTGCAAGTAAATGAAACGATTTAGCTCCCGGAACTCCAAAATTCTGATTTTCGGTATTGTACACTTGTTCTGCAAAAATAGCCATGTCTCCAACTGTTGGAACAGGCGATAAACTACCATTCACAACTTGCAATTGGTAGTATCCGTTATTCTGATCAGGACCTAATACTGTGGTTCCAACGCTACTGGTACTCTGAACCAATGGTTGGTTAAACTCAGTGCTTCCAACTGAAGCTAGCTGTTCTGATACAATGTATGCAAAACTTTCCTTTTGACCTTTTTGACCTAAGGCTCCATTTGTATATCCTGCTGTATATGAGTCACCAACGGCAATGAATTTACTAAAATTAGCATCGCCCGATGAGGGTATAAAAGAATCAACATTTGGTTCACATTGCCATAGTAATAAGGTTGATAGCAATAATGATGTGATGGATATATATTTTTTATTCATTATTTAAATTTTTAAAATGAGTAGGTTAATCCAATACCAGGAATTACAGCATTAGAGTAATAAGTTCCGTAATAATCAGCCGGCGCATATCCGTCTTCGCGTTTCTGACCATGTATGTATAACAACGATCCGTCAACAGCTAATTTTTCCGATACTTTCCATGTAAAACCCAAAGAAATACCAGTTTTGTTAGTTCCTGGAGTTTCAGGAGTTAATAAATCTTCAGGAATTGGAGTAGTATCATAATAAATACCTGCACGAAGTTGCACTTTCTCATTTAAAGCATACTCGGCTCCCAAACGATAGATTAATGTATTTTCGTAATCTCTTTGATTATGAGAATCAGGTATTGTTTCGGCCTCGAAATCAAAGTTTAACGACTGATAAGCTGACCATCCAACATGCTGCAAATCAAAAGCCAATAGCAACTTATCGCTAGCTTTAAAACCTACTCCAAAAGTTAAATTGGCAGGCATTGGAAGTTCAGCACCAAAATTAGTATTTGGATATAAACCTGCAACTGCGCCCGGAACAGTAAAAGTAGCATCACCACCTTCGACCTTCATCATTATTTCCGAACGATAATTTACTCCAAATGTCAAAGCATCAGTTGCCTTGTAAGTTATTCCGGCATTGTATCCGAAAGCCCAGGTGTTTCCAGACAAATTAACACCACCTTCAACTCCATTCTGGTCATATATAGGTAATGCCTGATTTAAATCAACAGCACCATTACCAGCAATAAATCCAACTCCAATACCCAATTTATCAGTTATTTGATAGGCAATTGTTGGTTGAATAAAAATAGCCTGTAAAGAAATATCCTGAATCAGATGACGTCCATCCCAATCATTTCCCCAACTTAATGAGTTTCCGTATGGAGTAGTAACAGATAAACCTACAGCTAATTGGTCTGTAATTTTTGTGGCTCCATAAAAGTAAAAAGGTGTTCCAACTGGATTGTCTGTCCTTGCTTCATAAATTGAAGGAGATTGTTTTTGAAAAGTATTATTTGAAAAAATAGCACTCCCTCCTAACGAAAATTCATATTTATCATTTAAAAAACTTAAAGCTCCGGGATTAAAATGCATACTTGAGGCTCCCATCAGCAGCCCTGTCCCAGTGTGTCCCATACCTGTTTGACGATTACCTTGCAGATTTACCTGGTAACCTTCTGCTTGAGCATTTAAACAACTAATTGCAGCTATGGCCCAAATGAAGAATTTCTTCATATAAAAAGATTTTGATTTACTATAATATTTAAAATAACGGGCGAATATATATTAATTTTGATGGATACACAACTCGTATGTGTTTGATATATAGAATTATAGACGTTTTGAATCCAAATACTTAATAGTCGAATATTCAAAACACAATGCAATGTATTTTGTTATTAAGGTGATTGCTAAAACCAACCATTTTTTTATCTTTAAGAACAGTTTAATTAAATCTTAAAAAAATCTACATACATGCTCAGAGAAAAAGATTATAAACTTCTGGAATCCAAAAAAATATCAATAAATGTGATGCAGAAGCAAATCGAGTCCTTTAAAAAAGGCTTTCCATATGCTAAACTTGAAAAAGCTGCAACCATTAGTGATGGAATATTATCGGTAGGGCAAGAAAACGATATATATATTACAAAATTTCAAAATGAAATAAACAAGGGTTTAGCTATAGCAAAGTTTGTTCCTGCTTCCGGAGCTGCTACACGTATGTTCAAAAGTCTTTTTGAATTTTTACAAGCATCTTCAAATGATCAGTCTCAATTAGTAAATAATGAACCATATGCTACTTTTATTAGGGAGAAAGATAAATTTGCTTTTAGTGGAGAATTACCTAATACTAATGGTTCAACAGATGCTGAAACAGCAAAGAAAATTATTTCTCATATACTTCTTGATGATGGAATAGGCTATGGTTCGCTTCCTAAAGGTCTTTTAAAGTTTCATAAGGATAACGACCGGTCGGTAACTCCATTTGAAGAACATTTAAGAGAAGCAGCCGGATACGGTAAAACTAATGAGGGTATTGGAAATGTTCATTACACAGTAAGCCCCGAACATCACGAAAAATTTAATCAATTATTAAGCGAGGTAAAAAGTATTTATGAAGATTTGTATGGAATAAAGTATCAGATAAGCTTTTCGTATCAAAAGCCAAGTACAGATACAATTGCTGCTACCCCTGATAATACACCATTTAGAGACGAAACTAATCAGTTAGTCTTCCGCCCGGGAGGTCATGGAGCTTTAATAGAAAATCTTAATGAGATGGATAGCACTTTGGTCTTTATTAAAAATATTGATAACGTTGTTCCTAAACATCTTCAGGATGATACTATTAAGTTTAAGAAAGTTTTAGCAGGTTTATTGCTTGATAAGAAGGATATCATATTTAATATTCTCTCAAAACTAGAAACTGATAATAAAATTGGTATAGAAGAAGCATTTTCTTTTATGAAATATGAACTGCAGATCGATATACCAGCTTCAATATTAGAAGGTGAATCTTCAAGTCAAATTCAATATATTATTGAGAAATTAAACCGCCCAATTCGGGTTTGCGGAATGGTTAAAAACGAAGGTGAGCCAGGTGGTGGTCCTTTCTGGGTGAAGCAAAGCGATGGTAGCATTAGTCTGCAAATAGTTGAAGGAGCTCAGATTGATCCTGAAGATGAAAAACAGCAAGAAATATTAAAGAGCAGTACGCACTTCAATCCGGTTGATTTGGTTTGTTATTTAAAGGACTACAAAGGCAATAAATTTGATTTAAAGGATTTTGTTGATCCTCAAACCGGATTTATTTCTGAAAAAACATTGAATGGTAAACCTTTGAAGGCTCTTGAATTACCAGGATTGTGGAATGGAGCAATGGCAAATTGGATAACCTTTTTTGTAGAAGTGCCTATTACAACTTTTAATCCGGTTAAAACAGTGATGGATCTTCTTCGTCCACAGCATCAACCTGCTTAATTCCAACTGATAGTTTATTAGATCGATAGAATTCTAGATTTATATTCACAGATAAGCCCCGAATCATAATGATTCAGGGCTTTATATTTTAAACAATCTAAATTCTTAAGAATAAATTTCTTTCTTAGCAGATTTTAATGTGTTAATAATCAATGATGTGATTGTCATTGGTCCAACTCCACCAGGAACAGGTGTAATAAATGAACATTTTGGAGCTACTTCGTCGAACAATACATCACCTTTTAAGCGCCAGCCTGATTTTGTTTCGGTTGAAGGAACGCGGGTAGTTCCCACATCAATAACAACAGCCCCTTCTTTCACCATTTCACCTTTTACAAAACCCGGAGAACCAATTGCAGCAACAATAATATCAGCTTGCAGGCATAATTCTTTTAAATCTTTGGTGCGGCTATGAGCAACCGTTACTGTTGCATCACCAGGATAGCCTTTTTGTGATAGTAAAACACTCATTGGACGACCAACAATATTACTTCGGCCAATCACTACTACATTTTTACCAGAAGTTTCAATTTCGTATCGTTTCAATAACTCCATAATTCCTTGTGGAGTTGCCGAAATAAATGCTGGCATTCCAATAGTCATACGACCCACATTTACCGGATGAAATCCATCAACATCCTTTCTAGGATCAATGGCTTCTGTAACTTTCTCTTCCGAAATATGTTTTGGTAACGGCAATTGTACAATAAAACCATCAATGTCATCGTCATTATTTAGTTCATGCACTTTTGCCAATAATTCATCTTCAGTTACTTCTTCTTCGTAACGAATTAAACTCGAATTAAAACCTACTTCTTCGCAAGCTTTCATTTTACCAGCTACATACGATTCACTTCCCCCGTCATGTCCAACTAAAATAGCTGCTAAATGCGGTTTTTTTACTCCTGAAGCAATTAGTTGTTTTACTTCTTCGGCTATTTCTTCGCGAATCTTTTTCGATGTTAATTTTCCATCTATTAACTGCATGACGTTAATTTTAGAGGTTTATAAAATAAAAAAAGAAGCACAATTGTGCTTCTTTCAAATATCTTGTTAATTATCGACGTCGTCCCATCGGCATTTTGCCCATCATCTTACCCATTTTATTTCCGGTGGTCATCATTTTCATCACCTTACGGGTATCATCGAATTGTTTTATTAACCTGTTTACTTCCTGAATAGAAGTTCCTGATCCTGCAGCAATCCTCTTTTTACGACTTCCATCGATTACTCCGGGTTGTTCTCGTTCTAATGGAGTCATAGAACGAATAATTGCTTCAATACCTTTAAATGCATCGTCATCAATATCTACATTTTTAAGCATCTTACCCATTCCAGGAATCATACCAGCTAAATCTTTAAGATTACCCATCTTCTTGATTTGCTGTATCTGATTTAAGAAATCGTCGAAGTTAAACTGGTTCTTAGCAATTTTCTTTTGAAGCTTACGAGCTTCTTCTTCATCAAATTGCTCCTGGGCACGTTCAACAAGTGAAACAATATCCCCCATGCCCAAAATACGGTCGGCCATACGGCTTGGGTGGAATACATCTAGTGCTTCCATTTTTTCGCCAGTACCAACGTATTTAATTGGCTTATCAACTACACTACGGATAGATAATGCAGCACCACCACGTGTATCACCATCTAATTTGGTAAGAACAACGCCATCAAAATCTAATCGATCGTTAAATTCTTTGGCAGTATTTACCGCATCCTGACCGGTCATGGAGTCAACCACAAAAAGAATCTCATCAGGAGTTGTCGCTTTCTTAACTGCAGCAATCTCGTTCATCATCTCCTCATCGATTGCCAAACGACCAGCTGTATCAATGATTACAACATCATGACCTCCTTTTTTCGCTTCTTTAATACCGTCGGTAGCCAATTTAACCGGATCTTTACATCCTTCTTCAGTATAAACAGTAGCACCAATTTGTTCACCTAATACCTGCAACTGATTAATCGCAGCAGGACGATAAACGTCACCAGCTACCAATAAAGGGTTTTTACCTTTCTTGGTTTTTAATAGGTTAGACAGTTTACCGGTGAAAGTTGTTTTACCAGATCCTTGCAGACCTGCAATCAAGATAATAGCAGGATTACCTTTCAAGTTAATATCAACCTGATCGCCACCCATTAAAAGCGCCAATTCATCGTGAACCAGTTTAACCATCATCTCACCTGGCTTAACGGCAGAAAGCACGTTTTGGCCCATGGCTTTATCTTTAACGGTTTCGGTAAACTGTTTGGCGGTTTTATAGTTAACATCGGCATCTAATAATGCACGACGGATATCTTTTAATGTCTCTGCAATATTCAGTTCGGTGATTTTGCTTTCACCTTTTAGAAGTTTAAACGACTTTTCAAGCCTTTCGCTAAGATTTTCAAACATTCCTGTTAATCATTTAAATTGTGGTGCAAAATTAAAAATATTTGTTACCCTTTAAAACAAAAAAAAGGCCTAAACACCTAAAATGATAAAATCTTAAGTATTAGGCCTCGAAAAATTCACAAACTATTTGATATTAATTATGGTATTGCATTCATTATCTTTAGGATACGGTTTTGTTGATGGGCTCAAAGGTTGAAAGAGCAATTTGTAAATGTTTTTCAATTTCTTCGTTTGATGCCGATGGAATTTGAGGAAAAAACTCCTGATGCTTCACTTCCATACCACAAAACTCAAAAATCTCGCCACCTTGTATTTTTCTAAAAGCTTCAATTAATCCTTTTTCTTCGTATTCTTCAACAGTATTTCCCATAGACGTGTACAGATATACTTTTTTATTGGCCAATAAACCTTCTATTCCATTTTTACCTGCTTTATAAGCAAAGCCATATGCCAGAATTTTATCTATATAACCTTTTAAAATGGCCGGAAAACCAGCCCACCAAAGAGGATATACAACACTTATAATGTCAGCATCTTTAACTAGTTGTTGTTCTTTTAAAATATATTCTTCTGTTTTACCGTTTTTCATTTTATCTAAATCTGAAGGCCATAAAACAGGATCGAATTCCATTTCGTATAAATCACGAATAGTTGCACTCCATCCTCGCCTTTCGCTTTCGGCTTTTAATGCATCTTTCAATTGAAAACTAAAGCTTCTTTTTGAAGGATGAGCATATATAATTAAATGTTTCATTTATTATTCTATTTTGTAAATATGCAGCAGTTGAAATAAAATTTTCGTTTCAACAACAACTCTTCTTTGTAATCATTTATATAGTAGACCACACAAACGTTAAAATGTTCGATTATCAGAAGTTAAAAGAGATAAATATTTGTTGAACAATTGGATTTTAATGGATTATAAGGCTTCAATAAATATTGAAGATCAAGAAGTATACTAAAACCTTAATGAAAAAGATAAAGCTATTATCTTTGCAAGATGCCTTGGGTGGAACAAGGATGGTAAAATTTAAAAAGCAAAGATTTTTATGGAGCAGTTGATAGCTGTAATTACTGAAAAAAGAAACATCGGGTTAACACTCATTCCTTTTTATGTCGAAACGGAAGATAACAATTATTTGTCGTTAGTTGAACAAGCCACAACAGAGCATATAACTGATAAACGTTATCCTTTTTCGTCTTCGCAAAAAGAAATGGTTAAACTTTTAAGTGCTATCAATGAGCATAATATCTTCAAGCGTTTTTCGAAACAGAAAACGCAAAAGCTATTTTTCGATAAAATGGATGAAAAGTATGCCGAAGAACATATAAGACCTTATATAGATAAAAAAATTGCCGAAGCTCTTGAGATTATTAGTTTGGATGATACGCCCGTCTATTATAAAAACCCAAAATACACTAGATTATACAAAGCCGACAGAATCAATATAAGTCCTTTGTATGACGAAGCATTATTCTCGTTTACCTTGGATCATACAGGGTTGAAATACACATTAAAAATAAAGAAAGGCGATCAATACATAGGTTTAACAAATCGCGAAGTGTTGGAGTTAACCACCACTCCCGCAACTTTTTTAATCAATAATCAATTATATCGTTTTAATAATATAGATAGTAAAAAATTTAGACCATTTTTGCGAGTTAATCATGTATTGGTTCGTCCTCAGAGTGTTGAAACATACATGAATACATTTGTTCAAACCAGTATTCGCAATCACGATGTAGAAGCTATTGGCTTTGAAATAAGGGATAAAAAGGTTGATATGAGGCCTGTTCTGGTATTGGAAAAAGATTTATCGCATAATCCAATCTTAACTTTAAGGTTTCGATACGATCAAAAAGAATATCTGGCCGGAACCAAATCAGAGGTTTTTGTTGATTTACTTAAAAACAAAGGCCGTTATCAGTTTATCCGTTTTAAGCGAAACAAGGAAAAAGAATCAGTTGTTATTGAGTCGCTTAAAAGTATGGGATTGGTCAATGTTAGCGCGTCTCAATATCTTCCAAATGATATTTCTTCCTACTCCGAAGCTATGCTTAGTCGAATAGTTGAGTGGATCAATCATTATTATGGAGAAATTATCTCGAATAATATAATATTGGTTCAGAACGGTTTTGAAGAAAGTTATTATACCGGTAAAGTAAAATTAGAGGTAGCTTATGTTGATGATAATGATTGGTTTGATATAAATGCTGTAATTACAGTAGGAGAATTTAAAATACCATTTCATAAAATACGTCAACATATTTTAAAAGGAAAACGCGAATATCATCTTCCTAATAAAGAGATTTTTGTGATACCAGAAGAATGGTTTGCTCGTTTCTCAGATCTAATGCATTTTGTTGAAGTGAAGGATGATAAGATGGTTTTGGGTAAAATGCATTTTAATTTGCTTGACAAGGATAAATTGACAGAAGTTTCGCCTGATTGGAAAAATAAAATCGGACAACTGATTAATGAAAGCAATGGTCGGATGTTAGATACTCCGGATGGACTTAATGCTCAGCTTCGCCAATATCAGCAAGAAGGTTTTACTTGGATGCAGCTATTAAGTAAAAACAATTTTGGTGGTATTTTGGCTGATGATATGGGTTTAGGTAAAACCATTCAAACAATATCTCTATTATTAAATGAGTATAATCATTCGGAGCAAGAGGAAGATAAAGAAAATCCTGAAGAACAATTAGATTTGTTCAATGGCAATATTGTAGGTTTTAACAGAAGTAATCTTCCAGCATCGTTAATTGTGATGCCAACATCCTTGGTTCATAACTGGGCTAATGAAATCAAAAAATTTGCCCCTCAACTAAAGGTTTATTTATATACAGGTACAAATCGTGTTAAAACAAAAGAAATAGGTAAAATATTACGTCATTATCATGTGGTTTTGAGTAGTTATGGAGTGGTTCGCAACGATATTGATTACTTGAGCAATTATAAGTTTCACTACGTAATTTTGGATGAAAGCCAGAATATTAAAAATCCTACATCTAAAATATATCAGGCTGTTTCAGCTTTGCAATCAACATATCGTTTAGTATTAACGGGTACTCCAATCGAAAATGCTTTGGTGGATCTTTGGGCTCAAATGAATTTTGTGAATAAAGGACTGCTGGGGAGCCTTAATTTCTTTAAAAACAATTTTGCCGGCCCCATAGAAAAAAAGCAAAATGAAGAAAAAGAGAAGAAATTACAACAACTGATTACGCCGTTTATTTTGCGCAGGACAAAGGAAATGGTAGCTAAAGAGCTCCCTCCTGTTACTGAACAAGTTTTACTATGCGATATGTCGGAAGATCAGCAAAAGTTTTATGATCGGGAAAAATCAGGAATTCGAAATGAGCTATTGAAAGCAGTTGAAAAAACTGGCATTAATAAAAATGCTATTCTGGCTTTAAAAGCATTAACCAAATTACGCCAAATTGCTAATCACCCGGTATTGGTAGATGATAAATACAAAGGTAAATCAGGTAAGTATCAACAAATTTTTGAAAAATTAGATAGCATCATCACCGAAAAACATAAAGTACTGATATTCTCTTCTTTTGTTAAAGATTTAGAATTGATTGAGAAGGATTTAAAAGCTAAAAAGCTAAGGTATTCAAAATTAGTAGGATCTACCCTCGATCGAAATAAAGCGGTAGAAGAATTTACAAAAAATGAAGACTGTCGAATATTTTTGATCTCTTTGAAAGCTGGTGGTGTTGGATTAAATTTGGTGGAAGCAGACTATGTTTTTGTGTTAAATCCATGGTGGAATCCAGCAGCTGAAGCTCAGGCTGTTAATCGAGCTCATCGTATTGGGCAAACAAAGAATGTATTTGTTTATAAATTTATATCAGCTGATAGTATTGAAGAGAAAATTATGCGTTTGCAAGAGAAGAAAATGGAGCTGGCAGATACTTTTATAACGACTAATAACCCACTAAAAGATATCAGTGATAGTGAACTCAAAGAATTATTTGCATAGTTTTTGTAGTTTAGAGCCCTAAATAAATAAAAGAACTAACCTTAATTGGTTCTGTTGAATTTGAAAAACTTAATTGTATGAAAATAATAAGTACTCTAATTTTATCTTTTACTTTAATCTGCGGATTACAAGCGCAGGATGATGATAGTAATATTCAGAAACAGGTTCGTAAAATGGGATCTTTTGATCGCGTTAAGGCCAGTAAAGGGGTTAATGTTACACTAATTGAAGGTGATAAAGAATCGGTTGAAGTAAATATTAGAAATGGAGAATTAGGCGATGTAATAACCGAATTAAAGAGCCGTCAGCTAGTGGTTAAAATGAAAACCAGAATATATAAAGATATGGCTGTTCAGGTGTACGTTACTTATAAAACAATTCGGGAGATTGAAACCGGTTCTGGAGGTAGTATAGATGCAGAAAATACTATCTATGCCGATAAACTAAAGATACGTGCAGGCACTGATTCAAATATAGAATTGGATGTGGATGTTAATGCCATTGAAGCATCGGGTAATGCTGCCAGAATTGAGCTGTCAGGAGCATGTAAAGTTCAGGAAGTAAATATGGGTACCGGTGGAAAGTATTTAAGCTATCCTCTTGAAAGTAACGAAGCAGTTGTAAAATCTACTTTGGGAAGTAATGTGGAGATAACCGTTAATGAAAAATTGAATGCTTCTACTGGTACTGGAGGTGCTGTTTATTACAAAGGCGAGCCGTCAAAAATACAAATAAAGGGAAAAGTTCAGGAAGCTGATTAATTAATCAGCTTCATTACAAATGAATTAGCATAAAAGCATAAATTTTATAGCAAATAAGGTTTGTATATTACAATTGAATTACCTTTCTTTGCACCGCATTTGAGCCAAAGGGCTACTAAAGAATGCAAAAAAAAGGTTTCGTAGCTTAATTGGATAGAGCACCTGGTTACGGCCCAGGAGGTTGCAGGTTCGAGTCCTGCCGAGATCACTTTTAGGTAATCAAAAATGATTAAAAGCCTGTAAATCGTATGATTTACAGGCTTTTTTATTTTTACCAAATCATACAAATTCAATTAAAACCGTATAATTGGTGAGCTATTAGGTGAATTGCTTTTTACCTTCTCATTATTTTATAAAAATTCTGTATATTAGACTAACAAAGGAATACAGCAGATATTACCTCTTGTTAATATTGATTGATTTTTGGTGTTTTTTAGTGCATTTGGGGTGAGCTTTTTTCAACTCTTCTGTATCATAATCGATTAATTAACATCAAAACTCAAGATCATGCAATCCTATTCAACATTCGGAGTACAATTTATTGTACGTAAATCAAATAACAAAAAAGAGAAACTCATTTACTTAAGAATTACCGTTGATGGAATCAGAACAGAATTCTCAACTAAATTATATTGTCCTGATCATCTATGGAATAAGGATAAAAGCAGGGTTAAATCAGACAGAGAATTTTCGGCTACAAAAACCAACAAACAACTGGAGCAAATTAGAGGTAAGGTTATAGCAATCTATCAGGATCTTCAACTTAAAAATGATCCAATAACTGCACAATTGATTAAGAATCATTTTCTGGGAATTAAGAACCAGGGCAAGACTCTTTTTCAATTATTAGATTATTACTTATCTACTCAAAAGCACAGTTTATCACCTTATACAATCAGACATTATAAAGTTACACAGAAGTATTTATCTAGGTTCTTAAAAGAAAGCACAAATCAGGACGATTGTTTCCTGCATAATATAAATTTCAGATTCCTTACTGAATTTGAAGCTTTCCTTAGATCCTGCCGGCCATTTGAAAAGCACATAACTAACCTTTCCCACAATACAGTATTAAAGCACTTAGCCAGACTTAGAACTATAATCAATCTTGCCATCAAATTGCAATGGATGGATCATTATCCTTTCAAATCATATCGTTTTAAGTATAATAATACAGACAGAGGATTCCTTACTAAACAAGAACTAGAAACCATCGAAAACCATACTTTTAAAGAAGCTTTTCTTATCCTCACTCGAGATATTTTCATTTTCTCATGCTATACTGGGTTATCTTATATTGACATTAAAAACCTTCGTTCCGATCAGATCTCAATAGGTATTGATGGTAAATATTGGATCATTACGAATCGGCAAAAAACAAAAAATAAAGTTCAGATCCCTCTTTTAGCAGTGGCAGACTCAATCCTTTCTAATTACTCTAACCATCACAAAGTAGTAAACACTGGATTAGCACTACCCGTTATTTCAAATCAAAAACTCAACAAGAACTTAAAACGATTGGCTGAGCTTTGCGATATTAATAAAAATATTACTTTTCATGTAGCACGCCATACCTTTGCCACTACCGTTACTTTGGCGAATAATGTACCAATCGAAACGGTTTCCAAACTCCTTGGTCATCAAAACCTTAAGACAACTCAAATCTATGCACGCGTTATTGAGCAAAAAGTTAGTACCGATATGCTACAACTCGAACAAAAACTACAATCTACAAGCAACTTGATATCAATCAACAAGAAAACAATCTAAAACAAATATTAAAAACTACTCCTTTATTATCATTTTATCCACAAAACTAATATTATGAAGTATTACATTGGTCTATATACCCAGTATTTCTCATCTAAATTCTTACCATATGAAGAATACCCTAACCCAATTGGAGATTCTTATAGAATCATTTTACTCCGATCCAACCCACCATAACTGGTGCCAATTAAAAGATCGCATTTATTACTTATGCCAAAAATCTAAAAAAAGCTTTATTATCAGGACCCATGACTCCGAGAATCATGAAGCCTTAAAAACATTAGTAAGTACTTACCAGTACAACCTTATTAAGATATTGGATGATCTTTATGAAATAAAGCGACATAACAAAATAGAAATGAAAGAAAACAAATGCGTTGGAAAAGTATCTAATTATCTTCTTGCGTTATTAAGCTTCTTAAAAAGTAAATACAAACGTTTTTTCGATTTTAATGCTTATGTACCCTTCATAGAATTATCCAAGCATAAATCGTTTTTTGAAACTAAGATTCTTAAAATAACAAAACATCTTTCAGATAAAGGTTTTACACAACATTTACAAATTCTACTTCTCCCCATAGCTCAGTTTATTACACAGAAGAACAGGGCTTCATATTATCAATTAAAATTCCTTTCGGGGTACTGTAATAACTTAATGAACTATCAAGCTCCTTTGTTTTTTAACGAAACAGAAGAAGTAATCAAAATATTGGTATCTAATAATATTAATACAAACGAAACGATTGGCTTTATCATTTGGGAATTGGAAAAAATCACATCTAACGAAGTAAACAAATTAATATGGCTTTATCGCATTCAAAAAGTCATCAAACAATATAAACCTATCCAAAAACATCGCTTTATCAGGCAAAATAAGCCGCTGAAAAAAAACTTATCAAACTGGATAGATCACGAAATTCTATACCACAAGAGACTTAACAAATACAGCATCATATCTAAAGATATTCAAAAAAATAAATATGATTTTAAAGTCGAAACCAAATTCTCAATTGCGCAAATAGCTTACCTCATTAAATTGTTAATTGAATCAGGTTTGGTAAAGAAAGAGACTAAGGAAAAACTATTCACAATTATTTCTGAAAATTTCACTAGTGTTCGTAGTGAAAGCATAGCTATTTCAACTCTAAATTCAAGATATAAAGAAATCACATTGCATACTCAGACCTCTATTCGAAATGTACTATTAAAACTTATCAAAGGTATAAAGTGATTTTTTTGCAAAAAAGTAATGCTTCGTTAGTGTCATTATATCAAACTATTACAAAAGTGTACCATAAGTGTACCGGTACACTTGGTACACTCTCCTTTCTGCAATTATTCTAATCTTCGTTTTGCACTAAAATCAATCAAATAATAAAATCATCTTTTCTAACTAAAACTATGAAAATGAACAAAGATCAAATTGTAACAACAGAACATTTGCAACAATTCAAATCTGAATTACTGAGTGAAATTAAGACGATTATCAATACTGGTGAATCAAAAAAACAATGGCTAAAATCCAAAGACGTTATTAAACAATTAAAAATATCTCCAGGTACCCTTCAGAACATGAGAGTAAACGGCATCATTCCATTTACTCGTATAGGAGGTGTTATCTATTACGACCAGGACGACATCCAGCAGATGCTAATCCAAAACAAACAAACTTAATTAATTAACAAAGGTCTTTTTTGAATTAAGCGTAATGCTTCCCTCGCCTTTTAGAAGAAGGTCTGGATGAGGTAAAACTCTAACAGGCAAAGCCGTTCTATAGAAGCATCAGTTTCGCTCTATCATCTATAAGTCGTACAGCAACGTTCAAACTTAAAATATCTAAAGCGTAGCATCCGGAAGCAAGACTCTGTTTTGTATTGCATTTAAGGTTGATCTCTGACTTTTTATTGTCAGTCTTTATACTTGATACTATAAAATGAACTACATCAAGCACCAAACCAATGTTTTTGCCTTGATGGACCAGGTTACTAGCTTCAAACCCTATCATATAAGCTTATACCTTGTCTTGTTCCGGATGTGGAATGCAAACCGATTCGAAAATCCTATTTCAATCTCAAGAAAAGAAACTATGAAACGGGCACACATTGGATCTAATAAAACCTATTTGAGAACACTTAGAGATTTACATCATTATGGTTTTATTCGTTACGATCCATCATTTGATTCAAATGTTGGAAGTAAAGTACACCTGTACACTTTTGACCATGGCGCCTGTTCCCTACCTGGGTCAAAAATGCCCCCTTCTATAAACAATAAACAAACAAATACTCTATATAGGGAAAATGAAAATTCTAATATAAGTCAAAATAATGATGATATGAAAAATCCAACATCTCAACATCCACCCCTCCGTCACATCCAAATCTACTTCCAATCGAAAGGGCAACCCATCGAAGAAGCCGAAAGATTCTTCAACTACTATGAATCCAACGGTTGGCTTGTCGGCGGTCGCTCAAAAATGAAAGACTGGAAAGCCGCCTCCCGAAACTGGATCCTCAACACCAAACGCTTCAACTCAAGAACGAGCAGTGGACCTTGCCGAAGTACGACATCCAACAATCAAAATCCCCACAAGGCAACAGAGCCAAGTCGCCGCAGTTCCCAGAACACGTCGGAGGGTAACTACAGCGAACCATTATAAATCTAAAGAGTAGCCTCCCCAAGAAGCGTCAGCTTCGTCCTAAAACCTAAAAGATGCGAAGCATCGTTCTAAAACCTAATATCTAGAAAATGTTCTACACAATCCAAAACAACACAATGCTCTACAATTACCAAAAGAGTCTTGATTTCCTTCTTTCTAAAGGGAAAGAAAAGTACGGGCCATGCTTCAAATTTTACAACGAAGACAAGCAAATTATCAAAAAGCTATTCACTTACATTATTCGTGATGAGGTACAAGCCAAAGAGTTAAATCTTGACCTTCGAAAAGGATTATTCTTATGTGGTCCCGTTGGTTGTGGCAAAACATCATTGATGCACCTTATTCAATTACTTATTCATCCGACCAAACGCTTTGGTCTAAAAGCTTGCAGAGATGTTAGTTTTGAATTTCAAAAACAAGGATTTGATATCATTCATCGTTATAGCAAAAGATGTTTCTCTATCACTCCTGGTTCCAAAGTACCAATCACAACCTGCTTTGATGACTTGGGAGCCGAACAAAATCTCAAATACTTTGGAAGCGAATGTAATGTCATGGCCGAAGTCATTCTCTCGCGTTACGAACTTTTCGTATCCGACAAGCTAATCACGCATCTAACCAGTAACCTCAACGCCAATCAAATTGAAGAAATGTATGGCACCAGGGTACGCAGTCGCCTCCGCGAAATGATGAACGTCATCTCTTGGTCCGACACTGCCACCGACAAACGCCAATAGCCTGCAATTAATGCTGTTATTTTCTTCTTAGCTAGTAGTTAAAACTCTAACGTGCAAAGACAGATATTGTCCATTGGGTTCTCTCTCCAAAATGGAGAGGGATTAATAGATATTTATCTTTAAATTTCTTGATATGGTTATACGAAGAAAATTAATCATTTAATACAAATTTAACATCAACTAATTTGGCATACGTGATAGCATAATTCCCATGTTAATATAATCCTTTCCATGCCCACCTAATAGCTTAATAAATGTATTCTTTAAATCACTAGTATCCGGTAAAAATTTACCGGGCAGAACATTTTAAAGAACTGCCCGATATGTCTACTTTTAGTTTACCACAACAAAAAAGTAAGACATGGGTAAAAGTACAATTTTTAGCGGACAGCCTATATTTAATCAGCTGTTAACGTTCATTGACAAGAGTGAGATTAGAAAAATAGCGAAACAACACGGCAGCGAACGGTATGTAAAGAAGTTTACGACCTATAACCATTTGGTTGTGATGTTATTTGTTGCATTAGAAGGTTACTCCTCGATACGCGAGGTTATTCTTGGTTTACTTGCTAATGCGCATAAATTATCCCATTTAGGATTAAGTTATCTGGTAAAACGCAGTACTTTTTCAGAGGCTAATAAACGCCGAAGTAGCAAGGTCTTCGAAGATATTTACATGTCTGTCTACAGAAAACATGCTTCCAGTTTAGCGGACAGCCGGCTGCAAGAGAAAGAACTCAAGCGATTGTATATCATGGATTCGTCAACTATTTCCTTGTTCAAGGATATTTTGAAAGGAGTTGGACGCAATCCTAAAAATGGCAAAAGAAAGGCGGCATCAAGGCTCATACACTGATAAAAGCAGACGAGAACATACCTTGTTTAATCCGATATAGCGAAGCTGCCAAACACGACCATCTGTTTTTAGCAAAGGCAATGCATTTGCCGTCCGGTTCAATCATAACCTTTGACAAAGGCTATGTTGATTATGCCCGCTATGAGGCGTTTAGCGATAAGTCAATTTGGTATGATACCCGATTAAAAGACAACGCTCTTTATAAAGCCAGGCAAGAGTTTGATATACCAGATGATGCAGATTCCGGTGTACTAAAAGATGAAGAAATCGTGCTTCTTTATGGTAGAAACAAAACAAAGGAACATAAAGCAAGACGTATTGCATACTGGGATAATGAAAATGCGCGAGTGTTTGAGTTTGTCACCAATAACATGGAACTTGCATACATCTACAAGAAGCGCTGGCAAATAGAGCTGCTATTTAAGCAACTCAAACAAAATTTTCCATTAAAGTATTTTCTTGGCGATAATGAGAACGCAATTAAAATTCAGATATGGGTAGCAATGTTAGCAAACCTGCTTATTGCCCTTGTAAAGAGTAAGTTGAAGCGTAATTGGGCATTCTCGAATATGGTTTCTATTATCAGGCAACAATTAATGAATTATATCAATATATATGCCTTCTTAGAAAATCCTGAAAAAAGCTGGCTGGTATTGATTAAAGAAGATAAAAACAAGTATCAGAATTCGCTATTCCCAAAAATTTAAGGGGCTTACTTTTCGAAATTAAAAATGCCCGATTTGTATATCAGGCATTATATTGATATAATTAAAGCTATTCCGCTTTACCGGACAACAATGGGTATTTTTACAAAACACATGATATTAATTTACTAAACAATTTGTACTTAATAACGTTTTTTTTAATGATGAACTATTTGATTTAGTTTAAATTAATTATTACCTTGAATATCTTTTAACTTCAAACAACGCATTTAATGTAGGCGTGTTTAATATTACGAGTATATATTGATTAATATGTCATTTGTCCCATTTTGAGATGTAGTAATTTATGGAAGTATTTTACAAAAGTGAAACTATAATCAGCATTATAGATCTTTTTAAAATGTTTAGTCAATTCAGAAGTAAGAAGCTCAATTCTATTGGGATTACTTATCTTGATGCTTATTTAACTTCTATTTTGTCGACTAAAACACGACTCGAATATCTCGATTATTATAAGTTTATTCTTGAAAATATAAATGATAACTCAATTAATAAACAAGAACTTGAAAAGGTTGTTCTTGCTCTCAATTCAGATCTAGACGAATCACAAAAATATCAGTTGTATATTTCTCTTTTTGAATACGCAAACTTCCTAAAAAATCCACTAAATAGAAATGAGATTCGATATTTGTTGAATGAAATTCATTTGAATTTTAGTTTAGAACAGGAATTGATTGAGGATATTGAATCTTTTTGTTCTCATAATATTGAATTGATTAGTAAACGGAACAATGTTTTAATCATTTGTGATTTAAATAAAGTCAATGTCAAGTCATTTTTAGCTTATAATTGTTCTTTTTTGAGTGGAAGCATTTATACATACTACATTCAACCTATTAAAGCATTTTTAGTAAGATACAGTGGATCGGATCCATTAACTTTGAATAATCACCCAATTTTCACTAATAAAACCTATCAATTTACAATTGGAAGTATTATTGAAGGGGAATTTATTCAGCCAATTTTTTATAGTGATATTAGTTTTAAAATTTACGAAATTAAGAAAGAAAGAATTGAGTTAACCGTTGATCGTATTTCAAAAATTTATGGTAAAACGAATCTCGGAATCCAATCTTTAAGCTTTCAAATTGCATCAGGACAGTTAATGGCAATAATTGGAGGAAGTGGAAGTGGTAAAACAACCCTTTTAAACCTTTTAAGTGCAAACATCAAACCTGATTCAGGTGCAATTTATATAAATGGTAAAGAATTAGAAACGAATCAATATCTGCTTAGGAAGCATATCGGTTTTGTGCCACAAGATGATCTTTTAATGGAAGATCTTACGGTTTATCAAAATTTGCTATTTAGTACCATTCTTTGTAGAGATGATCTGAATTTTTTAGAACAAAAAAGTTTAGTTGCAAAAACACTCGAAGAATTAGATTTATTTCATATTCAACATCTAAAAGTTGGTAATCCATTAAACAAAGTGATTAGCGGAGGTCAACGAAAAAGATTAAATATAGCACTCGAACTTATTAGAAAACCTTCAATAATTTATCTAGATGAACCTACTTCAGGACTCTCTTCATCCGATGCTCTTTCTGTAATCTCATTATTAAAAGAAATTACCCATTTAGGAAAAATTGTCATTATCAATATTCATCAACCTTCATCCGATATTTTCTATCTGTTTGATAAACTCTTAATACTAGATAATAATGGATATACAAGTTACTTTGGTAATCCAATTTGGGCGGCTAACTATTTTAAACGTCTTTTAAATTTTGAAGACTCAGTAATTGATGATAATATTAAATTTGGTCATTATAGTCCCGAACGTATTATTAATTTAATGGAATCCAAAAGAAGGGATGAAAAGGGGAACATTACCTCAAAAAGAATTTATAATAGTAAGGATTGGTATGAAAGATTACACACGAATATTGGAGATCCTCCCTCAAAACTTCCACCCAAAGTTACAGACTTGCCACTATCTCATACAATTAAGCCTTCAATAATTAAACAATTTATAGTTTTTACTATTCGTAATTTTTTAAACCGAATTGCAGATACATCTTATGTGCTAATGTTATTGATAAGTGCACCTGTCCTAGCACTTATGATGTCTTTCTTTTTGAAATCGACAGACTTAATTACACATCAATATTGGTTTATTAATAATGATAATATTCCTACCTATTTATTCATAAGCGTTGTTATTTCAATATTTCAAGGTATGGTTGTAAGTGCTGGAGAAATATTCAGAGACTTGACTATTTTAAAAAGAGAGACCTTTTTACAGCTAAGTCCTTTTGCTTATCTTAACTCAAAGTTAGTATATTTATTTATATTAAATGCCTATCATATAGGTGTTTATGTACTAATAGGAAATACTGTACTACAGATAAAAAATTTAAATATTTACTATTTTATACTTCTTTGGATTACGGCTAATACATCAAGTCTCATAGGTTTGTACATATCGTCCAAATTGCATTCCATCTTATCTATTTATATCACAATACCTTTTATTTTAATCCCCAAAATACTGCTTGCTGGAGCTATCCTAAATTTTGATAAAATCCATCATTCTTTGGCTTCTGATAAATATGTGCCCATTTATGCAAACCTGGCTATCTCGAGATGGACCTACGAAGGTTTAGTGAATATTCAATTCTCGTTAAATGAATACGATTACGAAATCTACGATCATTTAATAGATAAGAGTTCGCTTCAATATCAACTGTATTTTGTGCTTCCTTATCTAAAAACTAAGATTAACAATTTAAGTAAAGAACAACAAGGTGACATAGATATTTCGAAAACCATGGTTAAAAATGTTTTTAATGAACTAAGAACGGATTTTCCCGTGTTAGGTAAAGAATTGTTATCAAGCAAAATAAGTTACAATGATACCGAATCTTTATTATTTTTGATAAACAAAATTGAAAAGTGGTTAAAATTGAGTTTACAACAAATCAATTCTATTATTGAAAATAAGAGAACTAAAAGAAACATTGACAAAAGAAAGTATTTTAATCGTCAATTGGCTGAATTTGCACTTACATCAAGCGAATACGTCAATTATGTGCATAAAGGGAATAAACTAATACGAAAATACCAACCTTGTTATTTCATATCAAGAAGCAAGGTTGGCCGTTCACATTATTACGCTCCGTATAAAAGAATTGGTAGCATAAAAATTGAAACATGGAAATATAATTCTTTTATCCTGATCATTTATGGACTTCTATTTTATTTTTTAATATTTTATCGTTTATCAAAAAGATAAACATAACACTTTAAACAAACCTAAATCATTTCAAAATGTCAAAAGTTAAAATTATTACATTGCTTTTATTTGGCATATTAGCCAATAAGTACTTGCAAGCGCAAGATTATAAACACCTGTTTGATTCAACTCCTCCTTTGGGTGAAAAATTTGATACAAAGTCAGACAGACTAATTGTTGTAACCAAGGAAAAGTCAATTAAAATTGTAAGGTTCTTTTATGGAGATAGTAATTATAACATTGCCTTAACTAAAGATGACAAAAACGTAAAAATAGGGCTTCAAATAGTAAATACAGAAAATCTTGAGGTTTTATGGGATAATTCAGATAAGAATTATCAAGAAGAAATAGATATCTCGTTAAAAAAATCTTGTAGAGTTGCTATCGTAATAAGTTTAGTCTCTGAAAATAAAACAGCAAATTCCCATCATATTGTTCTTACAGTACGATCTTTCAAAAAAGTAGGTAGCCTTTCGTCTGAAGAAACTTCACCACCACCATCTTCACCAATTCCTAACTTATAATATGCTAATTTAAGCTTATAGTGTAAAACCTAATTATTTTAGATACAGCATATGGAAAGAAAAGGCCGAATTTTAATAGTAGATGACAATCCTAAAAACCTTCAGGTATTAGCTAATATTTTAAGTAATAATAGTTATGAAGTTGAAGTTGGAAAGAACAGTGTAGATGTATTCAATTGGCTTGATGATGATTTTTTTGATATTCTGTTACTGGATGTACTAATGCCAGGAATGACAGGTTTTGAAGTGTGTAAAAAACTTAGACAAAACAAAAAGCTTGATATAATGCCAATCATATTTATTTCGGCCCAAACTGATCCGGAAAGTATGGTTGAAGGATTTAATGCAGGTGGACAAGACTATGTTTCTAAACCTTTTGAACAGGCTGAGTTGTTGGCTCGAATTAAAACCCATATTGAATTGAAAAGAAGTAAGGAGGAGCTTACTTTATTAAACACTAACTTAGAGAAAACAATTTCACAAAGAACGAAAGAACTCCAAATTGCAAATCAGAGATTAATCGAACTTTCGTTAACAAAGGATCGTTTTTTGACGTTTTTGAGCAAAGTACTTACTTCTCCATTATATTCTGTTTCTAAGGTTGTGGATGTTATAAAACAGTCTTCAGAGTCTTCAAAAATGTCTGAAATGATAATGCTTCTTGATCAATCTATCAACAAGCTTAATCAAATTGTACAGATGGCCACTTTTATCACCCAAATGATTTCGCCTAATGATATTTATGAAAAAAGAAAATTCTCGTTACTTTCTGTTATCGACTTTACACTATTAGAACTTCAGGATGATTTATATAAAAAAAATCTTGATGTAGTACTTGATATTGATAAAAACATAAGTATAATAGGTAACAACGAGTTATTTAAAAGCTCACTTAAAGCGATATTTTCAGTAATTATTAAAGTTATAGAAAAGGATCAACAAATAAAATTTCGTTCATTTGAAAAGGATAATCATTATAAATTCATCATTCAATCTACTATTCTTGATTGGCTCTCAATTGACAATAACTTACAAGAAGAACTTAACTTATTTATCGATTATAGTCAGACAATCATGTCGTTAGATGGAGGATCATTCGAATTAATTGTTGGAGATGAGCATCACCATCTGTTTCAATGGATTTTTTAAGTGTACTTAGTTTAAGATTAAACGAATAAAACCATAAATTATGAAAACAAAATTAACAAGTATAGCAGGATTGATATCAACTATTATAGCAATATCACTTTTACAAGGATGCAGCAGCTGTCAGCAAGATAAATCACAACCAGAAATAGGAGAAGGTATCAATTTAAACAGTATAAATCTGGTTGATTCCATTGAGACAGTTATTACTGCCCTTCCATCTCCAGAAGAGGTAATCCAATATATTAAGAGTAACGATGTAAATTTTGATCCTGATTTGTTAGTACCAACTAAGATGTCCATTTTACTGACATCACTAAATAGCAAAAAACAGTTACTTGGAATGTATTTGGCTGATTTAGCCTATTTATCATCCTTTTCTAGAACAGATTATATATCAGATTTGCTAAAAACAATTGACAACTTGATGAAGGATTTAGAGCTAACTCCCGTTGTTTCTGAAGATATGCGTACAATGATTCTTGAATCCTCATATACTCCTAATGATGTTTATACAATTTCACAAGAATTATACGATTCTGTAATCAACTACCTGTACGATATAGATGATGGAAAGACACTCACTTTAATATCAATAGGTACCTTTTATGAAGTTATGTATATTACAACCAACATACATAACAACTATGATTTGTACATTAGTTCGATAAATAAAATAGGTGAGCAAAAGTTTATTTACACTGATTTACTAGAAATGTCGAAATCTTTTAGAGAAAAAGGTTTAAGTGAGGAATACGAAGATTTACTTATGCTTGAACAACCTTTCAAGAATATAAACTATCAATCAAAAATAGTAGATTCATATACTACTGAAGATAGTGTGTTATATATTAAATCTTTGTCAACCACAGATATGTCTAGCAAAAAGTATGACGAATTCTGTTATATTATTAATCATATTAGAAATAAATTAGTTACATTTAAATAAACATATAAACGCCTACCCTAAAGTATTCAATTTAAGGGTAGGTGTTTATCTCTCCTATTTAATTCCTTCAATTACAAATTCGGTTCTCCTATTTTTCGTTCGCCCTTCAATATTATCTGATCCATCAGCATTTTCATTTTTTGCAATAGGCTCTCTTTCTCCTCTACCCTCTGCTCGTAATTGATCAGGATTTGCTCCTTTTGAAATTAGATAGTTTACAACATTATCAGCTCGCTTTTCCGACAAGCGTTGATTATATTTTTCACTACCTAAATTATCTGTGTGTGAAATAATACGTATAATCAGCTCAGGATACTTTTGTATAAAATTCAACAGAGTTGAGTCTAAATTTGTTTTAGCTTCAAAAGTAAGCTCAGTTTTATCAAACTCATAATAAATATCTTTAATTTCAATTGGTTGTGCCGAAAATGTTAGTACAGGTTTTAAATCAAGTGAAATGTTATCATTTTCCTCCGTACATTTAGTATTGAAACTAAATCGACCACCTGCGACCAATGTATCTTTTACCTGAATTCGGTATTCATGATTTCTATCCAGCCAAATTCCAAATTCACCATTTGCATTAGTTGTAGTTTCTTTAATTAATAAAGAAGCCGCAGTATCAGATATTTGCGAAATCGCAATTAATTGATTTGCTAGAATTCCTTGTTCTGAAAACTGGTCTGTTAAATTTTCAAGTGTTTGACCTTTTAATAATTTCGCAGTTTCAATTTTTCCATGCACAAAAACACGCGCAATTGCAGTTTCTTCAAAGGCAAAAATGTTATTAAGCATTTGTCCATATTGAGATTCTTCTCCACTTCTATTGGATGCCACCAAGCCTCTCTTACCTGATTCATTTCTAAAAAAATCAATATCATCAAAGGATGAATTAATTGGGTATCCAATATTTTGATGATTTTGCCAATTAACTAATTCTCCTTTACAATAAAAAATATCGTATCCTCCAACCGTTGGTAGACCATTAGAACTAAAAAACAACGCGTGTGATTCTAAATCGTAAAAAGGTGTAATTTCATCTCCGCTTGTATTAATATAAACACCTGCGTTAAATGGCTTTGAATGTTTTTGATTATTCTTGTTATATATTATATACCATATATCATTACCTCCAGCACCTCCCTTTTTGTCTGATACAAAATATATTACTTCTAATGAAGGATCGTAGCATGTTCCAACGGTTGGTTGTGATGATGAATATCCTTTCTTGTTAATGTTTTTATTTAAAGCGATTGGATTTGACCATAAACCATTCTCGAATTTAGACATATAAAGATGGCAGATGTACCTGTTTTGAAGATTTCTTGCACATTTGGTATAATAGAAGCGTAATCCGTCAATTGAATAAGTTCCATCGCCAGTATCATAGTCGCTATAATTAAAAAAAGGTTCTGGTACATTTTCTTCTAATGTCCAGATACTGTCATTTTCTATCGCATATTTAAATCCACGTTTTGATTGATATTGAATGTCCAGATTTTCATTCAAATTATCTGGATCTGAAATGGCACCAAAAATCATTTCTCTCTCTGAGATCAATTTTGGGGCAAATTCAATATGATCTGTGTTAATTGAATTACCGATTGGTCTAATTTTGGTGTAAACAACAGTGTCGCGATAGCTAATTGCTAAATCACAACCTGCAATTGAATTATCAATACGCTCTCGGGTTATATTTCCCATCTTAATACGTTTAGATCTTCTTCGCAATCGGATCAAAATTTCTTTAGCTTCCTCATAATTCCCGTACATTTTTTCTAATTCAGCCAAAAAAAATGCAATTTCACCATTTGTATAGGGACTAATTTTGAAGTGTTGTCCTAAAATTTCATAAGCTTTTTCGTACTGATAACTTTTTATTAAAGCTTTGATTTGGTAAACTATAAAGTTTTCACTTTCTGGTTTACTTAATACTAATTCATTCGCGATTACAGAAGCAGTAATGTAGTCATTTAGCCAAACAGCTTCTTTATACATTTTTTTTAATTGCCACCTATTGAAGTCCGAGTAGTTTACATTGCTCTGACCGTTAATATTGATCCATGCTGGTAATATTAAGATAATCGCCAGTTTTTTCAACATATCTAAAATCTTTCTGAAGGATGAATAATGTTTCGTATTGAGGAACTTGGTAGGATATAAACTAATCCAAATTCAAAACCATTACTATTCGAATAACTCTTTTTTAATCCCGAAATATCATAATCATAACTTGTAAAAAATCTCCACTTATGGTAGCTGAATCCAAATGCAAAAATTAAGCTTTCGACATCATTTAAAATTCCATTTCTAACAAACACACCTGCCATTATATTATCTAGTTCAGATGTTTCCTTTAAATCATAACCAATATTTGTTCCAAGTAAGGATTGTTTTGCTTTACCCTGCATTATCAGAACTAATGCTGGTAATGCAAAAAAATGATCAGCAAAAGTATAGTCAACTTTAAGATGAAATACATTTCTGATGTTAGTTTTATATTCAATATTAAAAAACGTATCATTAGGTCTGTTAATATTTTGCATGGAGTATCCTATGCTGGCATTTTTACCATTAAATGTCTTAATTGCCAAAAATCCTACTCCCGCTGAAAAGGAACTACTTGTACTCATTTCAAATAATTCGCTTGTGGGTAAATGAGGATCAAAAGACCCTAAGTCGCGATTATATTGATCGGGAAATGTTTCATTTGTTCCATCAAACATTCTTCTATTATATCCAAGTTGAATACCTGTTGAGAATGATAATGACTGCGATAATTTTAATTTTTTTGCTAAGCTTAAATATAAATAATGTGCCGGTAGCGTATTTCCAGCTGAATTATCATAGCTATAATAGATTCCAAAATCAATTTGCTCACCAAAAGGGAAAAAAGGCTTTTCAAAGCTGGTATAAAAAGTACTATATGGTTTACTAATGTTAGTTCCTTGAGCCCTGTATAGGCCAACAACTCTCATATCACCAATAAAATTACCTATGCTAGCAGGATTCAAAGTTAAATGAGTAACATATACATTTGAAAAGTGAATATTTTGTGCATACCCAACATTATTTAATAGTATCATTAATAAGAATACCAGTTTATTATAGATGGTTTTAATATTTTTCTCAGTCATAAACTATCAGTAATTTATAATCAAATTAAGGTATACAATTGAAAATAGCAATTTATTTAATTAAATTAGTAAACAACCAATTACATACTAACCAGCTATGAGAAGTCTTTTAGTAATAAATATTCTACTTAGCATAACAAGTGTAGCAAAGTCACAATTCATTCTTGATTTTACATCAGATATTGAGAATGGATGTTCGCCCATAGTTGTTAGTTTCGAGAATACTTCTACTTATCCAGAGAATGCACAATACTTTTGGGAATTTGGAAACGGTAACACATCCACTGAAAAAAATCCTCAAACTTCATACATCAATCCTGGTAGTTATAATATTACTTTGCAAGTTGAATTTAATGGGGTGAAAGAATCTATATCAAAAAATGGCTATATTCAAGTTTATGCAGCACCTGATATTGATTTTTCTCTTGTGGATTCCCCAAATGGCTGCGTTCCCTTTAAAATTCGTACAATTCCTTTTAGCTCTGAAATTGAAGCAATTTCTAAATATAGTTGGAGTTTTGGTGATGGTTATATAAGTAATTTACAAGAGCCTGAGCACATCTATAATATACAAGGTGATTTTTCGATCACTCTTATTGTTGAAAATGAATTTGGATGTAAAGCCTCCGTAACCAAAAATCAATTGGTAAGTACTTATAAGCCAATTGCAAAATTTGGAGTTAATAATACATATGGCTGTTATGGTGTATTAAATGTTGATTTTAATAACTTATCAGAGAGTGTTTTAGATTATTCGAGTACATGGAGTTACGGGGATAATGAATCATCCTCAAGAAATTCGCCTGAGCATACTTATACGAGTAAAGGCATATATGATGTATCTCTTAAAATTGTGGATGAACTTGGTTGTACAGATTCGATTGGTGTTGATAGACTAATTACTGTTGAAAAAGTGCAGGCAAGTTTCTCGATTAGTAAGGATACAATATGTTTAGGTGAGACTTTAAAAACAAGTAACTTTAGCACTGATGCCGATACCTACTTATGGTCGTTTGATGGGAACAGAAATTCTACAGAATACGAACCCGAAACATTTTTTAATCAATATGGAAATCATTCCATAACCTTAACTGCTAGTAGGAAAAACTGCCAATCTGATACAACTGTTGATATAACTGTTGAATTTGTTGAAGCTAATTTTTCACCTCTGGATACCTTTCTTTGTAAAGCTGAAGAATTAATGTTCTATAATGACATGTCGGTAAATGCTGTAGAATGGAATTGGCGATTTGGATATGGAGCCACATCAAGTAATCAAAATCCTGTTGTTCTGATTCCCAATTCAAAAGAATTGCAAGAGGAGCATAAAATGGTTTACACAGATACATTAACAGTGACAAGTAAACACGGGTGCAGGAATACGAAAGTAGCAGAAAGAAATATCACCATTCAAACTCCACAAATAAACCTTAATGGAGATCCAATATCTGGATGTGCACCAGTTATTGCAAACTTATCAGCCAATGTAATTTACGATACTAATAAAGATACGATTAAAACACAGTTTTGGTCTGTTA
Organism: uncultured Carboxylicivirga sp.; assembly: GCF_963668385.1. GTDB lineage: Bacteria > Bacteroidota > Bacteroidia > Bacteroidales > Marinilabiliaceae > Carboxylicivirga. The sequence goes on from NZ_OY764327.1 coordinate 4,518,787, forward strand.
ATGCTCAAAGTGTTTCAACAGAAAATACTTACCAATATACTCAATCAGAAATAGGTTCCCAGTCCATTGTATACGAAATAGAAACTGAATACGGTTGTGTGTTCACTTCTAATATAAGAATAAGTGCAGGAGAAAAATTAACTCCAACCTTTACTATAGATCCAGCAGGCCCTATTTGTGCATCAGAAACAGTAATATTAACCGGATCAGTTGAAGAACAAGATAAACTATTCAAAGTGTTTTGGGATCTAGATGATAATAGTGAAATTATGCCATCTCAAATAATGCCACATGCTTTTCAGGATACTGGCTATATGAATATTACTTTTGGTGTCGATAATTATGGATGCTATAGTAGTATCACAAAAGATGATGCTATTTATGTAAAAGGTCCATTTGTTCAGGTGAATGTGAACAGAGATTGTGAAAATCCTTTAGATTACTCCTTCAATGCGGAAGTAAAAGGGGCTGATTCCTTTTATTGGAATTTTAATGATGGATCAGCTTTACTCTATGATAATGCTAATCCCGCACATACTTATGTGCAAACTGGAGATTATCCTGCAATAATTATAGCGGATAATCTGACAAATGGATGTTCTTTTGAATCGAAAGTTAATGTAAGAGTAAGAGATTTGCAAGCAAGATTTTCTTATGATCCAATTATGCGCTGTCTGAATAGTCCTATAACTTTTGATCCCACAACAACAGATGACAATTATTATTTTAGCTATAATAATCAGAGTATTGAATATTTATTTTTAATCGACAATAAGCCTTATGTAGCCGAAGACTTATTAACTTATGCATTTAAAGAAAAAGGTAATCATGACGTAAGTTTAGTAGTGCATGATGTAAATCAATGTGTTGATACTTTAACCAAGGCAGTACATATTTTTCATCCTGATGTGGATTTTGAAAGTAATTACAAAATAGGCTGTATGCCAGTTACTTTTGAGTTTGTAGACAAAACATTATCTGATACAATTTTACAAAGTTGGAATTGGTCTTTTGGGGATGGTGGCAGTTCTATTATTCAATCACCTGAACATGATTATATGGAGTTTGGAAAATATAATGTTACACTAACCGTTCAAGATGCTGAAGGGTGTACGGCATCACTAGAAAAAAAAGAAGATATTCTTGCAATATTGCCAGGTGCATCTTTTACTGCCGATGATTCAACTGCATGCATTAATCAAGAAATTAATTTATTTGAAAATACTCAGAGTCAAATCAAATCGTATAAATGGTATATAGATGATGTTTTAATTTCAGAAGAAGAATCTCCTATATTTATTCCTGTAGATACTGGTTATTATAAAGTAGCTCTCGAAATAATTGATGATCATGGATGTGAGGCTAGCAAAATTAAAAGTAATTTTATTCATATTCAAAAACCTCCTATTGCCGAATTTAATTCATCTAGTACATATTCAGATTGTTATCCTTTTTTAGTTCAGTTTTATGATGATTCACAAACAGATTATCCTGGCACTTGGAATTGGTTGTTTGATGAGGGTAACAACAAGTCTGTTTTGCAAAATCCATCCTTTATATATTCAAAACCTGGCAATTATGATGTAACATTAATTAGCTTTAGTTCTTATGGATGTAGTGATACTATTACAAAACCAGATTATATACATGTAAAAGGACCTTATGCAGTTCCTGTAATTCAAGATACAATTTGTACATTTAGTCCTACTCATTTTACGGTAGTAGATACTGTTGATATTTACGAAATTGCCTGGGATTTGGGTGATGGTAATTTAAGATACACACATGAATTAGATTATACATATAATTATGCTGGCCATAAATATCCATCCTTAATAATTAAATCAGATAGCATAGGTACGTGTAATATATTAATTCAGGATACTGTTTATGTTATGGATTTTTCATCTGATTTTATTCTGGATATCAATCCTAACAGTGGATGTATTCCCCTTAATGCAGATTTAATAAATCAGTCATCAAATGCAAATGTATTCGAGTGGTTTGTTAATGATGAATCGAGTTCAGTAAAATTAAACCACTCAATTAACATTAATAAGGCTGGTGTAACTCAAGTGCATTTAGTGGCTAAAAATAGTCTGTACGCTTGTATTGATACAAGTAGTATAAAAACCATAGAAGCATTCCCTCCTCCTATTATTGAAACAAGTGCTGATACGCTAATATGTTTAGGTGATCAAATAATTATAAAGGCAAAAGGAGGTGTCCAATATCAATGGTCGCCAGTATCTGGTTTAGACGATTCATTAATTGATTCACCAATTGCTCAACCCGATATTTCCACTAGCTATAGCGTATTAGTCACGGATGAAAACAAATGTTTTGCTTCTGATACTGTTTTTATTGAAGTGCAACAAATTCCTTATATATCTTTTGAAGACACTACTATATTTATTGGTGAGACGGTAAATATTACAGTTCCACATAAAGGTCTTTTATCCGCAGAATGGAAAGATTTACCCGGCCTTAGTTGTCTCAATTGCTTTACAAATACTCTACAACCATTATTAACAACTGAATATCAAGTGTGGATCACAGATTCTAATAATTGTTTTACAGTAAATTATCCTTATCTTATAGAAGTAATAAAAAAATATTCAGTTGATGTTCCATCTGCTTTTACTCCCAATGGAGATGGGATTAATGATCTTTTATTCGTGAAAGGATGGGGTATAAAACAATTAATTGAATTTAAGGTGTTTAATCGCTTCGGTGAGATGGTTTATGAATCAAATGAGTTAGAGAAAGGATGGGATGGCATATATAAAGGTAGCCCTTTACCAACCGAAACCTATCAGTATTTATTACAAGTACTTACATATGATAATGAGGTATTAAAAAAATCTGGAAGTATAAAAATAATTAGATAAGAGCTTTAGAAAAATGAAATACAGATATATACTTTTTTTACTAGGATGTAAGGTATTGATGATGCAATCGGTTTGGGCAACCCAAACTCAAACTGTACTATATTCCAATAAAACGAGTCCAGATAGTATAACTAATTACATTTATTCGTTTCCAAGCCCTGATGAATTAATGGCCTTTATTAAAACCAAAGAGCTTGAATTTATTCCTGATTATTTAGTAGAACCATCTAATTTATATTTATATGATACTGACCATGAAAAACTTTTACTATTGGGTATTTATATGGCAGATATGGCCTATTGTACTATGTTGAATGAATCGACAAGAGGTGTTAAATATATAGATAACATTACCAAAATAGCTGAAGAATTAAGCCTATATCCTTTTATCGATGATGTCCTAAAAGATAGAATGATTACGAATCTAGGTAACGTAGATTCATTAACAATAATATCTACTGAAATACATAAATCAACAGTAGAGTTTCTTTGGTATAATGAACGATTTAGCTCTTATGCCGTTATTTCATTAAGTAGTATTGTAGAAAGTCTTTTTCTATTGCTTAACTCTTATGATTTATCTAAATCGAATGATATTTTAAATCAAAAAATAGTCGATCAAAAGGGACTTTTTTCTAATCTGGATGAAATGTTATTCAAATATGCTGATAATGAAAAAATAATGTTATTACGCAATGAATTACAAACCATCATTTTAGCTTATAAAAAAATTATTGAAGATAAAGAAGCTAGGGTAATTGAAACCCCAAAAGGTATTATCATAATAGGTCAGAAAAACAATCAAATTATAGATAAAGAGAAGATTATTCATTTAAGGAAAGAAATTAATAAACTAAGATATAAATGGATTAAAAATGAATAATTATGAAAACTTTCCCATACCTAATACTACTAATGTCTTTTCTAGTTTCGATGAGCAGTCACGGTCAGGATTGCAGAAATTTTGAAAAGAAATGCCCAAGTCCGCCCAAAGATTATAAGATAAGTTCATTATCCAAGTCCTTTTCGTTGCGCAAAAAACAGATCATACATGTAAAACTAACATTGTTTTCAAATCGATTGTATTTCTTTTCTGTAGATGGGAAAAAGAACCTTGGAGTTATTCATTTTCGAATTTTTGAAGATAACGAAGAACGACGCATCATATATGATAATGCCTCAAATGGGTTCGATAAAACCAAAATTTTAAACATTCAATCTACTGTTAACTTAGTGATTGAAGTTTCAGCTCCCTCCTATTTCAAAGATAGAGTGAGAGAATGTTCAGGTCTCCTTGTTGCCTATAAGGCATTGTAGTAAAATATGTAGTCATTTTATTCCTCGAAGATTATTAACGCATTAAAATCTTGTAATGAAACGCACTTCGTCAACATTTACATTATGTACTTGGATACTTTGCCAGACATTTGTTTTGGCCAACTCAAAAATCGACATTAATAAACCAGTTGATGAGCAAAAAAAAATAATTGTTGTTGCTGAATCAAATTATTATCCCTTCTCATATGTTAACGAAAACGGTGAAGCTGAAGGATTCTCAATTGAGATCTTAAATGCAGCAATCGAATCATCACAATTTGAGACTCAAATCAATTTTGGAATATGGACAAATAATATAGATGATTTATTAAATGGCAATGCAGATGTAATTCCAATTATGGCTAAAAATGTGGATAGAGAACAATATTATGCATTCTCGTATCCTTATTATACTATGAAAGGGGCTGTTTTTGTCAGAAGTAGAGAAAATTCAATTAAAACCATGAAAGATCTGAAGAATAAGAAGATTTTGGTCATGAAAGATGATATTGCACACGAATATCTATTACGAGAGCACTTAACCGACTCTATTTATACAGCTACATCATATCAAGAAGCTTTTAGAATACTAGATAGTGGTAAATGTGATGCTGTATTAGCACAAAAATTAGTTGGTTCAAAAATTTTAGAACAATTAAGTATTACTAGTATAAAACCTATTAATTTAATACTTCCCAATTATAGTACTGATTTTTGTTTTGCAGTAAAAAAAGAAAATACAGCTCTAATAGATACCTTAAACAGAGGTTTAACTAACATCATTTCAAATGGTATTTATGATCGTATTCAAGATAAATGGTTTAGTAAAGAAACTCCTAAACAATTAACATTTAAAGAGAGAGTTTGGATATTGTTAATTGTTTTAATTCCTGTTCTACTAATTACTTCAACTATTATTATCTATTTTCTTAAAAACAGTATTAGAAAACGCTCTGTTCAATTAAAGAAAGAAATCGAACAACATAAACAAACTCTATTTAGATTAAGTTATCAGAATAATTTACAGGAAATAACCGAGAATATAACCAAAGTAGGCGGTTGGTTCTTTAACGTTAATACTCAGAGAATATCACTTACAAATGGGGTATATAAAATACTAGAACTGGATCCTCAGAAATTTCAAATTTCAAGTCTTGGTAGTTTTTTTGCTCTTTTTAACAAAGAAACACAATATATTATACGCCAAAAAATTAATTACTTGGTAGATGAGGGCAATAATTTTAGTATTGAAATACCATATCCAATTAGTAAAAATCGAGATAAATGGTTGCATGTATTCGGTAAGGCAAAAAAAGAAAATAATAAAATAAAAATCATATACGGAAATATACGCGATATCACCAATCAAAAAGATGTCCAAAATAATTTAACGATAAGTCAAAAAAGATATCAAAGATTATTTGAACAGATGACTCAAGGAGTCATATATACTGATGCAGAAGGAATCGTTATAGAAGCTAATCCTTCTGCTGAAAGAATTATAGGTTTAAATAGGGAGCAAATGCAAGATACAAACCTTTTAAACCCAAGATGGAAAAGAGTTCATAAAGGATCATTGATTCCACTTATAGAAGAAAATCCTGCATTAATTACTTTAAAAACAGGAAAACCAATAGTTAACGAGTTATATGCTATTGACAAGCCTGGTTCGAAAAATCCAACTTGGGTCTTAGTCGATTCAAAATTAGAATATTATGGATATGATAATAATACGAAGGTCGTTTTTACAACTTTTACAAACATTACAGAACTGAAAGAAGCTGAAGAACAATTACAAAAAAGTGAATTAATGCATCGTTTACTTTTTGATAATAATCCAATGCCAATGTGTGTTTATGATCATAAAACGATGAAATTTATAAACGTAAATAATACTGCATGTGAGGTTTATGGTTATTCAAAAAAAGAATTTATGGAAATTGATATGAAAGAATTAATTCCCTACGAAGATCTGGAAACTTTAAATAAAGACATTAATCAAGCTGCAGAATTGGAGGCTTATCATACTATAAATAGGAGACATAAATTAAAAAATGGTAAGGTTATTTATGTTGAGACATTTTCTAATTCATTTAAGGTGAAAGATCAAAATGCTAGAATAGTTGCAGTAAGTGATATTACAGAAAAACATAAAGTAATCGAAAAAATAAAACTTAGTGAAGAAAAATTAAATTTTTCACAAGTTACAGCTAAAATGGGTAACTGGACAAAAAATTTTGAGACAGGAGAGTTTACGTATTCAGAAAATTATATTAAACTTTTAAATCTGAATAATAAAATAACTCCTATTACTGATTTTGATATAATTCGTAATATCCATCCTGATGATCAGGCAATGTTCGATAATCCAAATGTAAATAATATTGAAAATAACTCCATTCAGTTCAGATATATAATGCCCGATAAAAGCATTAAATGGTTTCAGTTAATTGTGCAACCTTCAATAAAGAATAAACAAATTAATGAAGTTTCTGGAGTTATTATTGACATAACAGAAAAGAAAAATATAGAACTAAAGTTAGTTGAGCATAACGAAAAGCTGAATACTATAATTAATTCAATACCAGATCAACTCTTTGTCCATGACTCAGACGGTGTTTTTTTAGAAGCTTATACCAAAGGCACAAACAAGCAAACACTTAATAATAAGTCTATAATTGGTAAAAAATTGTTTGATATTTATGGTGAAAAATCGGGTAAAGAAAATCTTACTAAAATTGAACAATGCATAAAATCGCAATCAATAGTATTTCATGAATTTACTATAACGGTTGATCATACAACATTTCATCTCGAGGTTAGAACTGTACCTTATCTTCAAGATAAGGTAATTAGACTGGTTCGAAATATCACTGATAGAATTGCTAATCAGAATGAAATTCGTAAATTAAGCCTTGCTGTAGAACAAAGTCCGGTATCTATTTTAATAACTGATATTAATTTCCAAATTGAATATGCGAATGAAGCTTTTGTGAAGTATTCCGGAGAGAGTTATCACCAAATAATTGGTAAAGATTTAGATTATATTTTTGGTAATAATATTGATATTGCACATGATATGCATCATGCAGTTAAACAAGGCAATATTTGGGAGAGAGAAATAAATATCATCAATCAAAGCACTATACCACAATGGATTATGACAACTATTAATCCTGTAAAAAACAATCAATCAATCAATAATTATATTGTAATAATTCAAGATATAACTGATCGTAAATATCACGAATCAAGAATATTGGAACTTAACGAAGATCTTGAAAACAAAGTTAGTGAAAGAACCTCACAGTTGTCGGAACTTAATCAAAAATTACAGTTTAAAATAAATGAGCAAATTCAGTTCGAAAAAGCTCTAAAAAGTAAATCTGAAGAGTTAGAAAAATTCTTTAGTTTGTCTATTGATTTGTTATGTATAGGTAGATTTTCAGGCCATTTCATTAAAGTTAATAAAGCATGGGAGAACTTATTGGGCTACAGTTCAGTGGATTTAGAAAATAAAAGTATTCTGGAATTTATACATAAAGAGGATGTGGAAGCAACAAAAGAAGCCTTAGGAAAGTTGGCCAATAATGAAATTGTAATTGGCCATTTAACCAGATTTTTAAATAAGCATGGTGGATATAGGTATCTTGATTGGCATGCTGCCTCCTTTAACGATTTTATTTATGCTGCTGCCCGAGATATAACAGATCAGAGAAATTATGAACAAACACTTTTAAACGCTCAAGAGGAAGCTTTTAGGGCTAACAATGCAAAAAGTGAATTTTTAGCTAATATGAGCCACGAAATTCGAACCCCAATGAACGCAATACTCGGATACTCTAATTTATTGAATAATTATATTAAATCACCCCGTGAAAAAGAATTTTTACAATCAATAATCATAAGTGGTAATTCGTTATTAAATCTTATAAATGACATTTTGGATTTATCGAAAGTTGAAGCAGGTAAAATCGAACTGACACCTGATTACGTCGAAGGTGTTTCTTTTTTTAATGAGTTTGAAAAGATTTTTGAACTAACTGCTGCAGAAAAAAACCTTCATTTTGAAGTAACCAAAGACTTTCCGTTGGGAACTTCATTCTATCTTGATGGATCTCGACTCAGACAAGTTTTAATCAATCTAGTTGGTAATGCTATTAAATTTACGGATTCTGGATCTGTAAATTTAATGGTAAAAGTACATAAGCATAAAAATAACAACGGATTGTCCGACGAAAAAATTAAACTACAAATAGATATAATCGACACAGGCATTGGAATACCAACAGAATTTAAAAGTAAAATTTTTCAATCATTTGTTCAGTTAAAAAAATATCACACTAAAGGTGGAACTGGATTAGGGTTAGCAATATGTAAGCAAATTATTAATTTGATGGGTGGAGATATTTCTGTAGATTCTCAAGTTGGGCATGGAAGTACTTTTAGTATTGTTTTACCCAAAATTGCTTGTCGTCAAATAGATGTAGCAACCACAAAAGAACAAGATGTTAATCCTCAAAACATTAGGTTTTTAAAGTCAAAAATTATGGTTATAGATGACATTGAGGAAAATCGAAAATTTATAAAAGATGTGTTATATGAATCTAATATCGAAATAATAGAAGCAAATAATGGAATAGAAGCACTTAATCTATTAAAATTCCATCTTCCAAATTTATTTATAATTGACATCACAATGCCTGATATGACCGGGCACGAATTAAACGATCAAATTAAGAAGAATGAACTGTTAAAAAACATACCTGTTTTTGCCTATTCAGCATCTGTTATGGTAGAGCAAGAAAGAAAAGTCAAAGCAAATGATTTTGCTGGCCTATTACCTAAACCTTTACAAATAAATGATTTGTTTAATGCGTTAATGAAGTATTTACCTTATGAAATAGAACGTAATACTGATGCAGCGGTTGAAAATATTTACCATGATGAAAAGATTATCAACGTTTCGGAATTGAAACAAATATTAATTGATGATTTTAAAACCAGATATCATGATCTAACCATAAAACAACCAATAGCAGATGTGAAAAGTTTTGGAAATGATCTTTCTCTTTTAGGGGTAAAACATAACTACAAATTATTACAAAACTATGGTAATGATCTGAAAATGGCTGCTGACAACTTTAATATTGAGAAGATTCTAAGGCTATTACGGGACTATAAAAAGATAGCAGAATCAATTAGTTAAAGGAGGCTCTGATATGAATAAACAGACTCAAATACCAAAGGCAAATAAAATATTAATAGTTGACGATAATCCAAAAAACTTACAAGTTTTGAGCAATATTTTAGCTCAAAATAATTATCAGATCGAATTTGCAACAAACGGAAGAACCGCTTTAGATTGGATTGATCAGGAAAAATTTGACATGCTTTTATTAGACGTTGTTATGCCAGATATCTCAGGTTTTGATGTATGTAAACAAGTACGTAAGAGTTCAAAATTTAACAATGTGCCCATCATATTTTTATCAGCTCATAACGACAGGAAAACCATCCATTATGGTTTTTCTATAGGAGCTCAAGATTTTGTTTCAAAACCATTTGATAGTAGTGAACTTTTAATGAGAGTTAGTACACACCTTACATTAAAAAATAATATTCAAGAGTTAGAACAAATAAACGGCCGGCTTGAACAAATAGTAGAAGAACGAACAAAAGAACTGAAAACAGCAAAAGAATTAGCCGAAAATAGTGATCAATTGAAAACAATATTTCTACAGAATTTATCCCATGAAATAAGAACTCCACTCAATGGTATTTTAGGATTTGCACAACTATTAAAAGATAATTTAGAAGATCCCAATAGTATTATCAATTATATCGATATCATTGAAAAATCTGGAGAACGTATGTTAACCATGATAAATGATTTAGTAAATATATCAAGAATTGAATCAGGAGAACCGCTAATAATTAATGGAAATGAAATTATCATATCAGACTTGTTTAACGAACTTTATAGTTTTTTTAAATCACGGATTGAAGAGAAAGGATTAAGACTATACTATCTTAGTGATATACCACAAGAAACAACAATAATTGCAGATAAAGAGAAATTATTTCAGGTGTTCACTAACCTAATTAATAATGCAATTAAATTTACAGATGAAGGATCAATTGAGCTAAGTGCTCAACTAAAAAATAACCTAATTGAATTTTCGATCAAGGATACTGGTATTGGTATTGCTAGTGAACTACATGACGTAATTTTTGAACGTTTTATACAAGGCAACATGCACTATAATCGACCCTATGAAGGTTCCGGATTAGGATTATCTATTTCTAAATCATTTATTGAAGCAATGGGTGGACATATATGGGTTGAAAGTGTCAAGGATAAAGGATCCACCTTCAAGTTTGATATTCCTATCTAAATTAAATAGTATTAACCAAGTTTTTTTTAATTCGCAATAGCAATTCTTTTTTATTAATTGGCTTAATAACTACATCGTTAAATCCAATTTCATTTAAATCTTCTCCCATTCCCAAGTTAGCAGTGGCTGTTTGTGCAATGATAACGGATTTTTTATTGAACTCTCTTATTTTTTTTACTGCATCTACCCCATTTAAATTAGGCATTTTAATATCCATTAAAATTAAATTGATGTCACCATGTCGTTTACAAAATTCAAGTGCTTCTAGGCCATCGCGAGCAATATAAATATGCTTAAAATATGGTTTTAACAGCTCTGATAAAAACATTTCTGATACCTGATCATCTTCAGTAATTAGGACATTACAATCATTAAAATACTCCTCTTCTGTTTTTTGTATCATCGAGTCTGGTATATTAGAATCATTACAGGGCAAATCAACTGTAAATCTAGATCCTTTTCCTAATCTACTAGTAACATTGATTTTACCATCCATCATATTTACATATGCTTTTGTTATTGACAACCCTATTCCTGATCCTTGATATAGATTTACACTATCATAATTAACTTGAATGAATCTATCAAATATCACATCTTGTTTTTCCAGTGGAATTCCAACTCCTGTATCTTCTACATAAAGCCTAAAGTAGTGTAAATTATTCTCATTAACAAGTGTATATCCAACTTCAATATAACCTTCAATAGTAAATTTAATTGCATTCTTTATTAAGTTTGTTAAAATGGAGTCGAATTTCTGCTCGTCAATTTCCATTACAATATCTAATTCTAAATTACTTCTATTGAGATTGAATGTGAGATTTTTTTGTTTTACTTCATTGCTGAAGAATGAAAATATACTTTCGATTTTTTTTGTAATATTTATGTTTGATTTTTTAACTTCAATCAGACTAGATTCAATTTTCGAAATATCTACAATATCATTAATGGTATTTAGCATTCTTTGTCCACTTGCTTGTATAATTTCTATGTATTTTTGTTGATCCTTTCCTGTTAGATCTGGGGTTTTTAATAAATTCATGAAACCAATGATACCATTCATAGGAGTTCTGATTTCGTGACTCATATTGGTTAAAAAAGCAGTTTTAAGTCTCTCTGATTCTTCAGCTTTTTCTTTAGCTTTAACTAGTTCTTCGGTTCGTAATTCAACTATCTTTTCTAAATTAACATATGATTCTTTTAACTTCTTTTCGGCAGTTTGTTTTTTGCTAATCTGTTGACTAATAATTTTGGAGAATACAAAAAGACTAAACAAGATAATTAACGAAGAAATGATATATTCTTTATAAATTGGAAATAGTATAGCTTTTAATTCAGCTTTAGATATAAAAGTACAAAACTTCCAATAATTGGTATTTATTTCATTAATAATGAATAGTTCATCATCTTTTAGTGAAACTATATTTTTATTATCGTATCGTGTTGGTGTGATAGTTGTAAAGGTATAAATGCCTTTATTGTTATTGATTACACCGCTGTACTTTTGATTTATCTCAGTCCACGCAGCCTGATGTTCTTCCTTAAATGTGTATTCTTTAACATTATTAAACATAAAGGAGAATTCCTTATATACACTATCTGCATGTAGATAAAAACCATCATTATTAATTAAAATATTCACTCCTTTTGAGTCATATACATTTCTCTCCATACCCGATAATATGGGATCCAATAAGTAATTGATTACTATTATGCCTTTAAACAAATTTTCTTTCGAGTAAACTGGAGCACAAAAGCGAACCATTGGTTTAAAAGGATATTCAATTTTTGAATGCTCAATATTAAGATCTGCTGGTGATATATAAATGTGGTTTTCTTTTAACGCTGCTGTCTTTTTAAAATAATACCTGTCTTTTTTGTTCTGTAATTCATCTTCTTCAACAATTGTTGGAACTCTTTCTGATATATTTATTCGAACAACTTCATCTCCATTATTATTTATGAAACGTAATTGATCATACATCCGTCTCCTTCCTTTTGAGAAACTAAGAAAGATCTCTTGTAATTCCTTTATATCAGAGTGTTTGTAATTAAATTGATGAGTATTCTTTATCCTTTTACTCTGTTCAACTAAAAGAACTAAATCGTCAACAACAACTTCAAACGTTTCGTTAATTGCTAGCTGCTGCATTTGCATAACATATCGTTCATTTTTAAATAACTCTCTTTTTTTTTCAACAATTTTTAAATAATAAAAAAAAGAGAGTATCCCAATAAAAATAAATGACAGCATAAAAAATATTCCAATATTTAATTTACTTCTCATTTTCATTCCGGTATGACTTTAGTTAAAAGATAAGAAGTTAAATAATAATTGTAAAGAGTTTAAAAGTAATAATTATTACCCGTTAAGTTGGTCTCCTCATTGCTCTTTCCCAGTTTACACTTTGTTTATTTCTAATATATCGTAAGAATCCTTTAAATACAGCATAGTTCATCATTACAAAATAATAAGGCACAAAGGCTATTTTTAGCTTAATTTTAAATTTATCAAGTAGATAACCAATAAAAGATAAAGAATAGGCGACTAATTGCATCCACAGTATATATTGATAGACAATACTGTTGTTATATATCAATATATTAATACCTAACAGAACTAATAATGCAATTGGTGTAATTGTCCAGCGTAATACTCTATGTGATAAATATTGAAAGGAAAGTAAACCATATATAAAGATATTAAATAAAGGCAGCAACCTAAAAATAGATTGTATGCCTCCGGCAGCAATTCTAATTTTCCTTTTTAACTCCTCCTGCACATTAGCAGACGCTTCTTCCATAGCATAAATTTCAGGATCATATTGAATCGAATATCCTTTCATATTAATGCGCATGGCAATCATAAAATCATCTAGCAATGTATCTGGTTCAGGCTCAATAAATAGTTCTGATCGAATGGCAAACAATTCTCCAGCGGCTCCTACTGTAGTTGATAGTTCGGCATCCCATTTTTTCAAGGATGATTCATATTTCCAATAAATACTTTCTCCAGCAGTGGCAGCATCGTCCTCACTATTACTTTTAATCCTTTTTTCACCAGCAATTCCACCTACTTTTGGGTTACTAAACAATGCAACCATATTTTTAATAGCTTCTTTATTAATCGTAGTATTAGCATCGGTAAATACAACTATGGGAGTGGATATTAATTTCATCGCTCTATTAATTGCAGCAATTTTTCCTCTTCGTTCGGCTTGATGAAAAACCTGTACATTTTCATATTGTTGCAAAAACTCTGGAGTACCATCATTTGAACCATCTGTTACCCAAATCTGATGAAGTTTCTCGGGCGGATAATCCAGACTTTTGGTGTTAATAACCTTTCGTTCAACGTATTCCTTTTCATTGTAGGCCGCAATTAATATGGTTACTTCCGGTTCATAATTATCGATTTTAAAGCTCTTTTTTTTACCATATATTCTTTTAATACGAACAATGATATATATTAAAATGCCATAACCTAAATAGGTATAGAAGACTAGACCTATTAAAATCCAAAACAGTATTTCTGGTATTTTCATTATTAGTGTTTTAGTTTATAACTATGATACAAAGCGCACCCATTTATTGGTCTCACTTTCGTATGTTTTAATAATTTTAGCAGGATTTCCTGCAACTACAGAATACGAAGGCACATTTTTAGTGACCACACTTCCTGCTGCTATGATACAGTGTTTTCCAATGAATAAACCTGGTAAAATTACCGCATTAGCACCTATCCAGGTCTCATCTCCAATGTAAATTTCATTGGTATTAATACCTTGTTCTGATATGGGTCTGGTAATATCTTCGTAGTTATGATTTAAAGCAGATACAACAACATTTTGAGCTAACCGCACATAATTACCTATTTGAATGGGACCAATTAATACAGATCCAATACCTATTCTTGTTTCATTACCTATTATAATACGTCCTACGCCATTATTAATAGTACAAAAGTCTTCTATGGTTGATTTATCGCCTAAATAAAAGCTATTATTAGGCAATACATCCATTCTTACTCTTTTGCGTATCAAAGCTCCTTTTCCTCGTTTTACATAGAATGGAAATAATAGGAATTGTACCCATCTACGAGGACGTGCCTGACCTTTGGGTGTGAAAAACCAAATAGCCAGTTTCTTTAGTTTTGGATCGGTTTTGATTTTTTCTACCAGTGTCATAATTTTAGTAATTGAGAGGGTTGAATATTTTGGAGTGAACTATCATTTGGGTGATTGTTCTGTTGCTTTGTATTATTTTCGAATTTTATAATTTGGTTACCTATTTCAGCTACATTGTGTTCCCATGTATGTTGGTTGGCAAAATCTCTTCTAATTTTATTTTCCATTGGCGAAATGGTTTTTAGTGCTTTTTCGATAGCATTAATCCAATCTGATGGAGATTCTGCAAGGTGAACATGTTCATCAAAGTAAACCATTGCGTCTGTTTTTGTGGCAACCACCGGCTTACCCATTGCTAAATATTCATCAATCTTTCTAGGATAATTTCCTCTGGTAACTTCATTTAATATTTGAGGATTGATTGTCACATCCAATGCATTTATATACTCAGGCAACTCATATTCGGCTTTGGATCCTAAAAAATGAACATTTGATAATTGATGTAATTTGCTATTTTGAAAGTCCTTATCTTCAGGACCTATCAATACTATGCTCCACTCTGTTTTATTCAGAGCAATGTATTCCAATACTGATAGATCTAATCGTAGTGATTTAAGTACACCAACATAACCTATTAATGGACCCTTGATATCTTTTACATCATTAGGTATTTCATGACTTTCTTTAGGTTGAAAGGCCGAAACATTGCATCCCTGCCCCACGAAATAACTTTTAGGATTATGTGCAAGTGCTAATTTTTTCAGATAAGTAGAATTTGTTAATACAATATCAGAAGACTTCATTATTATTGGCTCAATACGTTGACCTTGAACCTGCCAGTATTTTACTGCTTGCAAATTATCTCTACTATAGTATACAAAAGTTTTTGGCTTTAGTAATTCTTTTAGATGCAAACTTCTAAACATATCACTATCACAGAAATGTATAAAATCCGAAAATTTTAAATGCTCGATCGCTTTATGGATTTCTAGTGCAAATCGTTCATTATTTTTTTTGTTAAAATAATCAAACAGTCCATTAAAGGGAAGCCTGCTTATTGACTCTAAAATAGTTTCAGGTTGAAAGACCCATAAATTGGCGCTAACTTGTTTTAGTAATAAATCAGTTGATTTGTCTCTCTTTTCTTGTTTTAGCTTGTTTAGTATTTTATTTTTACTAAATGTAGCCAATCGATCGAAAGAACGGTTGACATACAATACCCGATTATTTTTTGCCAACTCAATTGCAATGTTTTTACAATTACTTCCAATATTTATGTGCCATGATTGTAAACCAGTTATGATAATATCTCGATTTTTTAGCATGATTGTGGATTTAGTGTTAAATATGATTCTTGTAATTGTTTATGCATATTTTGCATATACAGCTTCAACTTTCTGAACTAATTGTTGAATGCTATAATTAGAAACAACCTTTTTATAAGCGTTATCAGCCACCTGATCACTTAGAATCTTGTCATTGTAAATGGAAAGAATTGATTCAGCTAATTTTTCAGGGTTCTTCTCTTCCACCAAAAAACCTGAATGATTATGTTCTATTAATTCTACTGTACCATCAACAGGTGTGGCTAAAACAGGTTTTCGCATAGCCATTGCTTCTAAAATTCCAATAGGAAATCCTTCCCACAAAGAAGGCAGACAGTATAAATCAATACCATTTAATACATTAGGGATATCTTGGCGGAAAGGTTCAAAGATAACTCTTCGTTGTAATCCTAACTTATTTACTAAATTGATAGTTTGTTCCTTTAATTCTCCATCACCTACCATCAATAGTTGAATGTTATCATTTACTGATGCAATGTGCTTCATTGCCTTTACAAGAGTAAGTGGTTCTTTCTGAACTGTCATACGTGCTATAAAACCAACTACGTAATGGTTATCTGTAAATCCTAGTTGTTCACGAAGAGGTTCGTAATCCCTGTTCGGATTAAATTTTTCTAAATTAATTGCATTATTAATTACTTCTGAACGTTGAAGGTTAATATCTCTTTGACCTGTTTGTTGGTTACTTTTTGATACACAGATAGTAGAAGTTGCTTTGGAGCTCAGAAATTTTTCTGCTTGCTTTCTGAGGAACTTCATAACAAAAGGTTGATCCTGGTGAAACGACCATCCGTGTACGGTATATATTAAAGGCAACTTTAACTTATTTGCAGAACGATATGTGTTTGATAATGCTCTGGTTCCATGAGCATGGACTAAGTCAATATTTTCATTTTTCATCAATTGCTCAACTTCGATGCGAACCCGTTTATCAAATGGCTTTTCAGTTTCGATTACTTTGGTTTGTATACCATTCTCCTTTAAAATATCAACCATGGGGCCATAAGTAAAAGATAATACAACTGGCTTAAACCTGGTTTGATCTAAATGATTAACTAAATCGAGCACATGTGACTCCCCTCCTCCTATTTTTCCTTGTCTAATGGTTTCAAGAATTTTAATTGGTCTCATAGCCTAATTTTTTATACCATGTTGTGTGTGAATAAATCGTTTATTTGCACCTTTCATCTGAAATAAGGCAACAAGCATCAAAGCAAACATTTTTGGTAACTCAAGAATTGATCTCCACAAATGAATATTTAGCTTTTCCTTTGGTATAGCTATTATAACGGCTATTACATTTAGTATGAAAGATACGATCCATAATGCTGACAAAATTTCATTGTAATTCAGATAATAGTAAACCATCATATGAATGACTGTAAGTAGAAATGTTGTACCAAGTGCCAGGATACGAGGAGGCACAAGAAACTGTAATATTTTATCCACATAATCGATATTTCCCTTGAGCAGATGTTTAAATAATAACCTTTTTTTAATATGTGTAAAATATTTCCATTGAGCCGACAACCATCTTCTTCTTTGACCAATAAAAGCTTCTTCTTTTTGTATTTTTTCGTCATAAACAATTGCATCATCATCATAAGCAATTCTAATACTCCTCTCCACCAACATTACCTCTAGTTCTTTATCAAATCCACCAACCGATTTACTTTCTTCCATCATTGAACGAAATAAATGAAAATCAAAAGCAAATGCAGATCCGATTAAAGACGCTGATAGGCCTAACATATTATGACCTTTTCTAAATATTGAATTATTAACCTCCTCGCTAATACCATCAAGAATAGCAAGTGTAGTATTATTGTTTTTTGCAGTTCTATGGCCTTGCACAACAAGATAACCTTCGTCCAATCGATGGATCAAATGATCTACAAATCCTACCTCTGGTATATTATCTGCATCTAATACAATAGCATAATGATAATCTGCTTTAAGTTGTGCTAAACACGTTTTAATAGCTTTCGATTTGGTAGATTTTTCAAAAACTACTTTAAGCACCTTAATGGGTAAGTTATTTAATTTAGCTAATGTGCTTTCTTTAAGAGAATCTGCTATTACCCATACATCAAAATCACAAGCCATACTTTTATGATATGCCATGGCTTTAGCTGATTCAATAATAACATCATCTTCTTTGTACGCCGGGATAAGTATAGCTGCCCGTTTCTGAGGAGTACTTGTTTTTTTTACTTTTCTATCTTTATAAAATAGTGCGGCTATGGCAAATACCGCAAAGTAAATTCCGGCCATGAGGAAATAGCTTAAGAAGATAGTATCTATTATTTCCAACGTGATTATGATATAATCCATTTTTCTTTATTTTTTAAGGTGATATGCCAAATAAGAGCATCGTAATAAGCTGACAGATGCTTATAATTGTTTTTAATGATGAATCTTATGGTATTTGCGGGAATTGAAATACAAAGAAGATAAAGAAACGTAAGCACTTTGATATACCACTTAAAATGCCTTCGCATAAATAAAATACGGTTCCTGTTTAAAAAGTAAGTTTTTAAAGGACTGTCTTTTCCGGTGGATACAGATTCTTTGTGGAAAACACATGATTGTGGTTGAAACATTATTTTAAAACCTGCTCTCCGAATACGTTCACTCCAATCGTGCTCTTCATAATACAAGAAATAAGCTTCTTCCATTAATCCAACCTGATTGATTACCCGCTTGGGAATCATCATTGCACAACCATGTGCGAATGGTGTTTCTTGCGGTTTAATATGTTGTCCTTCATTTTTTTGATACTGCCCAATCCCTTTCATTCTTAATGTTAAGGGATTCATTTTGGTAAATCCGGCATATTGAATTATTCCGGGTCGTTCAGTGTACTGAATTAAAGGACTTACAGCACCAATTTTATCATCGGCCTCAAGTAAATCAACCATAGGTTTCAAAAAAGTTGGATCAACAAGTGTATCGTTGTTTAAAAGTAGGATGTACTTTCCCTTTGCTTGATTAATTCCTAAGTTATTACCTCCCGAAAATCCTAGATTGCGAATTGATTTAATGAGCTTAACATTAGGGAAATCGAGGTTTAATTTTTCAAGTTCCTCTTCTCCTGAGTTATTATCAACAATGATAACTTCAAAATCAACATTGCTAACTAATTGTAATGATTTAAGCAGTTCATTTGTCATTTCTGATTGCTTGTAATTTATAGTTACAATTGATATGAAGATACTTTGCTGCATGTTTAAATATTTTTTCAAATAATTTCAAGCAGTGTGCCAATGACATTAATATTCAGTATTACAAATTGTTATATAGCTTGGTTTGAGAAATGCGTAAGGATAATGTCTTCAGAAATGAAGAACCTTATTGATAGAAGTTCAAAAATGAAGATTATTGATAAGAAATATACTCTACAATAATAATCATACATCATTATATATCAATATGATATAACTTTCGGCATACTCATTGAAAATACATTTACAAACTTATAATCAAAGAACTATGAAAGTAAGAAATCCCCAATCTCGCTATCACTTAGAAATAAAAAAGTATGCTAAAGTTTTAGAAGTAGGTGGTGGACATAATCCTCATTACAGATCCAATGTAGTAGTTGACAAGTACTTGGATTCCAACTATCATCGAAAAACAGATATTAAAGTACATAAGCATCAGAAATTTCTGAAAGCTGATGGTGAAAACCTTCCTTTTGAAGATAATTCGTTCGATTATGTTATTTGTAATCAAGTACTAGAACATGTAGAAAATCCACAAGCTTTTTTAAAAGAGCAAACCAGAGTGGCAAAAGCCGGATATATCGAGGTTCCTTCACTAATAGGTGAATATTTGTTTCCCAAAGAAGCACATAAATGGTTGATTCTTGAGTTGGATAACAAACTTGTATTGATGGAGAAAGAGAACCTATGGTTTAAAACGGGCCTCGATTTCGGCTTTTTGTTTTTAACTTGGTTACAGAAAACATCAATAGGTTATAAAATTTTAATGGATACAAAACCTAATTTTATGACAGTAAGGTATGAATGGAAAGACGATATAGAATTTTTGGTAAATCCCAAGGATGAAAAATACACCAGGTATTTTACCGAAGCATGGAATGAAGAAATGGTTCATTTGTTCTTTCCTCATCAATCTAATTTTTCGGAATTTAAAGAAACATCAAAATCATTGGGAAATATTATTTGGAGAGCTATGGGGGGGCGCTTAGTGAGCAAAAGATCCTGAATCCTATGGTTCAGGATTTTCTTCTTTTTCCCATTCTGGCATTAAGTGTATAAAAGCAATACTCATATAAACAATTAAACCGTTGGGCATTTGTCCTAATGCTCCACTTCCATATGAAGCGGCCATTATACCTGCCATTCCAGCTAATAAGGCTGTAGCCTTCATTTTATAAGCTTCTGTTTTTAATTTAAAGACAATCAGATAACTACTGTGTGTCAAAATGTAAAAAAGAATAAGTAGATGAAGTGTTAAGCCAACTCTACCTTGTTCTGCCCATATTTGTACATACCAACTGTCAGTAGGCGTTTCTGCAAGAAAGGTACCAGGAGAAAAGCGTAATCCCCAATTACCTGCTGAGCCCAGTCCACCGCCAAATGGTCGGGTGGCTAAATATGCTTTTAAAAGTTTTTGATTTTCCTTACGTACCATTAAAGATGGATTATCAGGATCCAAACCGGTCCTAAATCGTCGAATTTCATAAACACTATTACCTATTGTTGAATACTTAAGAAACACAAATGCAGAAAGCATAATAAACGCACCAGCTAACAATAATTTTATTTTACGACTAAGCACAGCATATATTGTTAACCCGGCAAAAGGAACAGCCATTGCCCCACGTGTACCCGATATTAACATACCATAAAATGCAGCCATTCCGACAATACCCCAAAATATTTTGTCCTTACGTTTATTAGTATGTAATGCCATAATTGAAAAAACCACCCCCGAATATCCCATTGAACCTCCATAGGTAGCAGCATCTGTAAAAAAGGAAAAAACACGCAACCCTCCTGGTAATAAATGGGTTTTTCCTCCAATAACCGCCAACCAATGTTGTTCCCATGGATCAGGACCAATAACTAATTGCATCATCCCTTTTGCAACGCCCGCTAAAGTAAAATAAGCCCACATTTTGATCATAAGATCAAAATCAACCCTCCTATTAAAAGTTAAAAAGATTAAAGGAATAGTTAGAAACATATAAAGTGCCACTCCGCGCATAGCATAAAACCATGCTATTCGGCTAATAGCTTCAGGGTTTACAAGTTCAAATAAAGCATATAAATACCAAATAATAGCAACAAATGTAAAACCATTCCATGCCTTACGCCAATTAACACTTTTATTAAACTGACTGAATATAACCGCTAGCCAGGTTGCAACCAATAAACCATCAACTGATAATCCTAATGGCCCTGGAACATAGCGAGCCAACCCCATGGCAAAGTAGTTGGCTATAAAAACAATAATGATCCCAACTCGAGGTTGCAAAAAAATCATTGCCAGCACAATTACAATGAATGGTAAAATTATTAATGCTAATGCTAAGGGAAGTTGTGCCTTAGCAAGAAATAGCATCATTAAAATGATTAATAATGATAATATTGAACCAATTACTATTCTCAGTACCTGAGCATATTTTCCTTTGTTAGGAGGTGCTACCATTCAGTTGAGTTCTTAGAAACACTCTTAAATTTAAGTTTTTTCTTGAAATAATAATTTCTTTATCACGATAAATATATAACCAACCTAAAGCAGATCCTAAAAGAGTAAATAAAACGGTAGCTACTGCAATATATATTAAGGATTGAAAAATCAATACGGCTAAAAAGTCGAATATTATATTTGCAATTAACATTAGCATAATTTTTATGAAATTCTGTTTAGGTTTATTCATTGCAAACAATGCAACTCCAGTATATCTATCGAAAGGTAAAACCAGAATATGAACACAAAAAACAAATAATATCACTCGTTGAACAGAAATATAATCAAGGTAATTGCTTCCACCAATTAGTTTTAAAGCAAAATCTGGAAAAATCAATAATCCTATAATAACTGGCACTAAAATAATGGATGTGATAAGAGTATAGCTAATTAGCAATTTAAAAAATTCTCCGTTCTTCTTTTTTAAACTGGCAGATAGTTGAGGAAATGCGGCAGATGAAAAACTTCGTAATGGTATTTCAACTAACTCAACAAACTTGACTGGTATGGCATAAATTGCAATTGCTTCGGGTCCCATAAAAGGGAACATACTCAAAATAAAGGTGTCGGAGCTTTTTAACAAATTACTACCTATATAACCTGCTGTAGCATATTTACCAAAATGCATAATTCTCGACCTATAGTCATATACTTTATCGAATATTTGAGCTATTCCGTCCCAATTTTTAATCATGGCTATGATACTTGATATCGCATTGGCAGTAATTACTATTAGAATTAAATCTTTTAAAATATATTGATCTTTTACACTTAAATAAACTATAGTTAATAGCAAGATGGAAGCTCCATTAATTGTTTTTAAAACAGAAACACGGTTAAGCTTTTGATCACCTTGTGCAACAACCGAAGCTTGATGAAAAGGTAAATTGGCAATAGATAAAAACGGATAGAATAAAAATACAGCTAAATACGCCTCTGATCCTATATAATTGAAACATACAAAGTAAATCAAAAAAGAAAGTATACTTACTGTAACAGTAGATATTACAGATAGTTGGTAAGAAGCCGCTATTATATTTTTACGCTGATCAATTGCATTTGAAGAAATTAGTCGAATTGCTGCTGTTCCTGTTAAGCCTAACCGAAGCATATCCAACAAGGTGGCGGCGGTTATAAAAATAACATATTGTCCAAATAACTGTTGGTTAAGATGCCTAGTTAGTAAAAGAAAGGAGAGAAATCCAAATAAAGCCTGAGAAATATTTCCCGACAATGCATGTATATTGTCTTTAACTGTAGAACTGGAGAGTATAGATATTTTCATGATATCAATCTTTTAAAAACTTGTTCCTTAATTAACCTCCTGAATTTGGATCGCTTTTTGGGTATCTGACCTATCATTTCCTCCATATTTTCAGGTCGAAGGTTATTTAACAAACCGAGAGGTTCAATCTGTACTGTTTCCTTAAGATGATTTAAGATAAATGTATCTGAAGACGACCATGTTCGATTTGCATCAGCAATTAAAAAATGAAGCTTTCCTTTTTTGAGCTCTACCGGATCAATAATATTATCTGAGAGTGATTTAATTTCAGTCGTTATAATTTTAGCTTTTTCATTTGTATTGCTTAATTCATTCTTAGAACCTGAAACAATATCATATCCTTTATCCATTAATAATTTATTAATCTGGTTGATACAATAAGTTTTTCCTTCACCACTCCAATTGCTTAAAAATTGTATTTCGAAAGATTCATTATTATCTCTTTTATTGTATTTATAAAGAATCATTTCTACTGCCGGTTTTAAACCTCGAGCTATAATATCATCTTTTGCAAGAATTGTTTCTGTAGTTGTATTAGGTAAAGTACCTGCTATGTGAATGGATGCCATAGAAGCAAATCTTTTACCTGTTTTAATCGTTTTATCCAAAAGTTCAAAAAGAAAAATACCTAAAAAAGTAAACATAAATGTCGCCACCATAATCACCAAAACAAAAATCTTTCGCTGCGTAGGTTCTGCATCAATTGGGAGGTGCGGTTTATCCAAAAGCTTCATATTTGATCTCATCTCATCGTTTTGCTGTTTTAGTTTGGCTAAACCAAGATGATGAAGGATTTCCAAATAGGATTTTTCTTTTACATCAATTTCACGTTCAATTCTTTTGAGAGTAGCTCCTAAAGGAGCATACTGATTATATAATTCTTTAAACTCAGCACTTTTAACCTCCATTGCTAATAATCGAGCTTTGGCACTTTCATAATCAATTACATTTTGTAACCAATCATTCAATAACTTTTCTATTGCAATGCCATCACTGTGTTTTTCATAGATGTATAGTGAATCCATTTTTGCATTCAAACTTGTTTCTAAATCTTTCTTTTTATCATTCAGTTGCTGCTGCTTTTGCTGCTGCACGTTTGTATGTAAGTCACTTAATTCCATCTCAGCAAGCATTCTATTCACACTTATTAAATGATTACGCAGCTGCATAATCTCTTTGGTTTTTAAATTGATATTAAATCGAGACTGGGTTTCTGCTTCAAGCTTTGAAAGAATAGCCTCAGAAGCTTTGTATTCTAACAATACATCCTGAAGCTTGACCTCTATTTTTTCTTGTTGAGAAGAGATGTGTTTTGTTTGTTCGTAATAGTTAACAATATTATTACTTGAATTAAATTGTAACAACCTATCTTCAGCGCTATTTAAGTCTGCAGCTGCATTATTCAATTGCCTTGTAAAATATTGAATTATCTCATCCGTTTGATTTCTTTTTAATAAACTATACTTATCTAAAAATACTTCTATTAAAATTCTCAATGTTTGAAACGTTATGCCAGGATCATTTGATTTATATGATAAAACGATAACATCACTACCTCCATCCTGAACAGTTTTAATACTAGATATTGCTTTAAAGCTATAGTGTGGATGATCAAAGTTGATTAAACTATATAAGAAGTTACTTTTGTCCTGCTTCATATAATCCAGAAGCCTTAAATAAGTCTTTTCCTCATTATCTTTTACAACTAACTCTTTGACGTCACCAGGAACTGTTTCTTGAAATTTAGTGAATGATTCTTTTGATATAATAGATGGAATTGGTTCTTCTGTTATAAGATGTAAGGCCAATAAACGCAAGGCGGTTTCCTCAATTACACTTCTTGAATTTAAGATTGACAACAGATTGTTATAAGCCGTTTTAGTTGCAAAATAATCAACCCTACTGTTACCTAAGTCTTCCAACGATGATCCGGAAGCTATTGCTGTAAAAATGCTCGCGTTTGTTGAATACTCAAATGTTGGATTACGGGTTAAAAAATACATAATACTACCCGTAATAATAGGTAGTATGAACAACCATTTACTCTGACGAATTAAAACCTGTATAAATCGATAAATATCCATTTCCATATATCAATCAAAATTCAAGACCTGTAAGTTCCATCAATTGATGATAATGAGCATAAAAATTATGCTTTGCTTTATTATAATCATCTTTAGCCTTACCTACTGTTGATGCTAAAAGTGCAAACTTGTTGATGTCTGTTCTACCGTTCAGTAAATCCTTTTCAGCTTTAACATATGCAACATTTAATGTCTGATAAATATCATAGTAAGTACGCATACTCTCATCTAAGTATTTGAGATTATAATATGCCTCAATTATAACAGTTCGAAGTTGGTTTTCTGCATCTTGCATTGTAAATAATGATTTTTTCTTAACCAACTCTAGCTTTTCTACCTCTTTAGTTCTACTTGTTAATGATGAAAACGGAAGTTTTATACCAACTCCCCCATAGTAACGAGTACTTTCTCCACGATTTAAAAAACCATAATTGTATGAGCCATCTGGTGAAGTATTATCTTGTAATATAACCTGGTCATATATTCCATAGTTAGCAGTTCCTTCAATAAATAAATAATCAAGCCATTTTCTTTTTTGCAAGCTTATTTCCTTTTCATCTATTTCCATTTGTGTATGCTGCGATTGAATAAATGGAGAATGTTCAATAGCTGCCTCTACTAATTCATTTATACTGGGTAAATTAATAAGCGAAGAATCAGATTCGGTTTGAGCAGCAACAATAGTTGTAGATATGAACAAAATTGATAGTAAAAATAGTTTAACTAATTCCATATCTTATTGAATATCATGTTATATTAAACACTTTCATGTTGAAAGACAGCCGGAATTGTCTTAACCAAAATCCACATATCTCCCCAAAAGCTATTGTTTTCAGCATATTGAACATCGAGTTCCTTTCTACCATCAGCCGACATTTGATTTAGCTTTGCTCTTTCTGTTACCTGCCATAAGCCAGTTAAGCCTGCAGGAGCTAAAAATCTTTTTGCCCATCGATCAGTCGTTAATTTTTCAGCTTCGTATAATGGCAAAGGGCGATTTCCTACAATAGACATATCTCCTTTTAGTACATTAAATAGCTGAGGTAATTCATCCATACTTGTATTGCGAAGAAGTCTTCCTACTTTTGTTATCCGAGGGTCATTGGATACTTTAAAAAAGGCTCTTTTTTGTTTAAGTTTCTTTTCCTGTGCATGACTGTTCTCATTAATAAATCCAGAATCTCCAAGAAGTAGGGCAGCATATTTAAGCTCTTTTAAACTATTAACCTCTTCAAAATCTTTTGTCTTATATTGATTTTGACTTAATAATTCGGCAATACGTTTATCAGCATCTGGATACATGGACCTAAACTTATAGAAATCAAAAATTTTATAACCAGAGCCTACTCGTTTAGATGAATAAATTACTTTTCCTTTTGATTCAAGACGAATTAATATCGCAATTAACAACATTAACGGTGAAAGGACAATAATTAATGATCCAGCAAATAATATATCAAATATTCTTTTGGGAAGCCTTGTAGTGTAATTTAAATATGTTTTATCATAAATATTATCATCATTCACTGAATATTTACAAAGAAATAGAGCTCTTGTCAAAATTTGATTGAACGAAGAATTGGTAGAAAAGAGTTCATTCATTCCATGTCCTTGATATTTCGCAAAATACATAGGATCACCTATAATCATTAACTCTATACCTGAATTAATTATTAAAAGCTTTAAGCGTTGAATTTGATGAATCTGATTTGATAAATTACCTTCAAGCTTAAGGATTATTACATCTATTCCTTCCAAAGGCTTTTCAAGATAATTAATTGATTCACATACAACAATATCGAGCTCTTCCTTTTGTTTAGATAACTCTCCCTGTGCAACTTTATCTCCAATATACAACACTCTGAATTTCATAATAATTAAGATTAAATTTATTCAAATTCAATGCATTAAATCTGCACAATTAACTTAAATAGCTTGTGATACATTTAATAGTCTTTTGATTCGAGCTTGTAATTCTGAAGGGTTAAAAGGTTTCTCTAAATAATCGGCAGCCCCTTTTAGTATTAAATTCGTTTTGTTTTCACTTGAATCATTACTCGATAAAATAATTATAGGTATATGGCGATAGATCTCACTGGCTTTTATTTGTTCAAGAAAAGCATTACCATCAACTCGTGGCATATTTAAATCGGTTACAATTAAATCAGGAAAGTATCCCGCCTGAACAATCGCTAGACCTTCTAAACCGTTTTTGGCTGTATTAACCTCATAATCTGACAATAATATTGCTCGCAATAACTGTCTGAAATCATCTTTGTCGTCAACTAATAGAATCTTTTTTTTCATACATAAGGTTTTATTTGATTATTAGTAGATTTTGTTATTATTCCGATAACCAGGCATATCTTTATACCAATCCATATAATTATATCCTCTTGAAACGGCCCATGGAGAAAACATTAAATGAGCTTTTTGTACATCTTCTTTTTCAATGGGATAACTAAAACTAACTGGAATATTAATTGCCCATGGCAAATATTTATTAGATACATAGTATTCGCCAATTGATGGGTTTGAATCATCATCCCCTGTGCCTAATAGAGTTTGGTCAACCAAATCAGTAGGTTCTTTATTGGGTAAATGCACTTCAACACCTCTATCTCTGTTTATAATCATAAAAGGATTGTATGGAGCGGTACCTAATATTGCAAAGGTAAGTGGTTCCACAAAATCAATGTTTACAAATTGAGTGTCTGGCACTACATAAGGTGCATTCGTCGACGTATTTACTCCTATTCCACTTCCTGGATAAGGTAAATTGTTAAAAGCATCATCAAATAGAATTATTGAAGCTTTGCTTTGATTATTCTCTGTTCCGTTAGATGAAATATCCAAATAATTACGGGTAAATCGCTGTCCACTAACAGATGCAATGTTGTTAGGACTAGTATTAAGAAGCAATCCAAAGGCATTATGGTAGGAAGCTCCAATAGCCTTCACAACTATTTTAGATTGAATTCCTGTGATGTGATTTTGAGCATCAGTAACCTGATTGAAGTTATAGTCAATAACTAAATCATTAAAATCATAGTCCCCCTTGTACGGCCACAAATCTTCATAAACAAGAGTACCAAATAAATTCTCCCCGGGATAATGATTTTGGAACGCTTTTGATGGATCATTAGGATAAGCATCAAAAACATCTGTAACACCATCTCCGTCACTATCAGTAGGAGTATCAATGGGTTGATAGAATTCTGTATTTACCGCTGTATTAGGTGTAATCGTTGTATAAAATACAGCGTCATTAAAATCTTCATCACTACCGCTATCTCTTCTTATATCTTCAAATCCCAATAGCAAAATATTACGCTGATCGTCATATAACATTACATTATGCTTTTTTAAATCCGCATCTTGTTCAGCATTAAATTTAATATCGGAATAATGAGTATAAATACCATTGGTAACAGTTCCATTTCTCCAACCCTGACCAGTAATAAACCAACTAACCACTGTATTAGGAGGAAAAAACCTGGAATATTCATTTGTTATAGGATCTAAGTAATAAAGTTGAACCTTTTCTCCCGATAGTAACCCACCTCCTGAGTTTTGATAGGAAACATTTGGAAATATCACAGTTTTATCCCTGATATCATCAACTGTCGCAGGAGGATCATCTATAGAATAAGTATAATAACCCAATAAATTTAACCATCCGGCTCCTTCATGAACAAAAGTTACCCAAATTTCACATTGTTCGTTTACAATAAGGTTTGCATCTGAATTACTTGCTAAGTACTGTGGATGCGATTGGGGTAAAGTAATCCCTTCTGGTAGCGATGCATTAACATCATTTAAAAACGCTTGATCAATTTCATCCTTAACAGGATCTAAGTAATTGGGTACACCTTGAGAATTCCAACTACCCAATGTATAATACCCATTCACTATTGTTACAGACTCAACTTGAGAACTTTTTAATATTGCTGAATTTGTATTGGTATATTCAAGGCTCCCACCAATAATTATATTAGTATAACCGTAAGTACTAACTGCTGTTTTGTGGGGTAATCCAATGTATTTACTGATAATATAAATACTATCCACAATACTTGGTAAATCTAATTTTACAGTATATTCCCCATTTTCATTTGTTATACCTGTTGCTACTTTATATTGAGTATTGTTTTCGACTAAAATCCCTTGTTCATCTAACGGATTCTGAGTATATATTTCTAATACCGCTCCTTTAATGGGTTCATTAGAAAAATTTAAAGTTGTAATTGTGTAATCCTGATTTTGAGTTGTATTAAATTCGAATCCCTGATAGATACCTGAACTATCAATTTGCTGTTCAATAGACTCTATTTGTTTTTCTAAGCAGCTACTAAAGTTCAGGCTTAATAACAACAAAACAAATACGTTTACTTTAATATGTTTATTCTTTTCCATACCCTGACTTTTATCGATAACAATTCAAGTCATGTGCCAATACAACTATATGCTTATTTTACTGCATGTTGCATATATCTAACAGTTTGGTATTAGCTGGATATTCTTCAAAAATGAACACTACCCTCTTCTTTTCCAAAGGAAATATTGAAATTGAAGAATTCTAATTTTTCATTGTGATATTGTATTTAGAAATACGACGATATAGTGCATTCCAATCTAAATTTAAAAGACGTGCAGCCTCAGCTTTATTATAATCAACTTTTTCAAGAACTTTTTGAATTGTCTGTTTTTCTATTTCTTTTAGATCGTAGGTATGCTCAGAAATATAAACCTCTTCTTTTACGTTAAAACTATTGATGAAAGTGAAATGATGAGGTGCTAATTCGTTAGAATTGCACATTATAACTGCACGTTCAACCATATTTTTCAACTCACGAACATTACCCGGAAAAGAATATTTTGATAATAAATAGATGGCATCTGGATGTATCTCTTTTATGTTCTTTCCCATCTTGGCGGATAAGTTTTTAAGAAAGTGTTTAGCCAACAGTGGAATATCCTCAACTCTTTCTCTTAATGGGGGAATATTAATAATGAAGGTTCCAACACGATGAAACAAATCTAAGCGAAAGTTTTTCCCATTTGTTAATTCTTCAACCGATTTATTAGTTGCAGAAATAATTCTAATATCAAAGTGTTGAGTTTGATGTGTTCCAACTTTGGTAAATTTTCTTTCTTCCAAGACTCTCAGTAACTTTACTTGAAGTCCCAGTGTCATTTCTCCTATCTCGTCAAAAAAAAGTGTTCCTTTATTGGCAGATTCAAACCAACCAGCTTTATCAGAGATGGCTCCGGTAAAACTACCTTTTTTATGCCCAAAAAGTTCACTTTCAAATAATGCCTCAGGTATAGCCGACATGTTAAGAGCACCAAAGAACTCATCATTTCTATTACTCAAATGATGTATACCTCTGGCAACCACCTCCTTCCCTGTCCCACTTTCTCCGATAAGTAAAACGGATGTATCCGGGGTTTGCGATACCAACTGCATTTGTTCTTTAATGCTTTCAATCAATTTACTCTTCCCAACAATGGTATTACCTATTTTACTATCTACCTCTGCTTGCAGTAATTTATTTTTCTTGATTGCTTTTTTATATCCACTCTTTAAATCAGAAAATTTTCGCGTTCTTTCTATCGCTAACCATAACTGTTCGGATGAAATAGGTTTCCGACAATAGTCTGTAGCACCCTGACGAAGTGCTCCAATAACAGTTTCCATCTTATCAGAAGAACTAATCATTATGACTTCAATATCAGGGTACTCATCTTTAACTTTTTGAATCATTGATAATCCATCCATTTCAGGCATATGAAAATCCATAATAATAAGATCTATTCTTTCATTCGATAGTATTTTAAAACCAACAGATGGCTTATCGGCTGTAAATATGTTTAACTTGTCTTTTAACATGGATTGCACCATATTTCTAACAATTGGATCATCATCTATAATAAGTACATTAAGAGAATATATTTTCATAATTTAGTTTCTAGTTGATGGACTCTTGTATAATGAAATTTTAACCAAAGTACCTACATCTACTTCACTTTCTACCTCTAAGGTGCCACCATTATATTCAACAAAATCTTTAATTAGTAAAAAACCTAATCCTGTTCCCGATTCATTATTTGTTCCGTATGTTGATATAGACTTATTCTCAGTCAATATGTTTTTTAGCATCTGTTCACTCATTCCAACACCCGTATCCTCTACCATTAGCTTTACTTTAGGACCATCGTCTTCAAAAAATACTCTTATCATCCCTTTTTCTGGGGTGAATTTGATAGCATTGGAAAGAATATTTCTAAAAACTGTGTTAATTGTTGTTTTATCATAAAATACATGCAGATTTGTAGGCATATCTACGGATACTTTAATAAACTTTGAATCGGCTGTTTGCTGAAGTAAGTGAACTGTTTCATATACCATTGCCGATAGGTCATTCATTTGGGGCGAAAGTACACTCATATCAGACTGGAAACGAGTCCATGTAAGTAAATTTTGTAATAAAGCATAAGTACTATTGGTGCTTTCTAAGAGTCGATCAATTGTTTCTTTAAATAAGTCAGATCCGCATTCGATATATCCATGTTTAAAGGCATCAATCATTAGCATAATATTTGAAAATGGTGTTTTAATATCATGAGCAATGATCGAGTACATTCTATCACGACTTCGATTCATGTTTTCGATTCTCTTGCGCGCCAAAAACAAATCCAAATGAATCTTTACCCTTGAAATTAATTCATCTTTATGAAATGGCTTGGTAACATAATCAACACCACCTACTTTATAGGCTTCTACTAAGTCTTCAGTGGCTGTTTTTGCAGTTAAAAAAATGATTGGAACATCCTCTAGTAATGGATTACTCTTTATTTTTCTACAAGTTTCTATTCCATCCATTCCTGGCATCATTATATCTAAAAGTATTAGATCTGGTTTATATGTTTCTATTTGATCTAAAGCAGCTTGTCCACTCTGAGCCAACCCAATTCTATATCCAAGTTTACGCAAGAAATTAGTTGTTACCTGAAGATTGACTACATTATCATCAACAATAAGTATAAATGGCTCTATTTTATTCATAAACTTTAGGATAAAAGGTTATTTTGCTCAATTTTTTTAATGATTTCAGGAAATCGATTTAATTCTTCGGATAATGATTCTAGTTGAATTAATTCAATACATTCAATCAAATGATTAGCATAATCAATTATATACTGAAAGTGGTATTGATTACCTAATTTAATTAGTTTTAAAGCAAACTCTTCGATTTCGAAGAGCACAATATGGTCTTTTAATTTATTCCACTTTGGTAAGAGTTCTGTTTTTAATACTGTCAAAATTGAAGTTAAATGAGGTATTAGATCACCAGGAATTACAGGATCACTTTCAATTTTATTTACTAATACTTCTCCCTTATCAGTAACATTTGTATAGTTCAGATACTTCATCATCACTCTTATTAAATCTTCTCTTTTAATGGGTTTACAAAGTATATCATCAAAATAAACAGAATCTTTAACTCTATCCATTTCAAAAACTGAAGCGGTATATGCAATAATTGGTAATTTAGGTTTTGATTTACGCATTTCAATTATTCTACTAGCTACTTCAAATCCTTCCATATCCGGTAATCTGATATCTAAGAAAAGAATATCATATTCATTTTGAGCTATTTTTGTTAAAGCTCCGTTTCCATTAACAGCCACAGATGATTTAACTTTATGAAATTCAAGTAATGATTCAAGGATCTCGGCATTGGTAGAAATATCATCAACGATCAGAGCTGTGCTATTCTCAAATGTAATTGAATTCAATTCAAAACTTTTATCGTCTTTATAATTATGTACATCCGAAACTGAAACGTCGGGTATTGTAACTATAAACTCGGCACCTTTTCCTAGCTCACTCTTTACACTTATAGTACCTCCCATTTTTTCAATTAATCGTCTTGATATAGCCAACCCCAAACCAACTCCTTCATATTCTCGGTTAGCTTGTCCGGATTGTTGCGTAAAATTTTCGAAGATTAATTCCGATTTATCAGGATTTAATCCAATTCCTGTATCTTTCACAATGAATTTTACTAAACCTTTATGTATATCATATGGAATAAAATCAGCGCGGATATTTACAAAGCCTTTATCGGTAAATTTAATTCCATTTCCAACCAGATTAAAGCAAACTTGTTTAATTCTGTTTTCATCCATCAATAGCAACTGCGGAAAATTAGGTGTTAATTGATAAGTAAGATTAATACCTTTTTTTTGAGCTTTATGAACAAATAGCTGCTTTATATCAAACAGAAGATTTTCAATGTTAACAGGTTTAGTAAATAATTCAAGTTTGCCAGCTTCTATTTTTGATAGATCAAGTATATCATTTAATAATGTTAAAAGAAGATTTCCACTTTTTACAATAGATGCAATCATGTTCTTCTCTTCTGGTATATTTAACTTTTGATGTAATGCTTCACTGAATCCTAAAATAGCATTCATTGGAGTGCGTATTTCATGACTCATATTAGCTAAAAATTCACTTTTTGCCTGATTAGCCTGTTCTGCATTATCTCTTTCATTAATTAATGATTGTTCCATTAATTTTCGTTCATATGCATTGGCAATAATACCTGAAATAGTGCGAAGTAATTCCAATTCGGTCTTGGTCCATTTTTTATTTCGTTGACATTCATCAAATCCAATAAATCCAAAAAAAACACCCTTTACATATAAGGGATAGCTAATGATAGATTTTATATTTTGAGGTTCCAAAATTTCTTGTAAATCTTGTGGTAGCTCGCTTATTTTTTCAGAATATAAACGTCCTTGAGTTTTAATAATCTCCTTCCACGAAGGGATTAAGTCATAAGGAATATCTTGAAGATCTGATATTTGTGCTTCAATACTTTTATTGCACCACTCATACGTATTAGATGTATGTGTTCCATCTGCATTATCTTCAAAAATGTATACTCTACTAACATCTGTATGTTCACCAATCTCTTTTAGAATATTGTTAATTCTTATGTCAAAATCCTCAATTGTATTAAGTTTTAAAGCAATATCAGAAAGAATTGATTGCTGAACCAAACCTTGTTCTAATGCGATACTTTGATCATGTAATGTTTTGGCTATTAGTCTTGAACGAGTTATGTCGCGTGCTACAATAATGACCTCATTAAAACTACAATCTTCTTTGATTCTGAGTTCATCGGTATTTAATAAAGCACACAACCTGTCGTTACATTCAATACATCGTTGGTTAAAAAATTGAAGGTTGACGCCAAACCACTTCGGCTGTTTATTTTTGGTATTAAACCTTACTTCATGGTAGCTTAAACATTTCCCTTTTTTTATGCTATCTGCATAAATTCTTTGGAATTTAATTTTTGAGCGAGACAAAATTAAGGCAAAAAAAGATTGGTTGATTAACTCTTCTGTATCATAACCAAGTATTTGAGAAACAATCGGATTAACAAAAGTGATAATTCCGTCTAGTCTGGTCTTAAAAATGATATCATTAATACTCTCAACCAAAGCTTTATACTCTTGCTCACGTTGTTGTAATTTTTGAGTACGTTCGTCCACTAACTGAGTAAGGGTTGCATTTAATGCCGCCAGCTTTTTATTGGTTTCATATAATTCTAACGATTTTACTTCAAGAAGTTGCTCTGCTTCAATACGGGCATTTCTTTCCCTTTCGGCCTTTCGTTTATAAATATTTTCATTATCGCTGCTCATTTAGTTTTTTGTTATAACAAATTGTACTTTACTGCCATCATCTTCGATATAATCTTTATTTATAGTAACCTCCTCTTTGAAATAAGAAAAACATCCTAACATTAAACCCTCAGCAAAATCACTCATCTTTCTACCCGAACTGTAGGTAACTTCTAATCTCTCGTCAATTTGATGAACAACTAAACTTGGCAGCTCTGCTTCTGGGTACAATTTCAATACTTCTTTATGAATGGTATTTTCAACATATTTTAAAAAAGTAAAACCATCGTTTATACCTTCGAACATGTTGCCATAACGTTCATGAAAAACAAGAAACAGGTACTTTCCAAATTCTTTTAATAATACGTTAATTTCTACATGCGTTTGGTGGCTTAATTCAACTACTAGATTTACTAATTCAACATGTTCATATGTTCCAACTGAAGTGTAAGCTCCATTATTAGGTAAATTGGCTTTTTGTATGATCTGATCCAATATTGTATCACCAAATTTTAATTCAGTCATATTAAGAAATTCTGTAAATATTAAGCCTTTCATAAAACTGATTTTTATTATTAAAGGTATGCTCATTTTATTAAAAAATCAAAATTATCATAATGACAGTGTTTAAGAAAAAGAATGCTAAATGAAATAATGTTTGGCTTTCCAATGTGATTGTTTTTGTTTCAAAACGCACAAATATTACGTATAAAACATCGCCTCAGGCATTGGTTCGTTCAATAACAAAGTTTTCTTTAAAGTAGCTCACCTATGAACGAGACATCATTCTTGAATAGATAATTATGCAACGGTATAGTATTAAAACTTGCATCAGATTTCAAAAAGTCTATCTAACTGTAGATTTGATATTCTAGAATAAATCCACCCAAATATCGATAGTTTTCATAAAACAAAGGCAACATTACTATTTACTCATATAGATCCACTACAAACCTTTAATATCTAATGTCTATCAGGGATAATAGGGATATTATTTATCTTTCCTTCTATGCAACTCTATAACGAACTAAATTATAAAAATTAAACAATCTTCTTTGGTTTTAGTTGGACAGTAATGATTTGTTTTAATGTATTTTGAAAACCAATTATTATATCACTATAACCCACTAAAGTCAGAATTCATAAAATTATCTTCTAAAACACCCATTTATTGTGTATCGGCCCTATTTATCGGTAATCACCAAATTATTAATTGACTCATTGTAATTGATAATTGTCCCATCGTACAATTGGTAACAGGTCCATCGGTGTTCGTCATCCCTTCTCAGCAAAAGATCCCGCCGGGCATTCGCAGCACTATTTAATAGCTGTTTGTTTTTAAGGCATTAAATAAAGCTGCTCTCCTCCGGTCAATTCATGGTTGGCGTTGTGGGTATGCTTCCCTTGGGAAGCTGTCAGCATTAAGCTGACTGATGGGGCCTAACTAAACATTCGTCAATCCCCACATCACACATCCATTCATTGAGCCCGTCATGCCTTTTGCGTTCGTACGATCTTCCTCACGGCAGCTCTCTCAGTTCATCGGTCACTTGCCTGGCTACGCTGCGGCAAAAAACCGCTGTCCTGCCGCTGCCCATATTAGGCTCGCCTGCTAGTCGCTGCGGGCCGGGGTGATAATATCCATTTGCCTCCGCTACGCTCTAGCCCGGTCTAGCGTCACCCCGGTGGCATACGTCTCGGGTGTCATGTTTTTTGCTTGGTTCCCTTTTTATTATTCATATTAGAAACTATTGGTCTTATAAGAATAGCGCACAGGCACATCAAACAATTGAAAATCGGCTAATCATACTTCTGCCTTCTGCCTGATAACTTTTGCCTTAAAAGCAAAAATACACGCCACCCATTCCTTTGCCATATGCCGTCCACCGTTCCGTACGTCACTCTCAGTCCGCCACCCTTGCTCCACTCGCAGGCGGCTCGCGATGCTCGTCAGGTTCATGCAACCCGCCCCGACCCATCGGGGCTCATTGCCTTCACCTTCCGGCCGTTTAGCCGCAGGCGCTTGTACCTCTGTGTAAACTATCAAGTGTAATGTAGCTATATGATTATTTTGTTTACATTTAAACCTAATTTAACGTTTAATTAATTTATTCGCCTATAAATAATTCGTAACGTTATTTGTGCATTTAATCAGACAGTTGATTAAGACATTTCAACTATGACGTTTTGCAACTAGTTGTGGTGCATTACCAACATAAATTAAGCTAGAAAATTATGATTGAAAACAACCTGTTATATATTATTGGCAATGGATTCGATAGATATCATGATTTCGCAACTTCTTATTGTGATTTTGAAAACTTCATGAAAGATTGGTCAAGAGAGATGTATTACGAAATACATGAATACTGGAATTTTAATGTAAGGGATGGTAAATGGTGCGACTTTGAAAAAGATTTATCTTCATACAATAGCAGTAAAATGTATATAGATTGTGCCAAGGGTAAAAAGAAATCTGAAGATATAGCTCATGAATGTTCATTCATAACAGAACAAATCTATAATGGGATAACCAAATGCTTCTTGGAATGGGTAAAAAGCATACAGCTTAATCCCAAGACTAAACAGGTACAACTGAACCAAAATGCTCAATACATCAACTTCAACTACACTAGAACACTTCAAGATATATACGAAATCCCTGAAAATTCAATTTGGCATATACATGGCTCTAGCCTTGATAAAGAAGTGATTTTTGGTCATAAAGTCAAACAAGAAATTGAATACAACTACAGTGATGATACAGGCATGCCATCAACAGAAGAAGAATGGGATGAAGACGCCAGACGTTTTGCTAAGTTGCTACATACTAAATTCAGGAAGCAAACCGAACAAGTAATAAGTAAAAATAGAACACAATTCCTGCGCTACCAAGATTTAGAAACTATTTATGTTCTTGGTCATTCACTTTCTGATGTTGATTTGCCATACTTTGAAATGATACAAAAGAAAAATAAACAGGCAAGATGGTGTGTTTCATGCTATAATTATTCTGAGCAAGAGTATTTATGTTCTCAATTAAAAAAAGTTGGAGTACAAAAATCTCAAATTAAGATGCTTAAATTGGATGATTTAGATGCATCAACAAAAATAACGACACCACAACAATAAATAAATATACCTAATGCGGGGCGAAGTGGTAAATTTAAACTTTTGTACATTTAATAAAAGTTATTTGGGTTTGATAGTGATGAGCTTTAAAAACCTGCACTCCACATATTATGCCATTATCGCTTAATTGATTGCTTAAAAAATTTTAAAAGTCAGGGCTGAATGCTGCCAAAAGACTACGGCATAAACCGCTACGCTATTTATTCCGTTTCCTTTTGTCCGCTTCACCCCTTCCGTTTTTTTGTGGTTTAAGCATTCAAATAAGCCTCTCCTGCACTTACCTTGAAGAATATACAATTGAGAAGATTAAAACAATTCTCGGACTATGGACTTTCGGACTTAGAGCTATCAACTTACAATCCTCGGTCATCCCTCTTCCGTCTTCTGTCTTCTATCTTCCGTCTTGTACATCTTCATCAACACATCAATCAATTGACAATCGATCAATCATCACTTTTTACTTTTGAATTTTACCTTGACTACTCCCACATCTCACTCACCACTACCGCCTCAATTCTTTCTTCCACATCCTTGGGTAAATCCGTAAAAAAGTCCAAACCGGTTTTTCGTTCTATTTCATTTACCGACACTGCATATTTCAAATGATCCTTGTCTTTTCGCTCCGTATCCTGAGGATAGATAAAAGCCATGACTAGCGGATCTGTTTGACCATCTTCTTCTCTTACTACTATTTTAAAAAAAGCGTCTGGTACAGCAACCGGTAACTCACCTTTTTCCTCTTCTCCAATATAAGATGACGGTGTTTTATCAGTAATCACCGGTCCACATATTACCCATATCTGCCCGTACTTATCAGCCCAATCAATGGTTTTATACTCCATATCCAGCCAGATTCCCGCATTGTTATGCTCCCTTTGCGGACAAGCATTCAGCATCGTATGAGTATTCCAATCCGCATTTTCACCCAAACGCCAGGCAATTAACTTCATACACATGTGGCCGCGGGCATACCAGTTCGGATGCTCCTTCCTGAAGTCACTACTGTACTTATAGCTATCATCATTCGCACAAATACCTTGCTCATACAAATCTTTATCGGTAATCCATTTCGATGGTCTTTTCGGACCCTTACCCGGATCATCCATCGCTTTCATCTCATACGATACCCATTCCGGTATTCGCCAATAATCGGCTACTCCGTCACCATTATCATCATCACTACCATCAAACGAAACCGTATAGGCTCTGAACTGTCTGAGTATATCCTTGGGTTGTGTATTGTATTTATCATGGTTATAATCCGGATGCAGCTCAATGAGTTTTAGTTGCTGAGCTGATATATTAATAGCCGCAATAAACAGAATGATCGACAGGAAGAATTTAGATGTTGACATAGGATGTATTTAAGTTTTTACAATGTAAAAATAGCTAAAATTAAAAATAGTAAACTTTTAGATAAACATCATTACCGATTATTTAAACTCCAATTATTCGTTGCATTCCATAAATACTATGGTTTGTTACGCATTCCAATAAAACCCGGAATGCAGATTTCCGTCCTCGGTCATCCGTCTTCTGTCTTGTACATCTTCATCAACACATCAATCAATTGACATTCGATCAATCATCACTTTTTACTTTTGCTTTTATCTTCTGCCTCCCCAATAACTATCGGGGCTACTGACTACTGACTCATCTCTACTGACTAAAAACAAAAGCCCCCGATTACGTATAACCGAGGGCCCTCAACTCAAGCATCTGTCCAAACTACCTAACCATGCTTCTTAAATATCTTTTTACTTACACACTTAATACATTGCGATACTCCATAACTTACAAGGGTACCAACGGCAGCATATACTATGGTCTCCACAACACCTTCAAAGGATATTCCTTTCCAGATACTAACCATTGCACCTCCCATAAACGCCACATTATGGCTACCATGTATGATTGAAAAATTTACCACAACAGTTTTGTAACAATTCAATTCAAATAAGCTCATCAATCAATTGAATAATTAACAACCTACACATTAATTAATCGATAATCGAGAAATTAGTTAAACAACATCAACTGCCACCATTGCCAACGGATTGGAAGCATTATTATTCAATGGGTACATAGCTCCGTTTACCAATTGGTAAAACTCAACGCCAAACACCATTAAAATCGGATTCGGGCTATCTGCACTCAAAGCACCTGCTATATTTAAAGCTGCTTGTGCATCTGTACCAATAACAATCTCGGCGCTTTCCGCAACATCCACTTCGTAACTACCATTTGTAAAATCAATGGCTGCAGCTGCAGCAATAAATTGCAGATGAGTGGCTCCTTCCACAACTGCAATTTCGGTAGTTGGTACAAACTCTTGTACATTAACCGTAAAAGTACCGGCAGCCCGGTCAATAGCAATAGTAAAAGGTGCTGTTACAATCGATTCTAACGATTGTTTGGCATTAAATTCAAACCCTTGTAAAAGGCTTAAATCACCATCAATAACAGTTCTTTCGCCCCTGGCATTAGTGGTATCTGCTTGTATTGCTTTCAATACCAGTGCAGCCAAACGGCTGGATACTTTATTATCTGCAGCCTTTTTTATAGGCACCTTTAAAGCATTCCGGATCAGCTTACCCGCTTTTCCCGCTCGTCCAAATTCCTGCCCGTTTTCTCTGGTCCTTGCATATGCAGGATCATTTTTAATACGGTCACCTTCCACTCCTCCTTTCGAACGAGCCAGGTAATCATTTCCACTTTTGTAGAAAGACAAATCCCCGATTCTTCCTTCCAGTTTTATAATTCCCTTTTGCCTTGCCATAAATCACATCTTTACATTTAGCTTAGTCAATTTATGTTCTTAGATTGTTTCCCACAAAAAGCAAAGTCTCTCCTGTCCTATTGTGGTACATTTGTCTGATATTTACTCACAACAATCAAACATTTATAGTAAATTAGAAGTACGAATCAAGTAACCCATAAGTATAGATAAAGCATGAGATCATTCAAGACAACCAGGATTTGTATTTATCCCAAAGACGTCCAACGTCTCACAGGAAAAAGTGAAAAGTCTGGCCGTAGGCTACTAAAAAAGATCCGCGAAGAACTTGGAAAAGAAGACCACCAGTTCATCACCACCGAAGAATTTGCAAAATACACCGGTATCAACAAAGAAACCATCAATCAATACCTGTTGGACTGAGACATATTATTTGAATCAAATTATCTCACTTTGATCGATTACGAATTGTATTAAATCAATCAATCTTTCCATAAAAAATACAATTCCTGCTGATATCCTTCCCAAAACTTCATACTAATGGATGCAATTTACTATATTTTAGCGCATTAAATTCTGCCATTTTACGTATCTTTGTAATGTCAGAGGACAATAAAAAACATCATTAGCAAACAAATAAAAAGGGAGCTATTAGGTGAATTGAATTTTAAGACAGTTGGTAATTACTTATATTACAATATCATACAAAATAGGCTGTGATCCTGCCGAGATCACTTTTAGGTAATCAAAAATGATTAAAAGCCTGTAAATCGATTGATTTACAGGCTTTTTTTATACTGTTCTGTTCTAAATAACCTTCCCCAGCACTGTTCATTTGTTTTCTCATACTTCTTACAAACGGATACAAATAATTCAATACTAATTATCTCTTGTCTCCAAACTTGATGTGTCTTAGCTTCAGATCTAGTATTATTTCATCATTTTGCAATATATAAAGATGCTCTCCATCATTTCGAATTTGAGCAAGAAATGTAGGTTGGATATGATTCAAATCCGGTTTTGGATGATCCTTCAAATATTTATCAAGGTATTTTCCAATCGTTGCATCCATTACCGATTTTCCGAGTATTGGACTTAAGTCAACAGCGACCTCATAAAGATCGTATTTATGATAGCCAACAGGGTTATAATATCCAATTGATCCATCCTTAAATATCATGACGTCTTTACCTTCGGTCGAAACTTTATTGTAGACCAAATTTCTATATGAGCCATCTTTATAAAATAGAAAGAACGTGGAAGATTGCTCTTTTTGATTTATCCAGGTACCTCTAATTTCTTTTTTCTCAGAATTACAGGTGCCAAGGATGCAAGGCATGATAAATATGAAGAAAAAGATAATTGGCTTCATTATAGTCGTGTAAATTATAGACTATAAGCAAGTTCGAGAAATTCATTATAAAAGTCAAACATAAGAAAGATGCATATTCAAATCTTTCATGAGAGAGCTGTCTCTATTGCCGGGTTTTCAATCTGTAACGGTAATACCCCTCTCCTTGCAGGATGTATTTGTGTTGTAGTTCAATATTATCTCATCCTAATGCAATTTATACAACTTCTCGCACCGTTTTTAGTAGGCTTAGCACAATTTTATAGTGTCCTGGGTCAATATAATCCCATCCAAATGAAATTTTTATATCAATTTAGCTATTTTCTGTTATCAATCTAAATACAAATTATGGTTCAGATAATTATAATCTTCAAATACTATAAAATGTTTAATCGTTGTCTTGCCTTATTCTGAATGAAAAATGATTTGCATTATTTTTGCAAAGAATTTATTGAACAACACAAAGGAAACATCTGGGCCGAAAGCCAAAAGGTATTGGAACAACCTTTTATTTTACTTTACCCATACAATAATAAAAAAAGGCAAGAATATGAACTCCTTGCCTCTTCTAACTTTTATATCTTCTCGGATTAGTCCCAGTTATTGCTACTCGAAATGGCATATTTACCAGCTCCAGTGAAAAATAAAGCAACAGCACCAAATAAATACAAGCCTAAAAGTTCAACAGCCCATCCTCCATGTTCACTCATTGAGAATAATTGACCTGCATGAGCCATTGCAATTGCCACAATACAGTTAAATGCAAAAATAGCAGCTG
This sequence comes from uncultured Carboxylicivirga sp., assembly GCF_963668385.1. Classification (GTDB taxonomy): domain Bacteria; phylum Bacteroidota; class Bacteroidia; order Bacteroidales; family Marinilabiliaceae; genus Carboxylicivirga. The sequence continues at coordinate 4,561,659 of NZ_OY764327.1, forward strand.
CAATACGTGTTCTAAATCCGGCAATAATTGCAATTGGAGCTAACACCTCTCCAACTAAAACACCATAAGCAATAAATGATGGTAAGCCCATGCTACCAAGCATTCCTTTTATAAAATCTAAACCATGTACTAGTTTGGCAATTCCATGCAATAACATCAAGACACCTACTGATAAACGTAAAACTAGTAATCATAAATCGTTGTTTCTATTCATTTTCCCCTTATTGAAATTAATAATTCAATTTGCCTCTTGGCAAAAAACATTTCTTTTAATATTTCAAACTCAAACATTGGTGTTTCATCGTTTGTTCAAAGCTAATTTGCTGTTTAGTACTTTTTAACTTCCATTTAACAACTAACACCAATTATTGAAATATGTCTGCAAATTTAACGTAGGAAGCTCCAATAAAGACTTGATCTATGTTAAGAAAAATCGGTTACTATAGAAACCTAAGAAAGTAGGAACAAAAAAAGGTGTCTAACTTAGGCACCTTCTAATATTTTGATAGACTTGATTATTATAAGTTTGCTTTAATTTTTTTAATCATTTCTGAATATTCTTCATCTGTAAGATAGGTTTGTTGTGGATTCATCTCAAAAACGCCTCCGAATTTATATCCATCTACATATTTTGGTGCAATATGCATGTGAATATGAGTTAATGTATCGGAATAGGCACTGTAATTAATCTTTGTTGGATTAAAGGTTTTTTGTATGGCTCTACCCACTTTTGCAACATCGGCCATAAAAGCATTTCGTTCACTATCGCTTAATTCATGAAATTCAATTCCATGATCTTTGTAAACAACATTGCATCGTCCGGTATACGATTGTTCTTTAAATAAAAAGAGTTGCGATACTTCTAAATCGCATATTTTAATCATTAATTCATCAAGTATTGGTAAATGCTGACAATACAAACATTCAGAAGCGGGACTTTTCATTTAATTTTATGCTTTACATTATATGAATAAGAATCTTATTACAGAATTACTAATTAAGAGCATTTGCAATATAACATAAAATAACAAACGAATTATTTTATTTGATAATAAAAAGTAGATATATCTATTTCAAAACCAAATCCATCACAATCTCCTCACCTATTGCCTGGTTCAAATTAATGATAATGCGATCTTTATACATCAGTAATTCGTTACGCAATACACTTGAATTTAATTCAACATATAATGTTCCTTGATACATATATATCCGCCGTGTGGCTCGACCTACCGATGGCCCCAAAACCCTCTCCCAATACTGAACCGCTCGATTCTGCATCAGTCCCTGATTTAGTTTTTTTTCTTTCAGATACTCTTTTAATATGTCGCTAATAGGTTGTACTGCTTTGCGTTTCATTTTTACTGATTAATCTCCTGAACCTCCCCGGCTTCTACGTTAAACATTTTAAAACTTTTGCCTGTTTGAGGCAATGTTTCAATTAAATAATCGGCACTTGTATGAGTAATAAATATCTGACTAAACATGTCTTCACTCACTAACTGCAAGAGACGACTGCTCCTTTGGTTATCTAATTTATCGAAAATATCGTCGAGCAATAAAATAGGTTTAATACCATTATGACGATGAATAAATTCGTATTGTGCGAGTTTTAAGGCAATCAAAAACGTTTTCTTTTGACCTTGCGACGCTATTTTTTTTATAGGAAAGCCTGATAACATCATTTCTAAGTCATCTTTATGAATACCTTTAGTTGTATAGCCTAAACTCAAATCTTTAGTTCGGGCTTCAACAAGCTGTTCCTTTAAACCACCCTGCTGTAAATGCGAAGTGTAACCTAACGAAATAGCCTCATTACCAGCCGATACATATGCGTAATGTTTTTGAAAAACAGCTACTAATTCTTTTATAAACTCACTGCGTTTTCCATATATTTTATCAGCCAATGCCGATAATTGTTCATCCCACAATTCCAACATATCCATGTTGCGGTTGCCACTCTCCTTCATCGATTTTAAAGTGGCATTTCGTTGTTGCAAGGATCTGTTGTAACGCATCAGATCATCCAGATAAGGTTTATCGTATTGCGATATAACACCATCGATATATTTACGCCGTAAATCACTACCATCGTTTATTAGTTGTTCGTCCGAAGGTGAAATCATCACCAATGGCAAAAAGCCAATATGGTCCGATAATTTATTATATTCTTTTTTATTACGTTTAAAATGCTTTTTCTGAGCTTTTTTTAGCCCACAATAAATGTGTTCATCTTCATCTTTTCGTTTGTACTGCCCTTGTACCACCATAAACTCCTGCCCATGCTGAATATTTTGGCTATCAATAGAATTAAAATAACTTTTGCAGAAAGATAAATAATACAAAGCATCCAACACATTGGTTTTACCTGCACCATTATGGCCTACCATACAGTTAATTCCATCTGAAAACTCAATTTCAGTCTGAGCAATATTTTTAAAATTTACAAGACTAAGATGCTTAATGTACATGAATTTTATAATTTACCACAAAAGTAATGATAGCTTTTTATCGATCCATCTTAAAATTATTTTTTGTGAAAGATATTTTTATCAACAGTACCCTAAAAAAAAGAATCCATATGTTGTTTTTTTGGTAAAACAATTACATTTTTGCGCATTGAATAAAATAAACACAAAATATGTCAAAGCAACAAAAGGGAGCTCACGCAGATGAAAATCTAGAACACGTTGAGAGCGCATTGAGTAAAACAGAGCATTTTATTGAAGAAAATCAAAACATTCTTACTACCGTAGCATTGGTTCTTATTGTTATTGTAGCAGGTTATTATGGTTTATCAAAATTGTATTTCCAACCATTGGAAAACAATGCTCAGAAGCAAATATTTTATGCTCAACAGTACTTTGAGCAAGACAGTTTTAAATTAGCTTTAAACGGCGACGGTATTAATCCTGGGTTTATCGAAATTATGGATGAGTACGGTTCAACTAAAGCAGGTAAATTATCTGCATTTTATGCAGGTGTTTCAAATTTGCATTTAGGTAACTATGATGAAGCAATCTCTTATTTAGATGATTTTTCAACTAGTGATGAAATGATTGCTGCAACAGCTGCAGGTGCTATGGGTGATGCTTATATGGAATTAGGTAAGACTGATGAGGCAATTAGCCAATATAAAAAAGCATCAGCTTACGACAACAGCATTACAGCTCCAACTTACTTAATGAAATTAGGTGTGGCATACGAAACTGCCAACAACAATGCAGAAGCTGTTAAAGCCTACACTGCCATTAAAGAGCAATACAAAACTTCAACCGAAGCTCGCCAAATTGATAAATATATCACAAGAGCAGAATTGAAGTAAGAAAATTATAAAGTTATTTAAAGAGGTTGCAGATAAGCAACCTCTTTTTTTTGTCATTTTTTTAAATGAACAAAAGCTTATGTTTTTGGTCGAGCTATAAATCCCAATAAAATACAAAATCATTGATTGACTTTATCAGTATATTTTTAAAATGATGAAACACCCCATTCATATTTGGAATAATACGCAAGACGAAACATTCAATAGGATTTGATTACAATAAATGTAAGATTGTAGTATATGATATAATGTTTAATTATTTTTGCAGAAAATTATTATTTAGGATTTATTATACCTACGCTCAATCAATTTCTATGGATCGGTTCTATTGTGATAAGAATGCGATAAAAATTTTGAGCAGGATAAACTTAAATCAAGCATTTGGTGTTACGGTATAATAATGAGCAAAGCATAAAAAATAAAAGCAATGGCAACAAGTTTAAAAAATTTATCAGATTATAATATTGAGGATGTTCCTTCCGCAGCATCTATGAAATTCGGAATTGTTGTTTCGGAATGGAATACCGAAATTACCGAAGCTTTATATAATGGTGCCTTCGATACATTGGTGAAAAATGGCGCTAGTCAGGATAACATCATCAAAAAGTATGTGCCTGGAAGTTTTGAATTAACTGCTGGCGCTAAATATTTAGCTGAAATGACAGATGTTGATGCTGTTATTTGTATTGGATGCGTTATTCAGGGTGATACTCCGCATTTCGATTTTGTATGTTCGGGAGTAACGCAAGGTATAACACAACTAAACCTTCAATACCCAATCCCATTTATTTTTAGTGTATTAACTACCTCTAATCAGCAACAAGCATTAGACAGAGCCGGAGGTAAACACGGAAACAAAGGTGACGAAGGTGCAATTACAGCCATTAAAATGGTACATTTGAAAGAATCATTGAAAGCTTAATTGATACCACAAAATAGTAAAAGCACTCTGGATCTTATTCAGGGTGTTTTTTGCTTTTATACAAACCTCTTTATGCATTGTATCAATCCAACTCATATAAGGGCTAATTATGGGCTTTAAATCAGATATTCTACTCGGAATATTCATCTTTTTTCTACGAATCACACTAAGCGGTTTCTTAATCACTTGGGTCGCATATTCAGTTATACTTTCACTGATAACATGCACCTTTGTTTCTTCCGATTTTGTTGAACCTTTTTGTGACTTCTCATTGTGAGAAAAATACATTGGATCGAAAAATAGTTGCATAAACCATTCGGTTAGCCATTCGATTTTACTTAAAAAAAATTGTTCCATAGCTTAAGTTTTTAGAATTGTTGATGTAGGATATAAAATCTTCGTTCTGATTCGGAAGAGAATTGTATTGCAATATTACACTGATAAACAATTTTATATGAAGTTTATTAAGCACTTTATTAAGATTAATTTTTTACTTAAGTATGGATTAAGCTTAATAAAACACTTAACTTTTTGCTTAATATTTTATAGCTTTGCTTAATTGAGTAAATTCATTTATGTCTTTTCATCCCGATCAACATATCGTCATTAAATGTGCATTGCATCTTATGAAGCAATGGCCACTCTTTATGGATGGTATTGATCGGATCTACGGCTTTTGGCCTGATAATGGTACCAATGGCTATCAAGGCATGGAATGGCAACGAGAATTTGGAGACGAGATTCTAGATGTAAGTTTAAATACTCAAACATTCCTAAGAAACGAAGCCAAGCTTAATACTGGTTTTCAGTGGCTAAATGCAGATCGACTTCCATTTATTTCGCAAAACAATAATCAGTTAGCGCTACCGCAATTAGATTTATTTACCGAATCGAAATATTTGGTTTTACACATCAACCAGAAAATTGGAAGTGAAAATTCACGAGCTCATTTTTATTTGTTTTTTCGCGACAACAAAAGCAATTTTGGAATAACAGAGAGTAAAGAGGCTTATTCAACATCTGAAAAGGCAATTATTGGACGATTGGCAAAAAATCATTCTGATAGCATGGTTTCAGGATTTTTAAGTCACATTTCCGAAACAGTAAAGTTCAGAGAGACCACTCGAAACATATTGAAAGCCAAAAACAACCTTATTGAAGATGAAAAAAGTGATTTTCACAGGTGGAATAATTATTGGCTGGATGATTATATTACTCTTTTAAGTAAAAGAGATGGCTTTAATTATGTTATAGAGAATGATGTGCGTCTGAAATTATACGAGGTATGTGACAATCTTGAACAGATGAAGAAAAGTATCGAAAATAGTTTTGTTTACATTTGTAATCTTTACTTTTCAGAACCTGGTGATACAATAGAACTGGAATCATCCTATTTATTAATCGAACCAATGCAAGAAAATATCAATAATGCCTCTTCAACTATAAACAATAGAGTAAGTAGAACCGCAGATTTGCTAGATCGCTTGGAGAGATCAGCAATGGCAGTATTAAATAATGGCAATAACTTGACAAGCGCTGAGGTTGGCAAAAATATGGATAGAGCTATTACAGCTCCAGCTATAAGCGATGCACTTAAGAAAAATAAGGTGCGAATTCTACAATTACTATCGCAAAATCCTGATAAATGGCCAACAATACGCAGACATTTTAAGCCAGTGGTTAATCTTTATGAAAAAAACAAAGGTGACCTAAACGGCACATTGTAAGGTATTTAACACCAAAAGGTAAAAAAAATATTACTTTTTTAATATTTTTATTTGGCCAGTATTATACAAACGTCTATATTTGCAACCGCAAAAACAGGATGATTCAGTAGCTCAGCTGGTAGAGCACATCCCTTTTAAGGATGGGGTCCTGGGTTCGAACCCCAGCTGAATCACCACAAAAGCCTCGAAATTTTTCGGGGCTTTTTTTATTTCATATGGTCCGTATTAAGCTATTTTAAGTAAGCCTTATCTTTCTCAATTATCCATTTTCGCAACATGTAGATAGGACCGTGAATTTAATCAAGTATCTTATTAAATAAACAGCTTTAGGAAGCTCTTTTCATTTCGTGGTATACGAAACTTCGTTATTACTCCAAAAACTTAATTAGAAGGTTGGTTATCCTAATCTTTTCACTTCATCAATATTAGATCTAGAGTTTCTGTAATCGTTTTTATTTTGTGAATACATGAAATAGCAAACGTTTACATATGTAATTACACATGTAAACATAAACTCATGCATGTGCAATGTATAAATATACACTTGTATAATTATACACAAAAAAAACCGGACAAAATGTCCGGCTGTAAGGTCAATAGAATGATATGCTTATACTTCCATAGCTCCAATTAATTCTGAAGCACTTTTAAAGCCATTCTCTTTACAATATTTCTCTATTCCTTCAACAATCTTAACTGTAACTAATGGATCAACAAAATTAGCTGTACCTACTTGCACTGCTGAAGCTCCAGCCAACATAAATTCAATAGCATCAGTTGCATTCATTATCCCCCCCATACCTACAATTGGAATCTTTACAGCTTGTGCAACCTGCCATACCATACGTAAAGCAACTGGTTTCACCGCAGGTCCTGATAAACCGCCTGTTATAGTAGATAAAACCGGACGACGTGTCTTTGCATTAATAGCCATCCCTAGTAATGTATTAATTAATGATACTGAATCAGCTCCATTATCCTCAACAGCCTTTGCTATTTCAGTTATATCAGTAACATTAGGTGATAACTTCACTATTAAATGCTTTTTATACACCTTTCGTACAGCACTTACAACCGCAACAGCAGAAGGACAACTGGTTCCGAATGCCATTCCACCTTCTTTTACATTCGGGCATGAAATGTTTAATTCAATTCCAGGAATGTTATCTAATGAATTTACCACTTCGGCCGTTTCAACGTATTCATCTATTGTTGAACCCGATACATTAACCAACATATTGGTATCATAGTCCTTTATGCGAGGGTAAATAGTATCAGCAAAATAGTGAACTCCTTTATTTTGAAGCCCCACGGCATTAAGCATACCTTTAGGAGTTTCCGCCATTCGTGGATAAGGATTTCCTTCGCGATGGTTTAAAGTTGTACCTTTTACTAATACACCGCCTAAGCGCGCAATATCAAAAAAGTCCATAAACTCCTCACCATAACCAAAGGTTCCTGAGGCTGTCATTACCGGGTTCTTCAACTTCAACCCGTTTAAATTAATATTTAAGTCTACCATTTTAAATAAGTTGAATCAAAAACTGGCCCGTCAGTACAGGTACATTTATTTCCATCAATAGTATCAGCAACACAGCATAAGCAAGCTCCAAAACCACATGCCATATGGTTTTCTAAAGAAACCTGGCATCTAATTTCATGATTACGAGCATATTTAGCTACAACTTTCATCATAGCTTCTGGTCCACAGGTATAAATCCAATCTATTTCTGGATTTTGAGTGCGCATAACAGGATGATGAATCACAAATCCTTTGACACCCTCTGATCCATCCTCTGTTGTTGTATATACTTCGCCAAGCTCCTTAAATTCATCTAATGCTATTAAACCTTCGGCACTGCGAGCTCCTAAAAGAAAACGTGGTTTTATTCCGTTGGCTTTCAAATGGCGCCCCATATACAACAAGGGAGCTATTCCACATCCTCCACCAACTAATAATACGTTATCTTTATCTGGTAATGAGAACCAATTACCTAGAGGATAGACCAGGTTACATTTGTCACCTTCTTTTAAAGTACCCATTAATCGGGTTCCTTCGCCAATTTCTTGTACTAAAAGTTTCATGGTATTGGCTTCCGAATCTACATCATGTATAGAGATGGGTCTTCTTAAAAAAGTGTCAGGTCCATTTTCAACCTTCACTTCTACAAACTGGCCAGGCATCATATGAGGTAGTTTGTTCGGATGTTTAAGAGTTAACACCACGTACTCATGATTCAGGCGTTGATTACTGATTACAGTAAAGTCGTCGATATATTTTTTCATGCTAAAATACTTGCAACATCAAGATTCATAGTTAGTTTACTTTTGTAAACATGACTAAATTGCTGCAAATATACCAAAAATTAATGAGTTTGATAAGAGTAGCTCTCTAATAACACAGCATGAAAATTAGGAAAAGTGGATCTATCTGTCTCAGCCATTATAGAATGATATTATGAGCCACTAAAATTCTTAATCTGGTTTATACTCTGTAAACGATTTATCGGTATAGAATACAATAATGCGTTCAATCTTTTTATCGTTAGATACAAATGGCTCTTTTTCGATAGCTGGTGCTACATTAATCTTAGGTTTATTAGAAAATACAGGTGGTTTTTCCATTTTGATATTCGGTTTTTCGGGCTCCTTCTTATCTTCAACAACCTTTTGCGACATTGGTATCGACATTTGACTAATAGAAGGCTTATTTGCTCCATTTTTTAGCATTGGACCTTCACCTGTAATTAACCAATCTCCATTTATATGCGGAAAACTACTGATTAGTTTCGAAAGAAAATCTAATCCGGGCTTATTTCTACCAGACATGATATGAGAAATACCGGAACGCTGTACACCAATGATATCTGCTAATCTGGATGGTGTCAACTTTTCGTGTTTAAGTATAGCTTCTAAACGTTCTTTCATGGTTATTTAATCAATAAGTAAATCTGATTAATAAATAGTTACAATTGTACATTAGTTTTTACAAATCTGTACGCAATTGGTAAATACAAATGTAACTATAAAATTACAAATAACAAAAGTATCTGAATTTACATTTGTATCTATTTTATTTATGTGTTCACATTACTAATCATATGCACTCATCCTTATAAATACAGCCAATACAACTCTATTATTTACCTATTCTTGCACTTTAGTTAAATTTAGTTAAGTAGTTGCATTAATGTTTTTTAACAATGTTTGCTTATGGTTTAAATAACGCTGAAAGCTTCCGTAGTAAGACATTTTAACACCTCTATACTCCTCACATACACAGTTATTTGCATATATGTAAATTATAACTTTATGTAACTTGTATTATTTACTGGTTATTAGTTGTTTAAGTAGTTTTTATGAACAAATTTAGGCTGATTTAGTTTGTGTTATTACAGATGTATTCATATTTATTAACGTATTAATACAATTGAATGATATATATTACTGGTATTGTGTGTATTATGAAACACTTTTTCACTATTATAACAGTATGTCCACGAGTTTCTAGATGTGATTTAACGGTAGACAATTGTAAACTGTTGAAATTTTTTAGATTTTATTTGATTTACTCATGTAATTACATAAGTAAACTACATCTCTCTAGCCTATTTTAATAATCTGATGAAATATGTAAACTCACAATGCGAAAAAATGCATATGTTTATACAGTAAAGCCATTATTATGCTTAAAAATCTAATTTTGATATTTATTAACAACTATAAGTAACGTTTTAAATATCTTGTAGAAAATGGATTAATTATTGTTAAGTGTAATAATTTAAATCTCCTTTTTCAGGTTAATCGAAAAGATGTAATTTTGCGCAAAATCATTTTATGGAGTTTTTATCGTTATTACTAATTGCAATTGCATTAGCAATGGATTCATTTGCCGTTTCCATAACTGTTGGATTATCCATTAAAAAAATAAAATTCAACCCTGTTGGAAAAGTTTGTTTGCTATTTGCATTTTTTCAGGGTATAATGCCTGTTATTGGATGGCTTCTAGGACAATCATTCGCAGATTCTATTAGTGCCTATGATCATTGGGTAGTTTTTGCATTGTTATTATTTATTGGTGGTAAAATGTTGTACGAGGCTTTTCAGTACAACGAATCGGCTCCTTTTGTAAACGCATACAACAATAAAACAATAACCATGCTGGCAATTGCAACCAGTATCGATGCTTTAGCTGTTGGTATTAGTTTTTCGCTATTAAATGTAGATATTGTATTTCCAGCTATTGTAATTGGTATCGTTACCTTTATTTTTTCTCATTTAGGCATTGCCATCGGTTGGAAATTAGGTAGTATTTTTAGAAATAAAATTGAAATTATTGGAGGTATCTTACTTATTGGGATTGGTGTCAAGATATTAATTGAACATTTGCTAATGTAAAAAGGGATGAACAAAATTGCTCATCCCTCATTAATTATAAAGTAATATCGGTTGTTATCAAGCAAACTCTTTTTTAAGTTTCTCTACCCACGCTTCAATGCGCTCGTTACTTAGAGCAGCCTGATTTTCAATATCAAGAGCTAACCCTACAAACTGATCTCCACGCTGAGCTTTACTTCCTTCAAATTCGTAACCATCGGTTGATGTAAAACCAACGATTTTACCACCTCGTTCTTCCAGAAATTCAGCCATTAAACCAATTCCATCCACAAAATTTTCAGAGTAACCTTTTTGGTCTCCACCTCCAAAAATAGCAAATCGTTTACTTTTCAGTTTTTCATCTTCGATAGACGGTAGAAATTCATCCCAATAATTGGGTAATTCTCCATCAAACCAGGTTGGAACGGCCAATATGTAATTCGTAAATTTCATAAAATCCTCGCCTGTAGCAACATCAATGTCAACAGCTGTTACATTATCTGCACCTAACAACTTGAGAATTTTCTTTACTTGTTGTCCGGTTTTTACCGAACGGTAACTATAAAATATACCAGTATCTTTCATAATTCGTTGCTTAGGATTTAATAGGATAACAGATCTTTGGCTGCATCATAAATTTTATCAGTATTAGGCAGAATTGCTGCTTCTAATGTACGGTTAAAACCAACCGGTGTAAAAGATGAACCTACACGACGAACCGGAGCATCAAGATATTGGAATCCGTCCGTACTAATTAATGATGCAACTTCGCCACCAAATCCAGCAAATACTTTATCTTCATGAACAACCAATGCTCGTGAAGTTTTCTTAACCGATTCAAGAATGGTTTCATTATCTAATGGCGATAACGAACGTAGATCAACCACTTCAACATTTCCTAAACCTTCTTTTTCTAGTTTTTCGGCCACTTCTAAGCACATATGCGTAGTGTTTCCGTATGTAAAGATACTTAAATCAGTACCTTCGCGACGAATACGTGCTTTTCCAAACGGAACTTCAAAATCATCAGGAATTGGAGTTGCCGCTTTTGGAGCATTGTATAATGCTTTAGGCTCCATAAACATAGTCATACCTTCTGATCGCATTGAAGTACGTAACAAACCTGCCGCATCATCGGCAAACGAAGGATATACCACACGTACCCCCGGGAAAGTAGTAAGAGCACCTTCTATGTTTTGGGAGTGATACAAACCACCACCAATATAACCTCCAGATGCTAAACGTACTGTGATATTAGGTGAAAACTGTCCTTTTGTTCTCCAATATTCGTGGGTAGTTTCAACAAATTGTTCCATTGCGGGCCAGAAATAATCGGCAAACTCGGCACCTTCAACAACCACTCTGATATTTTTATTATACCGAACCATACCATTGGCGGTTCCCATAATAAAATCCTCAGCAATAGGAGCATTAAAGACTCGTTTTTTGCCAAACTCTTGCTGCATCCCTTTCGAAACATTAAAGATTCCACCTTTGTCTTTATTGGCAATATCTTGTCCCCAAAGATAGGTGTCAGGATTATGACGAAACTCTGCTTTAAGCGTTTCGTTTAGTCCTTGAATAAGCTTCATTGGTTCACCATCCTGGTTATGCGTTCCGTTAGGATATTTATCTGAAACATAAGGTTCAGGAATTACAAAATCGCTAGCTGATTCGGGTGTTGGATGAGGCGCTGCCATACCTTTACGGTGAGCCACTTTTACCTCTGCAGCCACTTCAGCTTCGATGTTGGCTAATTCTTCTTCTGTTGCTCTTTCATATCGTAAAAGTAAACGCTTATATTTTGCTAATGGATCGTACTCTTTTACATAACCTAGCTCATTATCATCGCGATACAATTCATGGCGATCAGAGTTACTATGAGAATGAATACGAACACAGTTGGCATGTACAATTACGGGTTTTTGATTCTCTTCGGCCCATTTACTGGCTTCAGCCATGGTATTCATCGAATCAAATACATCTTTACCATTACAATACATAATGCGCAAGTGCTTAAAACCTTCAAAGTTACGAGCTACTTTTCTATTGGCTGTCTGGTCTTTCTTTGGAACCGAAATACCATAACCATTATCCTGGAAAACAAAAATAACAGGTAATTGCTCACGCGATGCACCGTTAACAGCCTCATACACGTATCCTTCCGAAACCGAAGATTCTCCTTGAGAACTTATTGCCACCCCTTTGTTCTCGTATGTTTTTATGGCTCGCGCCACACCGACAGCATGTAAGGTATGGTTACCAGTACATGACGAAACATTATGAATGTTCCATTCGGGTTTTGCAAAGTGGTTCGACATATGTCGACCACCACCAGCAACATCAGCATCTTTTGAAATACCGTTGTATATGATTTCTTCTGCTGTTAAACCTGCAGAAACATTGGTTACCAAATCGCGGTAATATGGGAATAAATGGTCTTTGCTTCGGTCAAAAACCTGACCGATTGCTAATTGAATTCCATCGTGTCCTGCTGCCGGAGCGTGATAAGACCAACCTATTGCCTGTTTCAGGTAATTAGGTGCTTTTTCGTCAAGGGTACGACCTAAAAATAGTAGACGATACCACTTTAACAAAGTGTCTTTATCTGTTTTTCTGATGGAATATATTTTTGGAATATCACTCATCTTGAATACTTTAAACAATGATTAAATTTCCGAATTGATATCAAACTCTTCGATATAATCGGCTATACGTCTTAGGAAGTTACCTCCTAGCATACCATCCACAATTCTATGATCGTATGATAATGATAAGAACATTTTATGTCGGATACCAATTACATCACCAGTAGGTGTTTCAATAACTGCAGGTTTCTTTTCTATTGCACCAATGGCTAAAATAGCAACCTGTGGCTGATTAATAATCGGTGTACCAATAATGTTTTTAAATGATCCGAAATTGGTAATAGTAAATGTACCTCCTTGAATATCATCAGCTCCCAATTTATTGTTGCGGGCCAATTCTGCCAAGCGATTGATATCACCTGATAAACCAACAAGGTTCTTTTGATCGGCTTGTTTGATTACCGGAACAATTAGGTTTCCAGAAGGAAGAGCAACTGCCATACCAATATTCACATTCTTGCGCATGATGATTTTATCACCATCAACAGATGCATTTACACCAGGAAAATCGCGTAAAGCTTTGGCTACAGCCTGAGTAAAAATTGGCATAAAAGTAATTTTCTCACCATATTTTTTCTGGAATTGATCTTTTACTTTATTACGCCATAATACTACATTAGTAACGTCAGCTTCTACTACACTAGTTACATGTGGCGACACTTGCTTAGACATAACCATATGCTCAGCAATCAACTTACGCATGCGATCCATCTCAACAATCTCGTCGTTGGCCGATACAGATACATGAACTTTTGGTTGTTCTTTTGGAGCAGCCGGAGCTGGAGTTGCAACTGGTTTAGATTCTGCTTTAGGTGACGATGCTGGAGTATCCTTACTTCTATTAGAAAGATAATCAAGCATATCCTGCTTAGTTACTCTACCATCTTTGCCGGTACCTTTAACTTGTTCTAACTCATCAAAACCAATTCCTTCTGTTTCGGCCATGCTACGCACCAATGGAGAATAAAAGCGATCAGAAGATTTATTAATATCTGAAGTACTGGTACTTTCAGATGCGGTAGTAGTGCTTGCTTCAGTAGGAGCACTTACTGGTTTGTCAGCTTCTGCTGCTGAGCCATCATCAGTATCTTCCGCTCCTTCAAGCAAAATAATAGCTACTGGTTCTCCAACCGCAACCACATCATCTACCTGATATTTAATTGATTTAACAGTACCTGCAACCGGAGATGGTATTTCTGAATCTACCTTATCTGTTGCTATTTCCAGTAAGACATCATCTTCCTGAATGGTATCACCTTCCGAGACAAACCATTTTGTAATTGTTGCCTCTTCAACACTTTCGCCCATCTTAGGCATCAGTATTTCAAATGTTGACATATTATTAAATTTAAATAATCTAAATAAAAACAAGGCAAATATAATGCATGGTATTATTTAAACAAATTCTAAATAAATCATTACGCCTTCTTTCGCAATTTCTAACAATCAAACTTTATAAAGGTTCTAAATAAGGTATTTTTACTTTTCATAATTCTTGAAACAATCCACAAAAGTATCAGGAACACAAGGGGCTAATAAATTATTAAATAATATTAACCAATGCGTATTTACTTATAACTTCTTCTACATCTATTGGAACGGAATTATCAATTCATCTGGAAAGTGAAACTGTTTAATTAAGTTTTTGGACGATCGTTATAATTTAGTTTATTTTGAAGCGTTTTAAATTAAGCAACAAAGAAGAATTAGTATAAATTTTAAAACTATGCAGCATTGCTGTGATAAACAACCTAAAATGAACTCAAACATGTTATTTGGTTCTTTGCTGGCTGTCACTATTGGTGTTAGTTCCTGTGCAACAGGAAGCAAAGAACAAAAGCAGGAGATTAAGCCTGTGTTTTCGGCTGAGGATATGGATCAGAGTGTTGATCCGGGGACAGATTTTTTTGAATATGTCAATGGTGGATGGAGAAAGCAACATCCTCTTCCAGATGATAAAAGCCGTTACGGTAGCTTTGACTTATTGGCTGAAGATAATAAAGCCAAAGTAAAAGACATTATTGAAAAAGCTGCTGCAGAAAAAGCAGCAGAAGGTACTATAAGCCAGAAAATTGGTGATTTTTATGCTGCGGGAATGGATACTTTAGCTATCAATAAAGCAGGATATACACCTATTAAACCTTTATTAGCAAAAGTTAATGGTATTGCAAAACAAGAAGATTTAGTGAAAGTCATTAGTTTTCTTCAACAGCAAGGTATTAGTCCGATATTTTATTATTATGCCAGTCCTGATCAAAAGAACAGTACTATGACTATTGCTGGCATCCACCAAGGTGGTTTAGGAATGCCGGATCGCGACTATTATTTCGAAAAAACTGAGGATGCTAAAAAACTTCGCGATGCTTACAAAACGTATCTTACTACATTATTTACATTAATTGGTAACGATGATAAAGAAGCTGCTCAAAATGCAAATACTGTATTTGGTTTCGAAACAGCTTTAGCTAAAGCTTCTAATACACGTCTTGAGAATCGAGATCCTCACAACACCTATAATAAAACAGATATTAAAGGTGTTGAAGAAATGGCAAAACCTTTCCCATTTGGTACTTTTATTGAAGAAATGGGTTACAGCGTTCCTGCTGAGATTAATGTTGACCAACCGAAATTTATAGAAGAAGTTGGTAAATTATATAAGAAAGAAAATCTAGCAACCTGGAAAACATTTCTTACAGCAGTTGTGGTTCGTAGTACTGCATCTTATTTAAGTGATGATTTTGTAAATGCTAATTTTGCCTTTTACGGTCAGGCAATGTCAGGACAAAAAGTTCAGGAGCCTCGATGGAAAAAAATAGTCAGTTCAACAAATGGTGCTTTGGGAGAAGCTGTTGGACAACTTTTTGTAGCTGAGTACTTCCCTCCTGCTGCTAAAAAACGAATGGATAAACTAGTTGAAAATCTGCGTATTGCATTTGGTCAACGCATCGAAAATCTAGAATGGATGAGTGATGCTACAAAAAAAGCGGCTCACGAAAAACTAGATGCTATCCGTGTTAAAATAGGTTACCCAATTAAATGGCGTGATTATTCAGATTTAAAAGTAGTTAGAACGTCCTATCTTGAAAATATTTTAGCTAGTAATCGTTTTGATTTAGATTATGAAATGGCTAAAATAGGTAAACCAGTTGACCAGGATGAATGGATGATGACTCCACAAACTGTCAATGCTTATTACAATCCATTAGCTAACGAAATTGTATTCCCAGCTGCTATTTTACAACCTCCATTCTTTTATTTAGATGGAGATGATGCAGTTAACTATGGAGCAATTGGTGTAGTTATTGGTCATGAAATGACTCATGGTTTTGATGATCAAGGTCGTTTGTTTGCCAAAGATGGTAACATGGAAGAATGGTGGACTGCCGAGGATGCTGAGAAATTTAATGCACGTACTCAAGTATTAGTTGATCAGTTTAATAAATTTGAAGTTTTACCTGGGGTATTTGCCAATGGTGCTTTATCGTTAGGTGAAAACATTGCAGACTTTGGTGGTTTGTTAATTTCATATCAAGCGTATTTAAACTCGTTGAACGGTAAAGAAGTAACCGAAAAGATTGACGGATTTACTGATAAACAACGTTTTTACCTTGCTTACTCTCGTGTATGGGCACAAAACATTCGTGATGCTGAAATTGCTCGTTTAACTAAGGTTGATGTTCACTCATTAGGAAGAAACCGAGTAAATGGTCCTCTTCCAAACGTTCAAACATGGTACGATGCTTTTGGATTAGATGAAAACAGTCCGTTGTATATTGCACCTGAGAACAGAGCTTCTATTTGGTAAAAAAATTAAAGGCTATATAAAGTTAAAGTCCCTCAGCAATGCAGAGGGACTTTTTTTATTGTAATCTTTCTAATAGTACAGAATATTCTTCACTAGAATCTTTACGACGAAATACAAATTCTAATTCGTTTTTTTGCTGAGTTATCATTGATAATTGAGTGAAAATTTCGCACAATTCTTTGTCTTCAAAATGAAGTCCCTTAATATCAACTAAAACATCTCCTTTAGCAACTCCTTTTTCAGCAGCAGGCGTATCTAACCAAATTCCATTTACTTTAATAGTGTCGTTAATCGAAGCAAAATCAATTCCAAAACCTAGTTTTGATATAGCATCGTTTACCTGTGAATATGAATGAAAAAAGAATCGCTTTTTAGGATAATCTAGAACTAATTCGCCATTTTCCATTAGTTTCATTCCAATTCTCGACGAAGTTTCATCGCTACGAAGTTGAAGATTTGTAAAGGATACATCAGCCACTTTAACTTCATCTACCTGCCAAATGTTGGTAGTAATATCTACACTATCGAGTCCCCAGGCTCCTTGAGAATTGGTCCCACTTGATTGATATGCAGGTTTGTTAAATACACTCTTCTTCCTCAACTTATCAACCACACTTTGTTTAAACATATAAATGGCACTACTCCCCGTATCAACCAAAACTCCATATTGGTACCATCCATTTAAAGAAACTCTTATATATGGTGAGCTTTGCATTTTACTAAGCCCCAATTTTTGGCCTTCTTTCTTTGATAAACCAAATTTCTTATAGGAATCTGTCAAAAGCAGATTTTTTTCTTTCATATCCAGTTTAAATGCACCAAAGCGCAATAAATTACTACCTATCATCCCGTCCACATCAAAACATTTTAGTGGACCTTCCAATGCTTCGGTTGATAATGCTGGAATATTTGTATAGACAAGATCACCCAATCGAATAGTATCCAACAATACAATTTCAGACTCTTTACGAATTCCATTGGCATCCGAAATAGGTATACTCCCAATTTTGGTAAAATTCTGATGTTTTGTGCTATCTTTAAAAACAATACACATGGCACCAGTATCTACAATATATCTTCCTTTTACTCCATTTACATTAGCCTCAATTATTACCTTATTTAAATAATATTCAAACGGAATGGTTTGATAAAATTTTTCTTGCTGAATATTACCCTGATTAAAACTGAATCTTTTTTGAGCACTTGTACTACATATAGATACGAAAACAAAAAAGGTAATGGAGAAATATAGTTTCATAGTTCGCTGATATTATATTTAATGAAAAAAAAGAGGCTTCTTAAAAATAAAATAGCAGGATCAAAAAGAATCTGATCCTGCTCTATAAATATTTTATTTATTAAAAATTAGCCATCATACCAACCGGAATAGCAACAACTAAGATCAATATATAAAGGGATAATATTACAATTGTAAAAACCCCCATAAACTTAAATAATGATTTAAGATTACTAAAAGCGGCGGTTAAAGTAAATGAGTTTTCACCCATAATAGCTTGTTTAGTTTTAGTCGAAAATTTATACAAATAACTTACAGGGAAGTAATAGATTAAAGCAATTACTAAATAAAATACACCAATTAATCCTACAGGTAAACCAGATAGGCCCATGGATGCACCTCCGGCAATTGTTAAGCCAATCGTAGCGATTACTCCTGCAAGGGCCATAAATCCAACTCCTATAAATCCCATTATAGCCAGGAATTTAGCCCATTTGGATGCTTCTAATAAATATGATTTAATTTCGTTGCTGGTTAAAATGACTGAGATGTCGGTTTGTTCATTATTATCTACGTTTTCCATCTAAAGTTATGATTAGTTTTTTCCTACTCGTTTGGCTTTTCGGAATCGTCCCCTTTATTTTTAAGTGAGTTTAGGTCTTCACTACTATTAAGCACAAATATATTAATACTACACCGTAACACCTAAGGCGTTTATCAAGTAGTAAAAAGAATATCTAAAATAATATCAAAGATTACTGCTTTTTAAAATGATCCCCCCTTTTGATGTGTTGATTTAGAAAAAAAAGTCAACTTTATAAATTATGATAAACTTTTAAATTTTATTAACTTACACCTGTTTTAAAACACATTAAACTTTAAACCTATGAAGAAAAATGTTTTTTTCTTTTTGATTGCCATATTGGCAATTATTACATCCTGTGGTCCTCGCGAAAAATATACCACAGGTGAAAAATACCATGGTTTTACCTTGGTTGAGAAGAAATTTGTAGATGAAGTTAACGCCGAATGCTACTTGTTTAAGCATGATAAGAGTGGCGCACAACTTCTAAAAATTGCAGCCGACGATCCTAACAAGCTTTTTAACATCGCTTTTAAAACAGCTCCCAAAACCGATTATGGTACTCCACATATTATGGAGCACAGTGTTTTAAACGGGTCTAAAAACTTTCCGGTAAAAAGCCCGTTTGACGTTTTAATGAAAGGTTCGTTGAATACCTTTTTGAATGCAATGACAGGTTCGGATATGACTACTTACCCGGTAGCCAGTATGAATGACAAAGATTATTTTAATCTGATGCATGTTTATTTGGATGCTGTTTTTAATCCTTTGATTTATTCTGATCCTCGAATTTTGAAACAAGAAGGATGGCATCGCGAAATGGAAAGCGTTGATGGCGACATTACATACAAAGGGGTTGTATACAACGAAATGAAAGGTTCGTTCTCTAATCCTAGTCGCGAATTAGGATATCAAATGGGTAAGTTATTATTCCCCGATAATACTTATGGTGTTTCATCTGGAGGATATCCAAGCCAAATACCAAATTTAACCTACGAGTATTTCATCAATTTCCATAAAAAATTCTATCATCCCGGTAATAGCTATATTTTATTGTATGGTGACGCTGATTTAGACCGAGAATTGAAATTTATCGATGACGAATATCTGTCAAACTATGATTTGCCAACAGAAAAAATCGAAATTCCGCTTCAACAGCCATTTACAGCTATGAAAGAAGCGGTAAAACCATATCCGGTTGCAGATGGAGCTCCAACAGAAGATCAGACTTATTTAAGTATGGCTTTTGTTGTTGGTAAAAGTACCGATAGAGCTTTAGCTATGACTTTCGATGTTATTTCTGATGCTTTGGTAAATAATGAAACTGCACCTTTGCGTTTGGCTTTACAAGAAGCCGGTATTGGAAAAGATGTGAGTGCTTATTTCAGCGAAGATAAACAATGTTCTTTCCAGATAACTGTTCAAAATGCAAATCCGGAAGATAAAGATGCTTTTAAAGACATTGTATTTAAAACATTACAATCTGTTGTTGACAGTGGATTTGATAAGAGTGTGGTTGAAGGAATCATCAACCGTACCGAGTTTAACTTAAAAGAAGGCAACACCCCACAAAAAGGTATTACTTATGCCATGCAGTGCTACCAATCATGGGCTTTTGGCAATGATCCATTCCCTGGATTAGAGTTTAATAAGCCTCTTAGCGTTGTTAAAACAGCATTAACCAGTAATTTATTAGAAGATGCTATTAGCACTCATTTAATGAATAACACTCACTCTGCTTTATTGGTACTTAAACCAGAGCCTGGTTTACAAGCAAAATTAGATGCCGTTACTAAACAAGAGTTAGAAGATTATAAAAATCAATTAACTCAAGAACAAAAAGAGCAGTTGGTTGCCGAAACCAAAGAATTGATTGAATATCAAAAAAGAGAAGATTCTCCCGAAGCTTTAGCTACTATTCCAATGCTTGAGCTTTCTGATATAAGCCCTGAAATTAAATGGTATGGTGTTGATGAAAAAAATATTGCTGATGTAAATGTAATTCAACACAATACTTTTACAAATAACATTCTTTACAGCTATTTATATTTCGATTTAAGAACACTTCCTGAAGAGTTAATTCCTTATTCTGAATTACTGACTAATTTATTGGGTAAATTAAATACTACTAATTATACCTATGGAGATTTAGATACTGAGATGAATATTCAAACCGGAGGTTTCTATACTTATACCAGTGCATATCTTGAACATCATAACGATGATCAGATGCTTCCTAAATTTACTGTTTATGGTAAGTCAACAGCCGAAAAAGCTGATAAACTTTTCGACTTAACAAAAGAAGTTCTGCTAAACTCTAATTTTGAAGATAAAGATCGTTTGAAAGAGTTGATCACACGTCATCAATCGCGTATTGATTCCCGAATTAAAAATAATGGAATGAATTATGCTTTAACTCGTTTACGTTCATATTACTCAAATAGTGGTATGTTTAGCGAATTAACAGGCGGTATTGAGTACTACAATTTTATTACAGATTTGTCGGATAATTTCGATGCTAAAAGTGATGAAATCATTGCTAATTTAGAGAAAACTGCCTCATTATTGTTTTCGAAAAACAATTTGATTGCAGCGGTTACATGTGATGATAAAGACATGGCTTTATATGCAAATGGACTAAAACACATCACTTCTTCGTTACCAGCTGAAGACGTTAAATTAAATACCTGGAAATTTAATTTTGAGAAGAAAAACGAAGGATTAAAAACAGCTTCGAAAGTACAATATGTAGTTAAAGGTTACGACTTTAAAAAGCTTGGATACGATTACAATGGAAAATTAAAAGTATTAAATCAGATATTGTCAACCGATTGGCTACAAAAACAAGTTCGTGTAATTGGTGGAGCTTATGGAGGTTTCTGTGGTTTTTCAAATACAGGTAATGTGTACTTTGGTTCATACCGCGATCCTAACTTAAAAGAAACCCTTACTAATTACGATAATACACCGGGTTTCCTTGATACCTTCGATGCTGACTCAACTGCAATGACTCGTTTTATTATTGGTACAATTTCGAATATGGATGGACCAATGACTGCATCTCAAAAAGGAAGTGAAGCCATCAGAAATTATTTCGAGAAAAACACACCAGAAGAGTTAAAAGCTGAAAGAACTGCTGTATTATCTACTACTAAAGAAGATATAATAGAGATGAAGAAGATGGTACAGGATATTTTAGATCAGGATGCAATTTTTGTTTACGGTAATGAAAACAAAGTTCAAGAAAATGCTGATTTGTTCGAAAAAGTTATTTCATTGGAATAATCGTTGAAATTACATCATAAAAAAAAGGAGTCTCTTGAGGCTCCTTTTTTTGTATCATTAGATAATTATTTAAGAATCATCTTACTTTTCTTTTGTTTCGTGATGTTGTTTTACAATTCTTCTGACTTCATTTAAAAGTAGCGGAAATGCTGGTTCTGTCATCCCATGGCCATAACCATCCAATTCAAATAAACGAGTTTGCTTGTGCCCTGCTATTTTCATCATTCGCATTAAATAAGCATTCTCTTCATACCTACCTAGCATTTCTAATTCTCTATCGCCTGTAATTAGTAATAATGGAGGAGCATCAGCTCTAACATGATAAAGAGGTGCCAAACTATCAATAATAGGTTGTTCTCCGGGTATACCTCTTTCTTGTCGCACTGTAAAGTGTGTAATGGCATGCCCACTAAATGGAATCAATCCGGCAATATTATTGGCATCAATGTCAAATGCTGCTAAATATGATTTATCCAATCCAATCATACTTGTTAGGTAGCCACCCGCAGAATGTCCCGAAACAAATATTAAGGTTGAGTCGCCACCAAAACTCTCAATATTTTTAAATGTCCAAGCCACAGCCGCTGCTGCATCTTTAATATATTCAGGAGCTTTAACATTAGGATATAAACGGTAATTAACACCTATTACAGCTACATTTTTTTCCTTTAAAGCTGCTGGAATTTCTTTGTGCCCACCAGTTAAACCACCTCCGTGAAACCATACAATAGTGGCAAATTTATCAACGTTCTCAGGATAATAAATATCCAAAACACAACGCTCCTTTTTATAGTCGTCATGTTTGTTCTCATCTTTTGAATAATAATGAATATTTTCCTCTGTTTGATAATTTGTTTGGCCCCAAGCCGATATGCTTAGTAAAGCAATACAAATAGCTAATAAATGTTTCATAATTTTTATAGAATTCTTTCAATTAAGATTAGTATAGTATTTTATTTTCAGTGATAAAACTATCGTTTTTTTATCCATAAAAAAAGCCCGGCTATACCGGGCTTATAATGTATGTTTTAAGAATTAAAATCCTTCTTCCATTCCTTCTCCTCCATTATCACCGCGTTTACCTCTTTTTTGCATAAAGTTATTTAATCGGTAGGATAAAGTGAATGAATACATCGGTGCATTACGTCGACGTTCGCTGTAGTTATAAAAACCCGGATCTTCGCTTATATTCACCATTTTACCAGTATTAAATATATCACGAATTTGAACTACTGCAGACAACTTTCGATCCAATAAATCCATGCGATAAGCAGCATTAAACATATAAAAGTCTTCGTTTCTTCCTTGCGAAGTAACGGTTGCACTATTATAATTTCCATCAAACTGAAGCTGCATGTTCTTTCTTAATTTAAAGGTATTACTCACACGAGCACTCCAGTTAAATGAGGTTCGTTCAAAAGGTTCATCATTTTTTACTCCTTTAATACGATAATCGTACAAATCACCCATTAAGTTAATCTCCCACCATTTAAGTATTGGCGTATTAATCATTGCTTCAGCTCCTAATGAATAATCGGTTCCTACATTCGAAAAAGTGGTAAGTAATATTCCTTCTTCGTAAACGCTTTGAATGCGTTCTACTTTATTGTGTTTTACTCTGTAATAACCTTCTAACGATAATTGTGCTTTTTTCCAGCTTTTTAAATAACCCATTTCGTAGGCATCAATGTATTCGGGTAAAAGATCAGGGTTACCCATTCGAACATTAAACATATCTTCCCAGGTAATAAAAGGCTCTAGATACCAACCTCTTGGGCGATCAATACGACGTGAATAACTACCCATTACCTGATTATCAGCCGGTAATTTGTACGATAAATGTAAGGTTGGGAAATAATCAAAACGATCAATATTGTAGGTTTGATTATCACGTTGTGTGGTAATATCGCGATACGTATATTCGCCTCTTAATCCAACCTGATATCCCCAATTACCATATTCTCCGTTAAAAGTTGAATACAGGGCTGCAATATTTCGGTCGTAATCTGTAGTATTACCTTTATCTATTTGTTCTACAAAACCACCATCTTCCCAAATATACAATCCGTTTTCGTCTTTACTCAAACTTTTTCGCCCCTGAAATCCAGCTTCAAAGCGCTTATTACTGCCCAATGGTTTGGTATAATCAACACGCACTTCCCAGCGGCCTGAAGGACCTGTTTCCGTTGTTCGCGTACCATCATTGATTACTCCTGATGCATCTGATAAGGTATTTTCCGAATCATCATTGCCATCGCGATAACGATAGTTTAACTGAGCACTTAATTCATGGCCTTTTTCTTCGAATTTATGGGTGTAGTTCGTTGTAAAAGAGTAGTAATTTCCTCCTCTTTCGCCATAATTGCGACTTAACTCGCGAACTTCATTACTTTCGTATCCGTCAGCTATTTGAATGGTACGATAATCAAGTAATGAATTGTTTTGCATTTTAAAATCACCCAATCTAAAACCAAAGGTAAAAACATCGTTATCGCTAATATCCCAATCAAAGCCTCCTCGTAGACCCATCATTCTAAATTCGCGATCACTGTCTCCATTGGCTCTGATTATTGTAGTTGTATCATTCCTGGTTGTGCGGCGTTCGCTATAGCTACTACCCGGAAATGGTCGATAGTTATAATCACCACCCAAATTAAAGTTAAACTTATTTTTACGATAATTTAAGAGAAAATCACCCCCATACATACCAAATGAGCCGCCTTTAAGATTGAACAGCCCTTGTACCCCTTGCAACCGATTTTTTTTGGTAACAATATTAATGATACCTCCTGTTCCATCTGGTTGATATTTAGCAGATGGGTTGGTGATAATCTCTATATTCTCGATGGTTGATGCCGGTATCTGACGAAGAACATCACTTGGATCCATTACGGTTGGTTTACCATCAATAAGAACAGTAAAACCCGTACTGCCACGTAACGATACATTTCCTTCGATATCAACACGAATAGAAGGAACGTTTTCCAGCACTTCAACTGCAGAAAGCGATGCCGAGGTCATTTGTTTACCTACCGACACTACCTTTTTATCAATTTTATACTCAACGCTCTGACGCTCCGAAACCACTTCAATTTCATCAATAGCAGTTGACGAAGCTCCCAATGCAATTTCACCCAAGTCAACAATATCTCTTGCCGATTTTACCTGAACATCATCATAGCGTTTATTTTCATAGCCTAAAAAAGAAACAACTATATAAAAACTTCCAGGCTTTAAGCCCTTTACCTTAAACTGTCCCGACTCATCAGTTATTGTACCTGTTACAACAGAGTCATCTTCTTTTTTATAGATGGCTACGGTAGCATATTCTATTGGTTTTTTCGATTTTCCATCATAAATCTTTCCCTTTACAACTCCATCTTTTTCCGGTGCTTCCGGATTATTAGCCTCAAGCCAGGTTGTGCTCGTTAATAACAAGACAGTTATCAGCAATGCAATTCTTTTAATTCCCATTTTCCTTTCTTACTTAAATCTATTTTTCTGATTTTTTGACGTGAATAGTGATTTTTTCCTTCGATTAATTAAGGTAAAAAAACTATTATTTTTCGGGTTTACCTTGATGTACTCATTGTCAATACATTTGATTTTTATTTTTTACATTAGTTTACTCACAAACAAATGAGTCATTTCAAATAAAACAACATTTCTTTATCTTCGATCACGCAAATAGTTATATTAACATGGTTTTAACAAAGGAAGAACTACAACGATATAAGCGCCACACCATTTTACCTTTAATTGGTATTGATGGTCAGCAGAAACTGAA
Organism: uncultured Carboxylicivirga sp.; assembly: GCF_963668385.1. Classification (GTDB taxonomy): domain Bacteria; phylum Bacteroidota; class Bacteroidia; order Bacteroidales; family Marinilabiliaceae; genus Carboxylicivirga. The sequence continues at coordinate 4,587,355 of NZ_OY764327.1, forward strand.
GGATTCCAAAGTATTGATTATTGGCACTGGTGGATTAGGTTCACCCCTTTCGATGTACCTTGCAGCTTCAGGAGTTGGGACTCTTGGATTGGTTGATTTTGATCGTGTCGAAGAATCTAACCTCCAACGACAAATCGTTCATAAGACTTCCAATATTGGAGTATCTAAAACGCAATCAGCCAAAGAAACGCTTTTAGAGATAAATCCCTTTGTTAAAATTGAATGTTTTGATGAGGCATTGACCTCTGATAATGCAATGGACATCATCAGTCAATATGATATAATATGCGACGGAACTGACAATTTTCAAACACGGTATCTGGTGAATGATGCATGTGTTCTTGCAGGTAAAACCAATGTATTCGGATCCATACATCAGTTTGAAGGACAGGTATCGGTGTTTGGTGCAGACAATGGTCCATGCTATCGCTGCTTATTTCTGGACCCCCCTGCTCCAGGAAGTATTCCGTCGTGTGCTGAAGCTGGTGTAATAGGTGTTTTACCCGGTGTAATTGGCACCTTGCAAGCTACCGAAGTTATTAAGTTGATATGTAATATTGGAGAACCTCTTATTGGCCGATTACTCAATTACAATGCTTTAACAATGCAGTTTAATGAAGTTAAATTTGCCAAAGATGAAGATTGTCCTTGTTGTGGTAGCAATCCGAGTATTACAGAGTTAATTGATTATGAAGGTTTCTGTGGAGCTCCAGCCCCTTACCTCGATAGCGAGATTTCCGCCGGGCAATTGAAAGATTTAATAAAGAGCGATCAATCACCTGTCATCATTGATGTTCGTGAAGCAGAAGAGTTAGTTGCAGGAAAAATCGAAGGAAGCATACATATACCAATGGGTGAAATACCTACGCGTTTTAATGAAGTACCAGATGATCAACCGGTGGTGATCTATTGCCATTTGGGAATAAGAAGTAAACATGTGATTCAGTTTTTGAAACAACAAGGATATAAGAATTTAACCAACCTTACTGGCGGAATTGAAGCATTTATAAATCAATAACTACGTAAGTAACCTACTTTATCTGTGAATCTATTTTAATAGAAACATATATTCAGATATCAAACAATGTGTTATCACTATTTTAAACGCATTAACAATACAGCTGTTTTCAGTTGTTTTATTGTGCTTTTTTGGTTGATGCCCATGGCAACCATCGCTCAATCAATTAAAAAAACAATTAATACTATTGATTCAATAGTTAATACCTCTTTAAAAAGAGATATTGGGGTAATTCCCGCACCCGTTTTTAATTCAACTTATGGTAACGGAATTGCTGTAGTTCCAATGGCTATCTATAATCATAAGAAGTTTTCGCCCGAAACCCATCCATCAACCTCTCAAGGAATTTTATATACCAATTTTGCGAATTCATATATTGCCGGTGCAAAACAAACCACTTATTTAAACCATAATTATTTTTGGTTAGATGCTTATGTGGGATATGCCTCTATCAGATATCGTTTTTACGATCATCCAGATGTTCCTAAAAATGATTATACAGAAATTCAATATAAAGGATTTGTTTCCAATATTATGGCACTAGCAATGGTTAGCAAGTACTTTTATATTGGCCCCATTTTTAGTAGTAGTCACCTGTTGTCTAAATCTGATCTTTTAACAGGTCAGGATGAATTTGAATGGTATCATATACCCGGAATTAAATTCTCTTATGATAGTCGTGATGACATTTTTTATCCTATCCATGGCTGGCTGGGAGAACTGTCATACACCAAGTTATTTGATACTAAACTATACAACTATCATTTTGACAAGATTAAGGCCGGTATTTCTAATTATTATAGCATCAACCATAATGGTAGTAAGGTACTGGCAAGCAAACTATACACCCAATTAGGCTATGGTAATTTACCTATCCACGAAATGGCATCCCCAGGCGCATCTCCTATATTACGAGGCTATATACCCGGTAATTATATCAATTCTTCATTAATAAGTATGCAAGCTGAATATCGCTGGATGTTTGCCCAACGTTGGGGGTGTGTTGGTTTTGGTGGTTACGGATGGCTATTCGACCAACCATCTGAAATAAAGCATCATATTGGTTTACCTTCTGTTGGTGCCGGAATGAGATATCGTATCTTCCCTGATTTTAAGATCAACATGGCTTTTGATGTTGCTTTTGGCAGAAACAGCTGGAACTGGAGCTTTCGATTGTCCGAATCGTTTTAAATGGCGCGCAAGAAGCTTGCGCTTACCTTCGCAAGGTGTTTGCGCTATGGCGCGCAAGGTATATGTACTTATAAGCGCATACACCTTGCGTGATAGTACGCAAATAATTTTATCTGATAGAGATCATTTTAACGAACCAAATTCATTTTCACTTTTGCTTCTCCTCCAGGTAGCTCATCTTTTTTAGCATGAACAGCTTTAAGCAAGAAAGCCATATTTTTACCCAAAACACGCGCTATTTGAACCCCTTCTTCATCTTTTAATACTTCGCCGGGTGTATTACCATGTAAAATATGCCAATAGTTAGATGATGGCATAAACATTTCGCTGAATTGCAAATACTGATTCATGGTTTGAAGTGCCTGTGTCCCTCCTGTTCTTCTTACCGTTACGATGGATACTCCAACTTTATGACGAAACAATTTTCCGTTGGCACTGGCCACATAAAAGGCTCTGTCTAAAAACGATTTCATGGTTCCGTTAATATCTGCAAAGTAAACCGGCGATCCCAACAAAATTCCGTCTGCCTCTTTTATTTTCTGAATGGCTATATTTAAATCATCACCTTTAAGGGTGCATTTCTCATCTTTGTTTTTGGTGCAAGCCCCACAAGCGGTGCATCCTGTGTATGCCTGCGACCCCACTTGTATAACTTCAACTTCTATCCCTTCTTTTTCCAATTCATTCGCCACCAATTGTATGGCATGTGCTGTATTACCTTTCTTACGTGGACTACCGTTGATTGCAACTACTTTCATCATCAATTTTCACTTTTATTGCCTGCAAATTATAAAAGATAAATCACATCAAAAACAAAGCCATTAATTTATTGCCTAATACTCTTGGATGTTTTAGTGTACACGAGATTTCATCATTTTTACAATGAAATTAGTAGCAAAACGAGGTGCTAAACGATAAATCTTATCCAACATTCGGGCATCTTTACCCACCATTACCCGAAATTTATTCTTTTCGATAGCCTTAATCATTATGGCAGCTGCTTTGGGTGCAGGTAATGTCATGTTGGATGCTTCTTTTGATTGCTCTTCCTTCTCTTTTGTCGCAACACCTGAATTAGACATTATATTGGTATTTACAGCTCCAGGATGAATGATAGTTACATTAACATTGGTTTCCTTCAACTCTGCATATAAACCTTCGGTAAGCAGCTTAACTGCAGCTTTAGAGGCTCCATAGAATGTTTGTCCCGGAAAAGGAATAAAACCTCCCATACTCGAAACATTGGCAATATGAGCTTCGGGGCATTTTAAAAGATGAGGCATAAAAGCCTTGGTCATATACAAGGTGCCATAAAAGTTAACGTTCATAATGCGTTCAATGTGATCGTAATCTAAATCAGCTACATTTATAAATGGCTGAATAATTCCTGCATTATTTATGATTCCATCCACAGTTCCATGCTGTTTGATTACCGCTTTTGGCAATTGCTCAACACTTTGGCGATCGGAAATATTGGTAACATGAACCGAAACATTAGATTCGCCGGCTAATTTGGCTGTCTCCTCTAATCCGCTTTCGTTAATATCAACCATTGCTACCTTAGCACCTTTTTGCACTAATTGCAAAGTTAATTCGCGCCCCATTCCGCTACCTGCTCCGGTAACTACTATTATTTTATTTTGGATTTTCATGATTCTATCATTTAATATTGTTAAAATATAGTAATTCATTAAGAAATCAGGTGAACAAAAAATGTCTAACAGTTTTGGTTAACATTTAAGTAAAAAAAAGAGTCTTGACAATGCCAAGACTCTCTCTCTCATATATTCAACGATTTATTTTTTAACAATTCTTTTAACAATTGAATTTAAATTATCTGAAACACGAATGATATATACACCAGGTGCTTGATCTGAAATATTCAATTGAGTTATACCTGTACCCTTGCTTCTTTTAACTAATAATCCGTTAACCGTAGTTATTTCAAAGGTATAATCTCCATCGGCCTTTATAAAAAGGTTTGCATCAACAGGATTAGGATAAACCTCACATTCTATATTAGAGTTATCATCAACACCTGTGTTAACAGAAAAATAAGCAGTGTATGAAGTTGCAAATGTTGTTAAGGCATCTCCTCCATTATATGTATTGTCATCATCATCTTTCCAGTATTCAAATATATATCCTTCTTTTATAGGTGAGGGAAAGTATATTTCAAGTGCATAGCTATTGTTTTGAAAGGCTCCATATCCAATTTCCTTAAGGTAACAATTCTCTGCAAAAGATACCGTTTTAAGGCCAACACCCCAAAAGGCATAATTCCCAATGGTTTCAACACTAGCTGGTATTGTAATACTCGAAATTGAATTATTATTAAAAGCCATTTGTCCAATCTTCTTGAGAGAACTTGGTAGTTTTATTTCCCTAATACCTTTTCCATAGAATATACCATCTCTTTGATTTTCCGCATCATCAATGCCTGTAATTAATTGGCCTTCAATCTCAGATGGGATCGTAATATATTTGCTTAAGAAATTATAGTTACATGCAGTTATTACTCCATCTTCTATTTCTAGTTCTTCACTATTTAGGGTATGAATATACTTTGCAATTAAAGCAAAAGAGCCAATACTAATAGTTTCTCCTCCTTGATAAGTGGTATTATTATTATCAAGAGCTACCCAGTATTCAAAATTATCATCAGTAACTATAGGGGTTGGTAAAGTAATTGAATATACACTTGTATATACAAATGCATGCGATCCTATCTTAACCAAATGACTATCATCGGCAAATGTAACCTCAGATAATGATTCATTATTATAAAAACAACTTGAACCAATTGTTAGTACCGAAGAAGGTAAAATCAAACTTGAGAGATTATTATCTCTAAAAGCATCTGAACCAATATATTTAAGATTCTGAGGAAATTCTATCGAAGTTAAATTATTACCGTAAAATGCGAAATCACCAATCTTTTCCATAGAAGAAGGAAGTGATAAACTAATAATATTTTTACTTGCAAAAGGATCATTAGCAACCGGAACTAAAGGCCATCCATCGGCCTCAGCATCAATTACCCCTGTTATTCCTAAATTTTCAGGGATGATTAAATTTGTACCGTCCACATTGGCTGAAAAATCATAGGAACAAGCAATAATGATTCCATCTTCAATAGTTACATCTGAAGATGTTAATGTGTAATCAATTGGATCTGCATAAATGTGACATGTACAAATCAATCCAATTGATAGAATCAATAGTTTTAGATGAGTGTTTGTTAATTTCATAAGATTTGTTTTATAATAAAACATAATATACGAATGAATTAACAATGAGTTACACTCATATCAATTTTCTATAATTAACTGAATAAATTCACAAGGTGTTTAAATTACAATTTAACCAAATTAGCCAAAATAGAGGATAGATATTGATTAGTAGTATTGCATTCTGACAACGACTTTAAAATCGCTGCCTCAGATTGAATAAACTCTTCCGGAACCAATTCTTCTCTGCAATTATTGATTAGGTTCTGAAGCGATTCCGGGGTAGTCTCCAAATGAAATTGAAGTCCCAGAACTTTATTATTGTATAGATAAGCCTGATTAACACAGGCCTCACTTTGCATTAAATGAACAGCTCCTTCTGGTAAATCAAAGGTGTCGCCATGCCAGTGCATTACGTTCAATGAATCAGGGAGATCTTTTATCAACTCCTCTCCTTTCGCAGCGTCCGTTTGAGCTATTGGAAACCAGCCAATTTCTTTCTGTTTGTTGGCATATACCTTTGCTCCCAATGCATCGGCAATAAATTGAGAACCCAAACAAATACCCAAAACTATTTTATCCGCTTTAATGGCCGAATGAATAAATGCCTTCTCAGCTTTTAACCATGGATAAACATCCTCATCGTAAATACCCATTGGGCCACCCATAACCACTAGCATATCAAAGTCGTCTATTGCCGGAAATTTGGCCTCCTCATACAAAAGCGTTGACGTTAAAGGATAATTCCGCTCGTTAGCCCAGGTTTCGATGTAACCCAATCCTTCAAAAGGAACATGCTGTAAATAATGGATGCGTATGGTTTTCATAGTATTTAGTGTATTAGTTTTTAAGGCAGTAGTAAATTTACTGCATGACTAAAACAATGTATTTTAGCATTAAAATTTAAAGAATTAAATGCTTGATATTTAGTAATTAATTAAACTTTGACAAACTACTGTTCAGAAAATTTAACTTAAATGTACAGGCTAAAAAACGAATGCCAAGATAGTAAAAATCAAACCTTATCGGGCCATATATTGGGCAACTCACCACTGAATCCCATTTGAGGTAAGCCATCTATTGTATTCATTTCATCAGTGGTTAATTCAAAATCTAACAAATCTAAATTATCAATTATTCTTTGATTGGTTGTTGATTTGGGTATGGCCACCACATCGTGTTGAATAATCCAACGTAAACAAACCTGAGCAATTGATTTATTGTATTTTTTAGCCAGAGATTGAAGTAATTCATTCTGAAACACTTTTCCTCTTGCCAATGGCGACCAGGCTTCCACAACAATACCATGATGCTGACAATACTGTACCAAATCTTTTTGCCAATATCCCGGATGAAACTCAATTTGATTTACAGCAGGTTTAACTTTTGCTGTTGTAAATAAAGCCTCTAAGTGTTCCTTAAAAAAATTACTCACTCCAATAGATTTAATCTTGCCTTCTTGCTGCAACTCTTCCATGGCACGCCAGGTATCAGCATTTGCCTTTTGCCAGTCGTTGTAGTTTTTAGCATTGGCTGGCCAGTGTATCAGATATAAATCGATGTAATCCAAACCTAATTTTTGAAGTGATAATTCGAATTCTTCTTTGGCTGATTTATACCCCAGACATTCGCGCCACAATTTGGTGGTTACAAAAATATCCTCGCGTGCAATACCGCTCTTTGCAATGCCTTTGCCTACCGCTTCTTCGTTATGATAAAAGGCTGCCGTATCAATCAGTTTATATCCGTTTTGAAGTGCAAAACTCACAGCTTCAATTCCTTCTTGTTCGGTTGATTTATAAGTTCCAAATCCCAATGCCGGAATATGGTTTCCGTCGTTTAATTTAAAATTCTGCATATTTTTTTACAATGTATTATTAATCTTACAAACCAATGAATTGATTGTTTAGGAATAGTTCCCTATTAGTTCTTTAACCATCATTACAATTTTACTTTTATCCCAAACGGAAAAAAAGTAAATGCATAGAATTTATTAAAATGATCGATACTCATGGGTGAATAATAAACCCTGTTTGTCGGTAAAAGAATAATTAATGGAGAGGTTTCAAGATAGATTCGTTTTGATAGTTTGAGATTTAAAGTAATACTGGCATTAAAACTTAATCCAAAACTATCATGATTATCCCAATTAGTATGCAATGCCCCCATGCCGGCTCCAGCCATCCAAAAAAGTCGATCGTTTACCACACCCAATTTGTAATAGCCATTTACATGGAACAAGCTATTATTGCTGTTGAGTTCGTGCAATTGATCTGTTATGGCAAAACCTAAATGCCTCGAATGCTCGTAAGAGATTCCATAATACCAGTTATTCTTAATCTGTTTTTGGTACTCAAAATAGGTACGAACACCCAACGAATTATAGCCATCAATTAACAAACCGCTTTGAATAGTCAGGTAATCGTTTCTATTCGACTGCTGCAGGCTTTGAGAGTTAACATGTACACCAATTAGTAGAAGGAGTGACAGGATGGTTAATGGTTTCATATATCGGGTTAAAGGTATGATTCAAAAATAACTATTTATTCGAATCAATAGTTCAAATTGTTTTATAGCAAAGTTCAACCCACTTTCGGGGTTGTATCATTAGTCAAATAGTCACCCCGCGCTCCGCACGAGGCTATTATTGTTAATATCCTTCGGATATTTTCAAATCCTGAAAGGATTTAATATAAATAGCCATGGGTGGAACCCGTGGAACATGAACGCATCATAAAGGAACCCCAAAGTGGGTTCAACTGTTGATTTGCATTATTTCTCTGTATTTACATTATTGTTTATGTTATCAATTAATATTCTGGTTCCGATTGATCATATTTTGTTTGAAGCTTATGCTTTTTATTTATTTTCCATAATTTTTTGGCTCAGAGGCGCCGATAAATGAAAAGTTGGTGACCTGAAATGAAAAATTTATGACCTTGAGCCATTTATTTATGACCCAGAATGAAAAGTTGGTGACCTTGAGTCATTTTTTTGTGACCCGGAATGAAAAGTTTATGACGATAAGTCATTTGAAGCTGCCTTTAAATAACAAAATCATCCTTTTTAAAATTAACTATCAAAATAAAACATGTTATTGTAACAACCAATTATACAATCACATTAAGTAATATTCATACCAATTTAAAGGGAATTAAAACACATTAATTGAGTCGTATTATTGCAACAGTGTTGCAATAATTTTACTTTTGCATCCATTAATTGTTCTACTCAACGCTAGAACATCTAACCAATTAACTGATTGAAAGAATTTAAATCACATATTACCATATTACTATTAGGTATATTGCTGTACCCTATAGTTTTTCAATCAGTGCATTTAGTGCATCATCATCTTGATGATCATCATATTTGTGAACATTCAAACTGCGATGTTGAATTAAAGCAGGATGATAACAGATCTGCCAATAAGAGTTTTTCAGAATTGGAAACTCTGTGTCCAATATGCGAATATGAATTTCCGGTAAAAGACTTACCAATACACAACTCATATCATTCATTTGTTGATTGTAAGTATAGCATACTTATTATTGCTATTAAAAAACTACACTCACTTGAGGATAGAACCATAAAATCGCCCCGAGCTCCCCCAGCTCTTTTTGCTTAAACAATAGGTTATTAGTTTATAAAAGAGAATCAGCCTTTTATTTATACACTTTAAGTAATACTCCTAAATATAATTAATAGGTTCTGTAAATAGATTTTTATTGAAATCTAAACAGAATTACTATCGGTTATATATTAGGTAAGTCAGGCTGCGTATATTCTCTAACCTATTAAAGTACCAATTATTTTCGGGTGGTTTAATCTCAATTATTTATAATATGAGTAAAAAAATCATGCTATTACTATGCATGAGTATTTTCTGGACTTTTGTTACAGGACAAAACCGTTATATCCTAAAAGGATCGGTTGTTGACGATAAAAACATAGTATTAACCGGTGCTGCAGTAGTTTTACATCCGGTTGAAGCAGGAACCGTTAGCGATTACAATGGCAATTTTGAAATTAATAATCTATTGGCTGGCACTTATACTCTTGAAGTATCTTTCATTGGCCATCGCACCCTTATTGATACCCTTACCATCAGTAAGAATAGAATATATAATGCCCGATTAAAATGCAGGTCGCTAAACTTGCAGGAGGTAGTTATAAAAGACCACTATGCTGATGAGCGTAAAAGAGAAGAATCTCTGAATATTGAAGTGGTAAACGATGATTACCTTAAACAAAACATGGGCGGTAGTTTAATGAAATCATTGGAACGATTACCCGGCGTTTCTACCATTGATATTGGATCGGGTCAATCAAAGCCAGTAATTCGTGGATTGGGATTTAACCGTGTAGTGGTAGTTGAAAACAACATTAAGCACGAAGGGCAACAATGGGGCGAAGACCATGGTTTGGAAGTTGATCAGTATTCGGTTGATAATATTGAAGTAATAAAGGGACCTGCTTCTTTAATGTACGGTTCTGATGCTATTGGCGGTGTAATTGATATGAATAACCGGAAAATACCAACCGATAATAGTTTTGGAGGTAGAGTTGATCTTACCGGAAAAAGCAATAACAACTTGGTAGGTGGTTCTTTGTCGGTATTTGGTAGAAAAAAGTGGTTCTTTGCCGAATTCAGAGCTACAATTCTGGATTATGGCGATTATCGTGTACCAACCGACAGCGTTGAAATATACTCTTATAAAGCAGCTTTGCACAAAAATTATATGCGCAATACTGCCGGTAAGGAGCACGATTTTCATCTATCTCTGGGCATTGTAAAAAATCGATTTCAAAGTCGGTTTTACATCAGTAATATTCACAGTAAAAATGGTTTTTTTGCCAATGCTCACGGATTAGAGCCCCGCAATGTAGATACCGAATTGCATGATCGCTCAAATAGGGATATTAACGATCCATATCAGGAGGTAAATCACTTTAAAGTGATCAATACCAGTAAATATCAGGATGATAAATTGCAGATTGAAACCAACCTGGGATATCAGATTAATTTCAGAGAAGAATGGAGTGTTTATACCAGTCATGGATATATGCCACCGGTTTTTCCCGACACTTTATCTTTCAATCCTCGATTGGAGCGTCAGTTCGACAAAAGCGTTTATACTGCAAATGCCAAAGCAAAATATCAGGTAAATGAAGCCACACAACTTGCGTTAGGATTTAACGGTGAATATCAAAACAACCAAATTGACGGACGCGGTTTTATTATTCCTGCCTATCAACAATTAACATTGGGTGGTTTTGCTTTTGCTAAACACAAATTTTCAGATAAAAGCATGATGCAAATGGGTGTTCGTTACGATTATGGTTCAATTAAAACCAATCAATACAACGATTGGTTTCCATCGCCCGAAATTGAAAATGGTGATACCACCTGGGTGTATTTGCAACGAGCAGGTAACATTGATCGTAATTTCCCCAATTTTACATGGTCGGTCGGATACAATTACAATGCTCATCATTGGAGTTTTAAGGCAAATTTGGGTAAAAGTTTTAGAATGCCCATTGCTAAGGAGCTGGCAGCTAATGGAGTTAATTATCATCGGTTTAGCTATGAAGTAGGCGACCCGGATTTATCGCCCGAAATATCGTATCAACTGGATTTAGGATTAGAATATTTTACCGATCGATGGGCCCTTGGTGCCACTCCTTTTCTAAACTATTTCTCCAATTATATTTATCTGAATCCTACTTCGGAGCATGATAGACTATATGGAAACGGAAATCAAATATTTAACTATACCGAAAGTCAGGTTTTTAGGTATGGAACAGAAATCCATGCACATTACGAAATCCTAAAATCATTACAATTAGGTTTGATTGGTGAATATGTGTATTCCGAGCAATTATCAGGAGCTAAGAAAGGATTTACACTTCCGTTTTCGCCACCTGCCTCTGCCATCTTTAATATTAAATACCGACCCGAAACGGTATTGTTTCTTAAAGACAGCTATCTGTCAGTTGATGTTAGGCTAACAAGCGCTCAAAATAACATTGTACCTCCCGAGAAACCCACAGATGGTTCTCAGGTAGTAAATGTTGGATTTGGAGGTACGGCTCGATGGAACAAACAACCCATTAACTTATCGCTACAGGTTCAAAATATTTTAAACAGCAAGTATTTTAACCATACCAGTTATTACAGGCTCATAAATGTGCCTGAACCGGGACGAAATTTTGTATTGAATATTTCTGTTCCGTTTTAGTATTAATAATCAAATATTTATAATAATTAAAATTGAAAAGATGACTCAAAAATTGAAATTAACAGCTTCTGTATTATCATTAGCTTTCTTAACTTTCTTTACTTCGTGCGAAAAGGATGACGAGGGTGTTGCAAAGCCAACAATTTCTGATTTGGAAATAGGAATTGGTAATAGTTTGATTGGCTATATCGGCAGTGATTTACATATTGAAGCCGAAGTTGTTGCTGAAGGATATTTAAATACCATTACAGTTGAGATTCATGCCGAAGATGGCAGCGACAATGAAATTGAAGCAGTATATGATTATTCCGATCAGAATTTAAAGAACACTGAATTTCATAAACATGTTGATATACCTGGTAATTTTCCTGTAGGTGAATATCATTTACATTTAATAGTTACTGATAAAGAAGGTAACTCTACAACCGTTGAAGAAGATATCACTCTTGAGGAACTGGTAGATGAAGAAGCTCCGGTAATAACTATTACATCAGCCCCTACAAGTGGACAGGCGTTTGCTAACGGTGAAACAATTTCTATCTCCGGTACAATTACCGACAATATTTCATTGGCAGGTATGGTTGTGGCTTTGGTTTACGAATCGGACAATATTGCCGATACCGATGTATCGGGCGCTGCTGGTACTAAGGTAATTGTTATGCTACATACTCATGATTTTGGTGATGACCCAGATGAAACCGATTTCACAGCATCTATTGCTGTTGGTGCAGAATACGATAATAATATGACACCTGCAGTTATAAGCGGTGATAATGCATGGAAAAAAGGTAATTACTATTTACTTGTTAAAAGCACAGACGCTAAAAGCAACTGGGCTATTTCAGACCGTTATCCAATAACAATCAATTAATAATTTTACAGGCAGATCTTTAACCGGGTCTGCCTACAAAACCATTTCAAATGAAGTATTCTATTAATGTATTTGTTGCTGTTTTGTTGATAATATCTTTTTATTCATGCAGTGAGGAAAAAGATATTGATACCGAAAAACCAACCATAGATATCGACTTCGACGGTGCTTTCCCCACAAGTTGCGATACACTTTATATCGGCGAAGATTCACAAATAAAACTCCGATTTGCCGATAATGTTGAATTAGGATCATATAGTATAAATATCCATAACAACTTTGACCATCATTCGCATAGCACCGAACTCGAAGAGTGTGAATTAGAAGATATTAAAACTCCAACTAATCCTTGGGAAGTAACCAATACCTATTCAATACCCGAAGGTCAGAAAGAATACGAAACAGACATAACTTTTTCTGTTCCATCATCAAATAATAATGGAACTATTGAAGAAGGAGATTATCACTTTTTTATCAGCCTTACAGACAAAACAGGCTGGTCGACTCAAAAAGGCTTAAGTATTAAACTGCTATATCGCTAACACAGAATAGCTCAATGCATAAATGTGCCGGTTATCAATGATACTACTTTACTCATTGATAACCGGCACATCAAATAATTGATAATTTACTTTCCTGACTTCGGGTTTTGCACTACCAATTTATTTAATCTTTTCTTTAAACAACTTCTTAAACTTATCCATTTTGGGCACTATAACAGCCCTACAGTATGGTTGACTGGCATTATTAGCAAAATAGTCTTGATGATAATCTTCGGCAGCATAAAATTCGGTAAATGGACTTACTTCTGTAACAATGGCTCTATCGAAGATATGCTCTTCATCCAGCGATTTAATTACCAATTCAGTAATTTCTTTCTGCCTTTCGTTGTGATAAAACACTACTGATCGGTATTGAGTTCCCACATCAGCCCCTTGACGGTTTAAAGTTGTTGGATCATGTGTGGCAAAAAACACTTCCAGCAAATCTTCAAAGCCAATAATATTCGGATCAAATGTTATTTGAATTACTTCGGCATGACCGGTTAAACCGGTACAAACATCTTTATACGAAGGATTTTTCACATCGCCTCCACTATATCCCGATTCAACCTTGCTTACTCCTTTTAATTGGTCAAAAACGGCTTCGGTACACCAAAAGCATCCTCCACCAAAAGTTGCTGTTTCCTGAGCTTGTATTGTCATGGTAATGATTAATGTTAATGCTGTTAATATTGTTTTCATAACAAATGCTTTTCAGAAAAACACTTCTTCAAAAGAATAGTTCGATTAGAGAATTTTAAATTGTTGAATCAAAAATTGGATCATTGATATATTGATGTACATTCAATCACTTTTTGTACTTTTGAACTCTTAAGAATTTTGATTTTATGAGTGGATATCCTCCATTGGCTGAAAGAATGCGGCCACAAAACCTTGACGATTACATCGGACAAAAACATTTAGTTGGCGAAGGTGCAGTTTTGCGAAAGATGATTGATCGTAAAGTAATTTCATCCATCATACTTTGGGGACCTCCGGGAGTAGGTAAAACTACTTTAGCTCGAATTATTTCCAAAACATTAGAGCGACCATTCTATGTGCTTTCGGCCATCAATTCGGGTGTTAAAGATGTACGCGAAGCTATTGATAAGGCACGTAAATCGCGTTTTTTCAGCTCGCCCTCTCCTATTTTGTTTATTGATGAAATTCACCGTTTTAGTAAATCGCAACAAGATAGTTTATTGGGAGCCGTTGAAGAAGGCGTTGTTACATTGATTGGTGCAACAACTGAAAATCCTTCTTTTGAAGTTATTTCGCCACTCTTATCTCGCTGTCAGGTATACGTATTAAAGGCATTAGATAAAGAGGATTTATTGGATTTGGTGAATCGTGTTTTAACCAAAGATGTTTTACTAAAGGATAAGAAAGTAACCGTTGAAGAAGATAATGCTTTGCTACGCTACTCGGGTGGTGATGCACGTAAAATGCTGAACATTCTGGAGCTGGTTACCAATGCCGAAATCAGTAAAGATGAAATTGTCATTAACGATGAGCTGGTTACCAATAATCTTCAGCAAAACCCGGCACAATACGATAAAAATGGCGAGATGCATTACGATATCATCTCTGCCTTTATTAAATCGATAAGAGGAAGTGATCCGGATGCTGCTGTTTATTGGTTGGCTCGTATGGTCGAAGGTGGCGAAGATCCTAAATTCATAGCCCGTAGATTAATCATCTCAGCATCAGAAGATATTGGCTTGGCCAATCCAAATGCATTGTTATTAGCCTCTAACTGTTTCGATGCAATTAATAAAGTTGGCTGGCCCGAATCGCGTATTATTCTTTCGCAAACCACCATATATTTGGCAACTAGTGCTAAGAGTAATTCGGCCTATATGGCCATTAACGATGCACAGGCTTTAGTAAAACAAACAGGTAATTTGCCTGTTCCTTTGCATTTGCGCAATGCTCCTACTAAATTGATGAAAGAATTAAATTACGGCAAACAATATAAGTATTCGCACGATTATCCTAATAACTTTGCTGCGCAGGATTTTATGCCTGAGGAGGTAAAAAAACAACGGTTATATAAGCCTCAGAACAATGCCCAGGAAGTTAAAGCTGATGAACGAATGAAGTTTTTGTGGAAAGATTATAAATGAGTTAGTAAGTTTTTAGGCAGGAGGCAGTAGTGAATGAATAAGACTAGAGTATGAAGACATAAGTATCAAGATAAATGACAGATTGATTATTGGTTTCATTAATAACCCTAACCAGCTTTTACACTACTAACTAACGAGTTATATGTAAAATATTATATGGATTATGCAAGTGGCTATTAGCCATAAGCTAACAGCTAATTTAAGTTCGACAAAAAGCTGTAGTTTTATATTGAATTAAAAAGATTAAAACAATACAACAATGGATATAAATAAAATACCTAGAATAAAACATACCGATAGCGGTAATTTCTTTTTATTGGCCGGACCTTGCGCCATCGAAGGCGAAGAAATGGCTTTACGCATTGCCGAAAAAGTAGTAGGCATAACCGATAAGCTGAAGATACCATATATTTTTAAAGGATCGTACAGAAAGGCTAACCGCTCGCGCATTGATTCTTTTAGTGGAATTGGCGATGAAAAAGCATTAAAAATACTCAGAAAAGTAAGTGAGACTTTTGACATCCCTACAGTTACCGATATTCATGCAGCTAATGAAGCAGCAATGGCAGCCGAATATGTGGATGTATTGCAGATACCAGCTTTCTTATGTCGCCAAACCGATTTACTGATTGCTGCGGCTGAAACAGGCAAAGTAGTAAACATTAAAAAAGGTCAGTTTTTAAGTGCTGAATCAATGCAATTTGCAGTAAATAAAGTTAAAGATTCAGGAAATGATCAGGTGGTATTAACCGACCGTGGAAATATGTTTGGTTATCAGGATATGGTGGTTGATTTCCGCGGTATTCCAACCATGCAGCAGTTTGATGTGCCTGTGGTTTTAGATATCACCCACTCGTTACAACAACCTAATCAGAGCAGTGGTGTTACAGGAGGAAAGCCTCAATTAATCGAAACCATTGGTCGTGCAGGTATTGCAGTTGGAGTTGATGGACTATTTATCGAAACACACTTTGATCCGGCTAATGCAAAATCAGACGGTGCTAATATGCTTCACCTCGATTTAATGGAAGGTTTGATGACCAGATTAACAGCCATTAGAAAAACTATTACTGAGTTTTAATAATAGTTTGTACGTTTTTAGGCAGTTGGCAGAAGTTTAATCTTATATTTCACTACCGCAATAGAGAGTCTAAACCGGATCATTTCAAAAACTTGTGGAGAATCTGAAAATTAATGTTAAACTTATTTATTTTCGAATAATTTTAATAACCAGAATCACCCCACTCGAAACAAAGTTTCGAACTTCGGATTGTCAGCGATTGTTGCGAACATGGCGGAATGGTGGCTTCGAGGAACGAGAAGTTGTACCTGAAGCCATAAGTTCGTCAACGTTGCGCAGCAATTAAAACCCAAACTTGAAATAAAGAATAGAATTTCTTTTGGTGAAGCTATGACTGATCCACAAGAATATGAACTGATCCTTTAAACAATGCATTTACAAGAAATTAAAATATAACGAAGGGACTTTCAGAGTCCCTTTTTTCATTTCAAGATATTTCAGTAAAACTCAATAATTAGGAGAGTTTTTGCTTAGATGATTTGCAAAATATCCTAATGATTCCTCCTTATTCTCCTCTGCTTGCAGAAACCACTATTTTATCTTTCCAACATTCTCTCCATACTTATTTCTTTCTTAATCAATAGTTACTCTGACTAAAAACAATTCGTCAAATGCTGCATTGCGTGCTAATTTGAGGTTACAACCTTAAATCAAACGCCATGAAATCTGTAACTTTTATATTCGTAATTATCCTGTCATTGTTTGGCTTTCATTCAGGCATCTATACCGAACCTGATTGGATTAGCAGCGGTGAGGAAAATGGTATTTATCTTTTTGAAAGATGGATTGATATCAATGATCAACTCAAGGTAAGAGAGCGAAAAGGCGAGTTTTATTCCAATTGCTTATTGGCCAATGCAGAGTTCTTTTTAAATGATTACAAAACCAGTAAACAATGGATGAAAGGCATAAGTAAAGCTGAAGTAATAGAAATACAGAACGAAGAAATTATCTACTTTGTTATTTCTCTTCCCTGGCCTTTTAAAAACCGTGATTTCACGGCCCGTTATTCATGCGAAAGAATAAATGATAAAAAAAGCATTATTCGTTTACACAGCCTAAAAACATTTCAGCCACAAAGCAATAAATACGTTCATATTAATGATTACAGAGCATCGTGGTTAATTGAGCAAATATCACCCACCACCTGTAAAATTACCTTTTGCACATTTTCGAGCGAGCCTCCTCTTTTCCCTCAATGGATGCAAGAACCTGTTTTAAGGAAGCTATTCTTTAAAAATCTGGAACGATTACAATGCTGTTTAAACGAAATATAACCTAAAACTTAGCATCATGAAACCAAAATTAGCGATTATAACGGGCGCTTCGAGCGGATTAGGTTTAGCATTTGCTTTTGAATTGGCTAAACAAGGATATAACTTGCTTTTAACAGGGCGGCGAAAAGAAAGACTGCAGAAGATTAAAGAGCGTTTGGTTGATATCTACCATATTGATGTTAAACTCACTATTAGCGATTTTACAGATTCAGCAGATCTTAATCGATTGGTTCAACAAATTAGTCAACTGCCCTCTGTTCATATTCTGATAAATAATGCAGGTATGGGCTGTCGTCGTAATTTTTACGACGATCCGTATCAAAATCAAGAGAAAATGCTGAAAATACACATCACAGCAGCATCCAAACTCAGACACACAGTTGTGCCCATCATGAAAAGACAAAGATGTGGATCTATAATCAATGTGGCATCATTATCAGCTTTTATGCCCGCTTCGTTAAGTTATTTCTACAGTTCGAGCAAAGCCTTTTTAGTTAGCTTATCGGAATGTATGTTTATGGATTTAAAACCCTATAATATTCATGTTCAGGCTTTGTGCCCTGGTTTTGTAAAAACTGAATTTCATCAGCGACAAGGAATTAAAGAACAGATTGGATGGGTAGAACAGCAAATGCTTTGGATGAATAAAGAACGGGTAGTCAAACTAAGTTTAAAACATCTTACTAGTGGTCAACCTATTTGTATTCCAGGCTTTATCAATCAATTACTTTACCGGATATCAAGTATGATTCCCCGGCGACTTTATTATTCAATCTCTGCCTATCGTACAGCTATGCTAAGAAACGACACTTTATTACTTGCAAAATAAGCTATCATGAAAACAACCCAAAAATATAGTGTGATTACGGGTGCAAGCCAAGGCTTAGGACGATCAATTTGTTTTGAGTTAGCTCGTCGAAGACACAATTTATTACTAATTGCCAAGGCCGATGAAAATCTACCTGAGTTGGCTGATAGATTAGCAAAAAACTATCATACCGATATACAATTTCTGGAAGTTGATTTTACTCAAGTTAATTCAATTGAAAAAATAGATGCATGGTTAAATAAGTATAATGTGAATATGCTTATTAATAATGCCGGAATTGGTGGCACTAACTATTTTCATAACTGTAGTTTTGATGCATTTGATTCTATTATTTCGGTAAACATACGTACGTTAGTTTTAATTACTCGTTCAATAATTGAAAATTTAAAACAAAATGCGCCCTCTTATATCCTTAATATTTCAAGTATGGCCTCATGTTGCCCTATCGCTTTTAAAACCATATATCCTGCTTCTAAATCATTTGTTTATTCCTTTTCGCGAAGCTTAGGTGAAGAATTGAAGAATGATAATATCCATGTTAGCGTGGTACTTCCCGGAGCTTTCCGTTCTAATAGCAATGTTTGTAAAAGAATTGCCATAAGTAATTGGTGGAATAAAACAGGATGCCTTACAACCAACCATATGGCTTACCTTATTATAAAGCAACTTCTTAAATATAAGAAAGTAATTATCCCAGGTATATTAAATAAAATCAATTGGTTGATTTTGAAAGTACTGCCCTATACAATATGTATTCCGGCAATTTCAAAATCGGTAAAGAAGGAATTACAGTTGATAGGATGATTTAAAATGATGAATGGCTCCAGTTAATTTATTAAAAAAGCGATTTCGTTCCTTCTCTCCGACTTTACTAATCATGTTTGATTTAGATATTAACGTCTGATGAAGACTTGAAACTGATTGACAAAATTCGGCATCATCGTTTATCAATACACCCAAAATATTGTAGGTTATAAAAACTCGTTGTACATCATCGGTTGTGATAAAAATGGTATTATCATTCAGAATAATCTCATTTTCGTAAAGTGTATAAGTATCCGCAATGCCATGATCAGGATGGCCTTCAAGGAATTTCATACCTAATTCGGCTTGTTTTTGGTTGTGATTAAGCCACCTTTCTATGCTGTTTATAAGCTTTTCAAGGTCTTCTTTTGATGCAAAATAACCCGATATCCAATAATACTCGATCTGACGCAACAAAATCCGAAATGTATCCTCATTCCATAACTCTGTTGTAGGAATCTTCAGCACTATTGTTGCTATTTTCTTACACTTCTCAATTATTTCGTTATCAATAACCGAAAGAGTAAATTTATCGCCTTCCTTTATATTTACATTGAATATTGTTTTTTCCCAAAAGAAGAATTTAAAAGAAGCAATTTCGGGAAATTGAAAATATTGAAAGATGGGTGGATCTTTTGCCAGATAAAGAATATGTTTTCGCGCGACTGAGTTTATTTTCAGAAGATTATTATAGATAAAATCCAGCCATTTATTTTTATCGAAATTACCGGGCGCTACATCTAACTGACGAAAAGTTAAGAAGCTTGATTGTTGAGCTATAAATTGATCCATCGAACAATTGTAATAGCTACATAATTGAGACGCTTCATCTAAACTCAGTGTTTTTTCGCCTCGTATGCGCCTGTAAGCACTGTCGTTACTAATACCTAAAATTTCAGCAACCTCCTGTGCCAACGATAAATTATTGGCGATTTTTTCTCTGATTAAATCAAACAATTTAGTTTGTATGTCTCCCCCCGGTATCATTACTTAAAGTTACGCTTATAACCATAGATAATCAAGCTTCAGGAAAGTCTGAATGTCATTCTGGACACCATTATTTTTACAAGAGGAGATTTTTCGTTTATCTTAAGTGTTGATTACATGTATTGTTGAAAATATGCGAAAAATGCCCTCGATAAAGGGCATTTTATAAAATAGATAGTTCTACTATTTCTTATAATATTTCATTGCTTCAGGCATGTAGGCCTTCAGGTCTTTTACCCTTGTTTCGTCAGCAGGGTGAGTACTCATCCATTCTGGTGGTTTTTGTCCGCCCATATCAGACATACGCTGCCAAAACGGAACAGCTTCGTTTGGATCATATCCTGCCATCGCCATAAAAATCAAGCCCATTTTATCGGCTTCTGTTTCATGAGCTCTTGAAAAAGGTAACATCACACCATATTGTGAGCCAAGACCAAAGGCAGCCATTGCCAACTGTTGAGTTTGTTCTGGCTTTTCGTCCATTAATACAGTAAGAGCTGTTCCTCCATATTGAACGGCCATTTGCTGACTCATACGCTCACTTCCGTGCTTAGCAACGGCATGGGCAATTTCGTGTCCCATAACAACGGCTATACCTGTTTCATCTTGGCAATAAGGAAGAATACCTGTATAAAATACCACTTTACCGCCTGGCATACACCATGCATTAGGTGTTTCATCTTCAACGAGGTTAAATTCCCACTCAAATCCTGCAATCTGGCTTGAATAACCATTATCGGTCATGTATTTTTCAACAGCTGCAGCAATCTTTTTACCTACCTTTTTAATCGTAGCTGTTTTTTCTTTGTCTGTCGATATCTTGTTTTCTTTCAAAAACTCTTGGTATTGAGTGAAACTCATCGACATAACTTCTGAATCGGATACCAAATTCAACTGTTTTCGACCCGTAATAGGATTAGTAGCACAAGAAACCAATAGGCTAACAACCAGCACTACACCCAATGATACCGGCCATTTTTTCATAAGCTTTATCATTTTTTTCTATTTAAGTTAGATCTTTATCAAAAAGAGATTGCAAAATTAAGACAGAAAATCAATTCTCATATTTATCATGCTTATATATTACTTTTGAAAACAGAAAAAGGGTGAATATGTTTATTGCACACCACCCTTCTCAATATTTTATTAATGCATGAAACTATTTATGGTTAGATAAACAGGTTTACATTTGATTTTTCTGCTTCTTCAAGATAATTGGCAACTCCTCCAATATTAACGCCTTCAATCAATTCTTCTTTCTTCACTCCCATCACATCCATACTCATCTGACAAGCTATAAGGTTTATACCAGAAGAAACTGCATTTTGTATCATCACATCCAGTGAATCTACTTTCTTATCTTTCATACGCTTCTTCATCATTTTGGCACCCATACCTCCCATATTCATATTTGATAGCTTTAGATCACCACTATGCTTTGGCATCATTATATCAAACATCTTGTCCATAACACCTTTCTTAACCTTTGGCTTATTAGGCTTTTTAATCACATTTAAGCCCCAGAATGTAAAGAAAATGGTAACACGTTTACCCATTGCTGCAGCTCCGTTAGCAATAACAAAAGAAGCTAATGTTCGATCCATATCATCACTAAAAACAATTAGTGTTTTATTGTCGCCTTTATCCTGAACCGAAAATCCTTCTTTCAACACATCGTTTTTACGGATGATGGCCGTTATTTCACCATTTCCCTTTTCGCGAGTAAGTAAATCATTACCAGTTACCTTACACCACGATGCTACATCGTTATAGAAACCCGGATCGCTGGCTTTAATCATCAATTGCCCCTGAGTAGGTAGCTTATCCATCTCTGATTTTAGCTTCATAATTGGCCCTGGACATTGCAAACCACACGCATCTACCTCTAAAATATCTGTTTTGATAACTGGAGTATTCTTTGAAACTTCAACCTGAACAGCTTCTGCATTTTCGGTGAATTGCAGTTTATTATCCTGAGGTTTCATTGCATTATTAAAAACCTTTAAACCTCCCGAAAGATTATATACTTCTTCGAACCCATTCTGACGTAATATACGCGCTGCCAGGTATCCTCGCATACCAACTCCACAATACAGAATTACTTTTTTATCCTTCGGAATACGATCTAAACTGGTACGAATAGCATCAATTGGAATGTTAAGGGCTCCATCAAGTGCCCCCAAAGCAAACTCATCTGCAGTACGCGTATCAACCAAAGTAACTTCACTTAATTCAATCTCACTTAATTCATATGCCGACAATGGTTTAAATAATCCTCTGATTATGTTTTCGGCATTAAAACCGGCCTGATTCACAGGATCTTTAGCAGAACTAAACGGAGGCGCATAAGCATGCTCTATTTCCTGTAAATCGTAAATAGTTCCTTCATTTTTGATGATAGTTGCTAAAATATCCAAGCGCTTATCTACACCTTTATATCCAACAATCTGAGCTCCGTATAAACGACCTGTTTCCGGACAGAAAGAAATCTTTGTGGTCATCTGCATAGCTCCCGGGTAATATCCTGCATGCGAACCGTTATTTACAATGGTTGATGCATATTTGATGCCTGCAGCCTTCAAACTCTTATCTGCCAAACCTGAAATACCAGCGGTTAAATCAAATACTTTGGCTATTGCAGTTCCAATGGAACCGTTATATGTTTTTGTATGTCCGAAGGTAAGATTGTCGGCCAAAATACGTCCTTGTTTATTTGCCGGACCCGCTAAGAATGCCAAACTAGGCTTCTTCGAAATTTGATGAGGAAACTCAATACTATCGCCTACTGCATAAATATGTTCATCTGATGTTTGAAGATATTCATTTACCCACACGCCACCTGTTTCTCCTATTTTTAAACCAGCTTCTTTAGCAAGCTTATTATCCGGGCGAACCCCAATGGATAGAATAACAAAATCGGCATTTAACACATCTCCATCAGCTAAACAAACGTCCAGACTTCCCTGAGCATTCTCTTTAAAAGCTTTGACAGCATTATTGAGATATAATCCAACATTGTTTTCTTTAAAATGCTGATGTAAACCAGCTGCCATTTCCGGATCAAGCATATTCATAACTTGCGGAGCCGCTTCAACAACCGTAACATTTAGCCCTCTGTGATGAAGATTTTCAGCCATTTCTAAACCAATAAAACCAGCGCCCACTACAACTGCTGTGGCAGGTTTCTCATCATCAACAAAAGCTTTAATCTTATCCGTATCCTCTACATTACGAAGAGTAAATATATTTTTATGTTTTATTCCTTCAATGGGTGGAATAATTGGAGATGCTCCCGGAGAAAGAATCAATTTATCATACGTCAGCTCATATTTTTCACCTGTTTGATGGTTGGTTACACATACTTTCTTCTGATTAGCTTGAATAGCTGTCACTTCGGAATGAATGCGAATATCAATATTAAACCATGAATTGAAACTTTCGGGCGTTTGAACCATCAAATTCTGTCGATCTTTTATTACTCCACCAATGTAATAAGGTAAGCCACAATTGGCATATGAAATATGTGGTCCTTTTTCCAACATGATGATTTCAGCTTTTTCGTCTACCCTGCGCAAACGTGCAGCTGTTGTTGCTCCGCCCGCAACGCCTCCTACAATGACATATTTTTTATTCATGATTCTTTTATTGAAAAATTTCTGTATTTGAAACAAAGAAAATAAAAGTATACATATCTACAATAATAGATATATTTAAAAAATGTTAATATCTACATGTGTAAATTCATAATGCCATCCGTTTTATATTTAAATAAGATCATTATACTAGTCAAAGATCAAATACATGTATAACTTACCAATTATCATCACCAATGTCTCATATATATTAAATTCGTTGATCATTTACATTATGCTTATTTATAAACACGTATATCCACTGTATATAATATAACAACTTCGTAAAGATTGAATATCTATATAATGAATAAACCACGCGTATTAACAATTCAGGTGCCATTATATATCGTGTATGTGTTTCTATGTTTTTCTCATTTTTAGTCGGCCAGTAATACCTATTTATATAAAGTCTGAAAGTGTTATTTTTTATTTGCTCTGCAGAGAAAGCACTTTTAGTCATAAAGTTCACTATGCACCAGATGATTTATTATAAATTCTATATGTAGCTGAAGATTGGCTTGTAGATATTATGTCAATTTACAGCTTTTTCATTATGGATAAATAGGTAACAGCAGCCAGTCAGTAATGTGATATAACCACTTTATATCCAATTTTCACTTAAAGTAAATTGTAATACTAAGCACATTAAAGTCAATTAAAATCGAATTTAATATGTATTTACTTTGAGTTTAATCTGAGTTTAATTTGTAATTAAACTCAGATTAAACAAGTACACAACACAATAACAACCCAATTACTCACGGACATTTTCGTTTTACAAGACAAATTGCAATAATCTGAAGTATTTATATTTTTGCGGCGATATAACAAGAAATAGATACATGAAAACAATTGTAAAAAGCCATGCCAAGCTCCACTTTGTAGTTTTACTCTATGGTTTCACTGCTATTTTAGGCAAACTTGTTAGTTTACCTGCCCCGCAATTGGTTTGGTATCGAATGTTTATTGCAGCTCTTGTTTTGGGTATTTTTATGCGATTAAAAGGTATTCCGTTTGCAATAGGTAAAAAGAATGTCATAAAAATTATGGGAGTTGGTTTGGTCGTTGCCTTTCATTGGATCACATTTTTTGGAGCTGTTAAAATTTCAAATGTGTCAGTAACGCTAGGATGTATGGCTTCTACCACCCTATTTGCTAGTTTTCTTGAGCCTATCATCTTTCGAAAAAAAGTTAAATGGATTGAAGTATTTATAGGCATTATCATTATTAGTGGTTTATACCTTATCTTTCAATTTGAATTAGGTTATTTAAAAGGAATACTAACCGCACTTACATCGGCTTTTTTGGCAGGTTTATTTACAGTACTAAACAAATTGTTTATTGATAAACATCATCCTGTAACCATTAGTTTTTACGAAATGGGCAGTGGTTTTGCAGCCATTACAGTTTTTCTTGCCTTAACAGGTACATTTAATGAAAAAATGCTTGTACCAACAACAATGGATGTGCTTTTTATACTGATTTTAGGAGTTATTTGTACTGCTTATGCATTTGTAGCAGCTGTGGATGTAATGAAATATTTATCGGCTTACACGGTGGTTTTAGCCATTAATATGGAGCCTGTTTATGGCATACTTCTGGCTTTTACAATATTTGGCCAAAGTGAATTCATGTCAGCTGGTTTTTACGTTGGTACAGCTATTATTCTTTTAGCTGTTTTTCTATATCCAATTCTGACCAATAAAAAAGGCTGATTGAATAATTAGATATTCAAATCAACCTCTATTTTTAATGTACTAATCTATTATCGTTCTTGCAGATTAAGCATTGGTTTATCTTTAAAACCTTTTGATCCAAAAACAAGATTTAACCCAAACATTACCGAAGCACTTTGCATTTCGCCAAATATTGGAATATCATCGCCATCAATGGTATAGTTTCGATAAGACATTGGTATTTTATCAACCATTACATAAAGTTGCAGCGGTCCTATAAAACTCGATACACCAAGTCCTAAATGACTTACACCTCTTATATCAATATTATAGTTTACTGATGTTGCTAAACGGTGGTATAAATTCAAATTAGCCGAAAAATTAAAATCCTGTCTGTAAAAATCCTTTTGAAATATACTGCGCGATAGAAAGCCTAATGAAAATACGTGATTAACATTATATTCTGCTCCTAAATACAACACAGGACTTAAACCGGTTCTGAATGATTCTGCATCGTGTGTAACATTCACTCCTGCCAATAATGAATCTAAAATATCATCTCCAATTTTTGCCTCGTTATCAATGATACTTGAATCGATTTTTGCTCCCTGATAACTATATGATCCACGCGCAGAAAGAGAGTGAAGGTTATCCTTCCATTTTATGGCTCCCAAATCATTTAAAGCTGCAGAAAAAGACCATTTTTGATTTAAATCATAAACAGCTCCCAAATCAAATGCAACTCCCGGATTGGTAAATGACAATGAATTATTCAACAGATAATCAGTATCTACATCTTCCATATCAATGTCCGTTGGAAAGCCATCTTCATCATATTCAACATCTTCAATACCAGGTATTGATGTTAAAATATCAGCATTAGCTATTAAATCGTATGATGTACGTGATGTATGTATCTCAAATTCAGAAAAATCTGTTTTGGTTGCCGCTACTCCAAACAACGGTTTGATACGTGCAGCAACAGTTAATTTATCATTTATCGGGCGACTGTAGCTAAATGCAAACTCATGATAAATGGTGTGTTGCATATTTAAGCCCTTTAAACTAATGGTTGTGTTGTCAGGTGTACCATTCTCCATCAGCATAAAAAAGCCTTTGGGTAAACCATAGTTAATTGCTACTTTCTCGCGAAATGAAAAGGTGAAATATCCTTTTTTTGTTCTGAATCCGAACATTAACGGTATAATTTGCTGATCAACTCTTAAGTTAAGCCCATCACCCATTTTATCATATAGTTTTCCGTAATCAAAACCATTATTTAATGGAGACAATGGTATACCTTCAGAATTTACTTGAATAAAATTGGTTAAAGGTACATCACTCTGAAAAGAAGTAAGTGAACTAACCATGGGTATGCCAATGAAGAAGTTAGGGCGTGGCTCTTTAGCCGGATTCATCAATACACTTTGTGGTGTATTTTTAAGATAGTACAACGACATTGGAGCCTGGCCCATTGCCGATAATGAACTACCCAATAGAAAAATGATAAATATATATTTAAATAATATTGATTTCATAAGAATGATTCGATTTGAATGGGTATAATGTAAAACAATCATCTGGTTTACTAATCATTAGGTATATTACCTTTGATCTCTGCAGATAATGTCATTTCCAACTTATTATCCTTAAATATTTTAATATACGTATTGTCACTATTAGAAGCTCCATAAGATGCTCCTTGGGTGGTTATTACGATATATTTCATATTCTGATCACGGAATTTATCAATCTGATCTTTATCAAGAGTTATTTGTACTTCAGAATGAACCGATTCACTAACATGACCATCTTCATCGGGCACTGCTGATGCAATGTGTTCTCCCGGGCTTGCAATTAAGTAATCTATATTATTGTAATTGGCATCTTGTGCAGTAATACTTTCAACCACAATATCAAACGGTAATCCATTATATACATCCAGATATAAATTAATATTCTCAATTGCATCTGTGACATCCGAATCACCAAACTCATCATTAAAATCTAAGTTTAAGGTGTCAACTCTTTGATAATCTATAGCTCTGAAATTCAATGGAAAAGTAATCCCTAAATCGGCTTGTAAGTGGTTATAATGGTGAAGAAAATTAACTTTACTTTCATCATTTTCAGGATTGGACACTGCTGTCATTTGTACTTTTACCTTATTTGGCAGATCTTCAATTATATCCAATATATTAGAATTGTCCTTATCATAGCTAAAAATCTGTTCTGATGGTAATACTGGAAATCCAAAAGTAGCAGCCTCTATGCCCAAAATATTATCACCTAGTTCCAATAGCTTTGGATCAGTTCCGGATGTTGAAAACTCAACTTCATCCAATTGAAGATTAAAAGAACTACCTACCGAATTTATAGTATTTACATCAACATACACATTAGCCATTTGAATAGCATCAAAAAACTGGTTTGAATCAAAGGCATCGAATTCCATTGAATCAACAATAGTTTCGGCATAATTACCAAAGTATCCAAAAGTTACTTCAGCTATTAAATCATTCATGCCAAAATCAACTCCAATAGCTCCAACTGCATATGCAGGAACTTCAATATCTAAATTTGTATTCAGGGTAATATAACTGGAATCAATTCCTGTACTGAACCGAATAATGTAATCATCTAAATTTATATTCTCGGCTGAGAAATTGTTAACAGATGTAGTATATGAAAATACTTCTCCACTAGGGTTAAATAATTCCGGTATCTCTATGGTTATATTGCCGGTAGATCCCGATGGAAGATTTAAATTATCGACTGATAATAAACCACTCTCAAGAAATACACTATCAAAACGAGCATCTAATCTTTCGTTCATAATATACTTATCAATAATGGTTTGATTGACAGCAACACTTTCAGGCGTAGGATTTGCAAATGGAAGATTAACTGAATAGTTGACATTATTTAAGGTAACCATTCCTTCAAGTTCCAATTCAAAGGTTTCGTAAAACCTATGCACAATTAAACCATCATCTTCAAAACTCAAATAATCCGAATCATCTAACTTCTCGATGAAAGACCCCATTGTAAAATATGCCTGTGCTAAAGGAACACTTAGACTGTAATCCCTATCCGGATCCGGCATTTTATCCAAATCAATGGTTTCTTCTTTACAAGCACCCATTAATATAAGTGCAAAAAGAAACGGTATCTTTAAATATCTTAAGTTCATAATCTTTGCTTTATTCAATTACTTTAATTTCTACCCTTCTATTCTGAGCCCTTCCCTCTTTTGTACTATTATCTGCTATTGGCTGATCAAAGCCATAACCAGTATAAGTAACACGTTCAGACTCCACTCCTCGTGATAATAAGTAGTTTTTCACTGCTAAGGCACGAGCTTTTGATATCTTTTTATTAACTGATGCAGACCCAACATTATCAGTATGACCTGATACTTCTATTTTAACATCTTTATTCTCGATTAAAAGATTCGCCAGTTTTTCTAATTCAACAAATGAAGAAGATTTGAGCGTTGATTTTCCTGTATTGAATAGAATATTTTCAACCACTATTTTGGCACCAGACGTCATCTTTCTCAGTTTGAAATCTTTAATAATAAGTGTTGAATCACTTTCAAATTCCTGAGTATCATTAATAAAAAAGTAACCATCAGCATCTACCTGAATTACAAAAGGCCCGGCTTCTTCAACATTAATGGTGTATTTTTTCGAAATTGAATCAAGTGAACTATACACAAAAGGCTTATCTTCTCCAGGTCGAGTAAAACTTACTCTACCTTCGATTAGCTCATTGGTGTTTTCATCTTTAATTGTACCTGTTAAATAATATTGTACCTTACTTGGCTGAAGACTAATGTATTTCTGCTCTTCGTCGGAATAAAACTCTTTCAGTTTCATTTCATTTTCGTAAGCAAAATAATCATTAGCAGTAACCGATAAAGTAAATGTTGCTTTATCTTCAATTGTTATGGAATATTCACCAGTTTCTTTATCAGAAATAACACGGTAGAATAATGTACTGTCAGTTTCTGATTTTAAAACAACTTCGGCCTGCACTGGGTTTGCACTTATGATGTCAAAAACTTTACCGTATAGTGTAAACGGATACTTCAGCTTTTCTAATTCGTAGTTTGCTTCTATTTTACTATTGCGTTTTGATGGACACTGTAACGTATCTTTTACAGAACGGTATCCAGGAGCATCAATTTGAGCCCAATATGGACCGACATCCTCAAAATTAATCAAATAGCTACTATCAATAGTATCCTGCTTCACTGAAGTGATTAAGTCATCAGAATGAATATTGAAAATACTTATTGTAGCATTAATCATTGAAGAATCCTCCATATTTACTACACTCCCAAACATTTGAAATGGAATTCGAGGGTCTTTTTCAACTTTGTAAATATCTAAGCCTCCATAACCACCATCGCGCGTAGTGGCCAAAAGGGCAAACATCGAATCTGGTGTTGTATGATAAAATAACTCATTAGCCGGAGTATTGATTGGATACCCCATGTTTACAGGCTTTCCCCATGAGCCATCTGGTTGTTTTTCACATTTGAAGATATCAAATCCTCCCATTCCTTGGTGCCCATTTGAAGCAAAATACAAGGTTTTACCATCTGGAGTTACAAAAACAGCTTCTTCATCAAAGGGTGTATTTATTTCAGATCCCAAATTCTCAATATGCTTGAATTTGAGTTTTCTCTTCCAGGTGCATTTCCATATATCCTTGCCTCCTTCGCCTCCCATGTGATTACTTACAAAGTAAGCTGTTTGTTGTATCTTATGCCTCTTTTTATCAGCTTTATTACTCGATACTGTGTCGGATACAGCAGACATACTGGTTTCCTGGTAAGCAATATGATCAACTTTTCCTCTCAGTTTCTTAAAATTACCTAAACGATCTTGCATAATAGTAGCAGCATAGATGCCACCATTGTTCTTCTTTCCTTTATAGTATAAAAGTTGGTGTTTATCATCAATAATACCCGAAACGCTAATGTTATTATTTGAGCTCAAGGAAGATCTTTCTGAACGTCCAATCAATTTTGGCTCACCCACTTCATCAACGGGGTTGTAAAGGCAATTTTTACTAACCAATATCCGTTCTTTATACTTAGTTCTTGGCTTTAAATGTTTGGGCTCTCGTGTTGGTCGCCTTGATGTAAAAAACATTGCAGAATCGCCATGTGATGAAAAAACAGCAGCATACTCATCATAATAGGTATTTATAACAGGACCTAAATTTTTGATAAATACGGGCAGTGTATCCTGAATAGCTTGTTCACCAAAGATACATTCTTTCTTAAGTTGCTCTAATTCTTTAGAGAACGTTTTTTGTTTTGCCGGAGTTAATGAAAGAGCATACACTTCATAAGCTCGTTGAGCATTTACATACTGCAGATTGTATTGATAAGCTCTTCCTAAATGTAGTTGATAGTCGGAAGCTACATCTGGAGAACATTTTTGTAGGTATTGTAAAGCAGCTTTGGGATTTGATGAGTAAAGGCAACAAACTCCAATTTTGTAATTGAGCTCAGACTTATCAGGTGCAAGCTCCTCAAGTCTTAAATAATACTTTAAGGCTTCGCCATAATAATCATGCCCTTTTTTGTAGTAACTCTCTGCAGTTTTTAATATTTTTTTTAAGGACTCTGAATTTTTAGTATCTGCAGAATGGAAGGAATCTTCCGATATTTTCGGATTCTCCTGACTAAATCCTGCAAAGGCAATCATCATATATATATACAATAATGCTACTTTTTTCATAGATAAATACTTGTTACGGTTAATGTTACTATCATCAATTTATTATTGACAATTTTTATTTCTTCATATGAAGTGGTAGTAGCTAAAAATCAAATTAGTTTGATAATAAGACGACCAACTTCACAACTCGACAATACTAATCGTCGTAGGATTTCCACTTTTTTGTCTTGGATTTATCAATTGGGATTACGCAAGAATATGCATAAGGTTAGACTATTTTGATATATTTCATTCTCTTATTAAGTAATTCGATACTTCTTTGGCGGTACTTTTTAGGCGCTCTTTTACGTTATCCATTAAATGTAAATTAAATACACCCTCCGTAGTAGTTGAAAACACCTTATCAAAAACTGCAGGTTTTGCTTTTACCATACCTCCAATTCCAATTACTGTTTTCCCTTGCTTTTTCGCTTCTTTTGCCAATTGTCCCGGACCTTTTCCCATCATAGTTTGATTGTCGATACAGCCTTCGCCTGTAATTACAATATTACTATTTTGTATTGCATCGAAATATTTTAATAGACTATCAAAATACTCATAACCACTTATTAAATTAGTCTTACTGAATGTTACAAATGGTAATGCAATGCCTCCGGCAGCTCCTAATCCTTTTATAGTATTCAATTTAATATTAGAATAAGTTTGTAATAGCTCAACCCATTCAAACATATACCTTTCAAGTATCACAACTTCAGAAGGAGATGCACCTTTTTGCGGACCAAAAATTGCTGCTGCTCCATTATTACCTAATATTACATTATCAACATCTGTAATTATATTGACCTTTATGTCTTTGAGCAAATTATTTAGTGATGAAAACAGGTTTATATTGAAATTTGCTAATGGATTACAACTAGGGATTTCTGCTTCAACTAAACCATATAGTAAACCTGAGCCTCCATCAACTGTCGCACTTCCACCAAGAAACAGATCGATTTCTTTAACTCCTTTATCAATAGCATCTCTCACAATTAGTCCAACACCATAAGTACTAAGTTGAAGAGGTTTTCGGTTCTTAGGATCAACAAGGCTAAGCCCTCCAGAAGAAGCTATATCAATATAGGCTTTATTCTTATCTATATAATAAATTGAATTAATTAGACGATGATCAGGAGTATAAGTTTGAACATGTTGAAGCTTCTTTTTCAGGAAAGCAATTATATCTAAAGATCCTTCTCCTCCATCAGCCATTGGTAATGTGATACAATTAAAACCTGCATACTTTAGTTCATCTTCTATAATTTTATTCACTTCAAAAGTTGACAGAGTTCCTTTAAAGGAATCACAGCATATCAAAATTTTACTCATTTATTGCGCAATTGAAGCTCTTTGGGAAGAGAAATTATAAAATAATAAGACCAATTTT
The DNA here is from genome assembly GCF_963668385.1 of uncultured Carboxylicivirga sp. Classification (GTDB taxonomy): domain Bacteria; phylum Bacteroidota; class Bacteroidia; order Bacteroidales; family Marinilabiliaceae; genus Carboxylicivirga. Next base: position 4,619,989 of record NZ_OY764327.1, read on the forward strand.
TTCCTGTCAGATATATCTCTTGCTGTAGTTTATTATATGCAATACCATTTAAGGTACCTTCACTTTGCAAATTGTATTTCTGTATGATATTTGCAAAATCAATTTTGTAAACAACAACTCCTGTTACAGGATCAATAATCACAATATAATCCTTTCCCCAAACATTAGCCATTACATATCCATTGATCCATTCTAACTCATTAAGCTGATCGATTGTTCCTTCATGGTTAAATACCACAAGCTCTCTAATTACATTCAATGTTGCAGGATTGATGAGATACAGATGTTCAGATCCATCAGAAGCAATTAAATTTTCTCCATCAGAACAAAGCCCCCAGCCCTCACGATGATAATCTGCTTGAGTAAGTAAATTGAGGTCAGAATCAAATTTTATAATACTACCTTCCTTCCAGGTAAGTAGATTTATTGTATGATTTACAAAAGTAAGCCCTTCGGCAAACAGGTTATTCTTTAACTTCTGCCGCTTAATAATATCACCTGTTTGATGGTTAATTATATTGATAGTTGATTCACCATACTTACCAGCTGATTCGTATAGAACATCATTGTAAAACTCTAGTCCTTGCGTGAATAATGATGTATTATGCTTCACCTTTTTATAATCATCGATTACAATCGTTTTAGGTGCAGAGTCTGCTACTATCAGGAATTCTTTACTAATCCTTTTTACTTTACCATTCGATAAGTTAAAACTCCAGTCAAACTGATGTATTCCACCATTTAAATCGCTTAATGGAAATTGAAAAGTATATTTCCCTACAATAAAAACATCATCATTTAAAACAACCGAATCAATCTTGTTTTTCTTTGAAAAGGTTTTAAAAATAAGTGTGTCGTTGTTTGTAAAAACTATTCGATCGGAATTGTTTTTAATACTTCTAGTCTTAAGTAATACACTACAACCGGCCAAAGTTACCACAACAATGACCGGAATTAATTTTCTAAACCTTTTCATGTAAATCAATAAGGTTTTGTATCGACAATTTGATTTAATGCACGTTCTAAAATCGAACGTGGACTTGCCACATTTAATCTCATATAACCTTTTCCTTCTACACCAAAACTCGTTCCATCATTTAGGCCCACCTTGGCTTTGCTTATAAGGTGATTCTTTAAATCATTATGATTAAGATTCCATTCCGAGAAATTCAACCAAAGCAAATATGTTGCATCAGGTATTTGCATTTTTACTTCTGGTAAATTCGTCTTCAGAAAGTCATCAACCATTTTGATATTTCCTTCAATGTATGAAGTTAATTCTTTTAACCAAGGTCTTCCTAAATTATAAGCTGATGTCAGCGCCAAACTACTAAACACATGCCCTAAATGTACCTGAAGTCTGTTTTGCGTTTTTTGGTAGATGGATAATAATTTGGGGTTGGATGAAATCACATAGGATGTATTAAAACCTGCTATGTTAAAAGTTTTGGATGGAGCCATGAATGTGAGAGAGTTAGCAGCTGCTTCTTCGTTTAATGAGGCAAAAGGTTTATGTTGTTTCCCCCACCATACAAGGTCAGAGTGAATTTCATCAGCCAAAACAATTACATTATGTTTTATACAAATTTCATTTATTTTTTGCAGCTCTTCTTTTGACCAAGCTCTTCCTACAGGGTTATGCGGATTACAAAGTATAAAAAGTTTTGTACTTGCTTTTGCAGCTTCTTTTTCGAACGCCTCGTAATCAAATACATATTTTCCATTATCTTGAATCAACGAATTCTTAATTAATTTACGTCCATTATCGGAAACTACCGAATGAAATGGTGGATACACAGGTGTATTGATGATAATACCATCTCCTGGTTCAGTTAAGCCCAAAATAGAAAAGGCCAATGCTGGTACAACTCCTGGTGAATATTCAATCCAATTAGTTTGTATATTCCAATCATGCTTATAATCACACCAATTCTTTATGGCTTCATTAAAATCATCTTTCCTAATAGTATACCCAAATATTTCATGAGCTGCACGTTTTCGAATCTCCTCATGAATTTCAGGAGCAGCCGCAAAATCCATATCAGCAACCCACAATGGAATCACATCATTTGTTCCAAAATTCTTTTCTCGTAGATCAAACTTATAAGTGTTTGTTTCTGATCTGTCAATAATCTTATCAAAATCGTACATCACAGTCTTTTATTATGGTTTAGATATAAAAAAAGGGCTGCAAGCCCTTTTCTATATGCTTATATTCTTTTTACTGAATTGTAACATCAACATTTGTTATTAACTCATTCCCTTCTTTATCAGTTACAACAAATTTAAGTTGATAGGCACCACCTAAGCAATTCATTTCAATGGCTTCATCAAATAAATTTGCGTTTACTGTCTCAGTTTCCCCACTTAAATCTATTTCGTATGATTCATTATTTTCAGCAGGTGCCCATGGGCTTCCAAAACCTTTTAATGAAGCCGATTCAATACTTTGATCAAGATACTCAATTGTTACAACACATTTCGATAACTCTTTATTATCCTTAAATGTAGCATTGAGCCCCATCTCTACCCCTTTTGAATAGTTTGTTGTACCATCCAATAAAGGTTTAGTAAATTCAATTGTTGGAGCTTCTGTATCTTTTTCAGGGCTATCGCTTTTACTACAAGCCATCAATAAGATTGTACTTGCAAAGCCCAATGTAAAAATGCGGAATATTCTTTTCATCAGATTAGTATTTTCCACAAATATAGTTTTTAAAACTACTTTTACTAACCTAAATTTTTACAATATTTTCCGTAAACGTTTGCGATACCGTCTTTTAATGAAATAGTTGCTTTCCAACCCAATTTTTCAAGTTTAGAAACATCCATTAGCTTACGCATTGTTCCATCAGGTTTTTCTGCATCCCATAATAACTTACCTTTATAACCAACAATATCCATTATGGTTAAAGCTAAATCTTTAATGGTTAAATCCTCTCCACATCCAATATTAATATGCGTATTTCGAACCTCAGTTTTATCTTTTGCTACATCTTTGAAAGAAATACTATTCATTACATAGATACAAGCAGCCGCCATATCATCAGAATGTAAAAATTCGCGCATTGGTTTACCACTTCCCCATAAAGTAATTACCACATCATCTTCTTTTTGATAAATACCATATTTTTCCAGAATGCCAATTTTCTCTTCTTTTGATGATGAACCTGAAACATCTTCTATCGGTCGGGTATTTAGATCATTATCAATGCTATTCCAATCATTAGCTTTTAACAGTTTTCCCAAATGCATTTTACGAATTAATGCTGGTAAAACATGGCTGGTTTCAAGGTTATAGTTATCGTTTGGACCATATAAATTAGTTGGCATCACCGATATATAATCAGTTCCGTATTGAAGATTATACGATTCGCACATTTTAATCCCTGCAATTTTAGCAATTGCGTATGGTTCATTGGTATATTCCAATTCCTCCGAAAGAAGACAATCTTCCTTTAATGGCTGTGGAGCATTTTTAGGATAGATACAAGAACTTCCTAAAAACAGTAATTTCTGTACTCCAACCTGATATGCCGAATGTATAATATTATTTTGAATCTGTAAATTTTCGTAAATAAAGGCACCTCTGTAAATATTATTAGCCATAATTCCACCTACTTTGGCAGCAGCTAAAAATACATATTCGGGTTTTTCTTCTTCGAAAAAAGCGGTAACAGCTTGTTGATCCAATAAGTTTAATTCCTTACGAGTACGGGTAACAAAATTGGTATATCCTTGTTCCTTTAATCCTCTTAAAATAGCAGAGCCGACCAATCCACGATGGCCGGCAATGTATATTTTTGCATTTTTTTGCATTATTCGAAATAATTGAGAGTTTCGTATCCTCCTTCACGAAGGTATTTATCTTTCTGCATCAATTTAACATCAGACTCCATCATATCTTTCACCAAACCGGCAAGGTCATATTCTGGTTTCCAACCTAATTTTTCGTTCGATTTTGTTGGGTCTCCAATTAATAAATCAACCTCTGTTGGACGATAATAACGAGGATCTACTTTTACGACTTCGGTACCTACTTCAACTTGAAATTCAGGGTTATTACATGCTGTGACATATCCCACCTCATTTTCACCTTCTCCTTTAAATTCCAATTCAATACCCACTTCGGCAAATGCCATTTTAACAAAATCGCGCACTGTTGTTGTTACTCCGGTAGCAATAACATAATCTTCAGGTTTTTCTTGCTGAAGAATTAACCACATGGCTTTAATATAGTCTTTTGCATGCCCCCAGTCACGTTTCGAATCCATATTACCTAAATACAGGCAGTCTTGCATTCCTAAACCAATTTTAGCAACTGCACGTGTAATTTTACGAGTTACAAATGTTTCACCACGTAAAGGACTCTCATGATTAAATAAGATACCATTACAAGCAAACATATTATATGCTTCTCGATAGTTCACAGTAATCCAATACGCATACATTTTAGCAACTGCATATGGACTACGAGGGTAAAAAGGTGTTCTTTCTGATTGTGGTACTTCCTGCACTAAACCATATAACTCAGATGTTGACGCCTGATAAACTCTTGTTTTCTTTGTTAAGCCTAATAAACGTATCGCCTCTAATATTCTTAATGTACCAATACCATCAGCATTAGCTGTATATTCAGGTGTATCAAAACTAACCTTAACATGGCTCATTGCAGCCAGGTTATATATTTCATCCGGTTGAACTTCTTGAATAATACGTATTAGGTTGGTTGAGTCAGTCAAATCGCCATAATGCAATGTGAAATTACGATTTTCAACATGGGGATCCTGATACAAGTGATCAATACGATCTGTATTAAACAAACTTGAACGGCGTTTCAAACCATGTACAATATATCCTTTTTTTAATAAGAATTCTGACAGGTAGGCACCATCCTGACCTGTTACACCTGTAATTAATGCAACCTTTGGCATAATAATTTTTTCTCTTGTTTATTTTAAGTTATTCCAATACCAACTAATGGCTTCTTTTAATCCTTCTTTAATACTATATTGTGGATTATATCCTAATTGTTTTTTTGCCTTATCGATGGATGCTAAACTATGTGGTATATCACCTTCTCTTTCTGGGCCATATACAATATCCACTTTAGAGATATCCTTATCAAATTCAGCTAAAAATTCCTTTAACCAATTAACCAACTCATTTAATGTTGTACGGTCTCCATAAGCAACATTATAAACTGTATTAATAGCTTCATCAGATTCTACTGTAGCTGCTAATTGATTAGCTTGGATAACATTCTCAATATAGGTAAAATCACGCGAAAAAGTACCATCTCCGTTGATGACTGGCGATTGTTTTTCGAGCAGCAATTTAACAAATTTTGGTATAACTGCCGCATATGCTCCATCTGGATCCTGACGACGACCAAAAACGTTAAAGTAACGTAAACCTATGATTTGCATATCATATAATCGCGCAAATACATCGGCATAAAGCTCATTTACATATTTTGTAATAGCATAGGGAGACAGGGGTTTACCTATAATATGTTCAACTTTAGGCATATTTTTACTATCTCCATAAGTTGAAGAACTAGCAGCATAGACAAAGCGCTTTACTTCAGCATCTCTAGCTGCCACCAACATATTTACAAACCCTCCCACATTAACATCATTTGATGTAATCGGATCTTTTATTGATCGAGGCACAGAACCTAAAGCTGCCTGATGTAATACAATATCCATTCCTGCAACAGCATTCTTACAATCATTCAAATTACGAATGTCCCCTTCAATTAAGGTAAAATCAGAATTGGACAAAAAGGGTTCAATGTTAACTCTTTTTCCTGTGGCAAAGTTATCCAGGCAAACAACTTTATTATTTTGTCTTAGAAGTGTTTCAACAAGGTTTGAACCAATAAAGCCTGCCCCTCCTGTTACTAATACACTTTTATTCTCAATTTTTTTCAATTTGATCTTGTATTTTGAATTGATAAAAGTACAATGTTTTTTTTACGTTTACTATTTTGTTAATTCACTTGATGAAATAAAGACAAAAAAAGAGCGGCAAATTTGCCGCTCTTCCATATATTATAACAATTAACTCTATTTCGCATAACTAATTGCTCGTGTTTCTCTTATCACAGTAATTTTAACCTGACCAGGATAAGTCATTTCTGTTTGAATTTTACGTGCAATATCATAAGATAATTGTTCTGCTTCTTTATCTGAAGTTTTCTCAGCTCCAACAATTACACGTAATTCACGACCTGCCTGAATAGCATACGTCTTCATTACACCTGGATATGATAAAGCCATTGATTCCAAGTCTTTCAAACGTTTGATATATGCTTCAACAATTTCGCGACGAGCACCTGGACGAGCACCTGAAATAGCATCACAAACCTGAATAATTGGAGCAATCATTGTTGTCATTTCCACTTCATCGTGGTGAGCACCAATTGCATTACAAATATCTGGTTTCTCTTTGTATTTCTCAGCTAACTTCATACCCAAAATTGCGTGTGGTAATTCCGGATCTTCGTCAGATACTTTACCAATATCATGCAGCAAACCGGCACGTTTTGCACGCTTAGGATTCAATCCTAATTCTGATGCCATAATAGCACAAAGGTTGGCTGTTTCGCGCGAGTGTTGTAACAAGTTTTGACCGTACGATGAACGATACTTCATTTTACCCACCAATTTAATTAATTCAGGATGTAAACCATGAATTCCTAAATCGATTGAAGTACGTTTACCAGTTTCAATAATTTCTTCTTCAACTTGCTTACGTACCTTATTCACAACCTCTTCTATACGAGCAGGGTGAATTCTACCATCTGTTACTAACTGATGTAATGCTAAACGAGCAATTTCTCGACGCATTGGATCAAAAGCAGAAAGTACAATTGCTTCCGGTGTATCATCCACAATAATTTCAACACCTGTAGCAGCCTCTAAAGCACGAATATTACGCCCCTCACGTCCAATAATACGACCTTTCATCTCATCAGAATCGATGTGAAAAACAGTTACCGAATTCTCTATTGCAGTTTCGGTAGCAACACGTTGAACGGTTTGCAAGACTATTCGTTTAGCTTCTTTATTAGCATTGATTTTAGCCTCATCCATAATATCGTTGACATATGACATTGCTTCGGTTTTAGCCTCTGCTTTCATGCTTTCAATCAACATATCTTTCGCTTCTTGACCTGACATACCAGAAATGGCTTCCAACTGCTCAACTTGTTGTTTATGCATGTGTTGAACATCAGTTTCTCTTTTCTCAACTATTTCTAATTGAGCAGTTAAATTGTCACGAATAGCTTCAACTTCTTTTCGTTTTCGAGCTTGTTCTTCTAATTTTTGTGCTAAAGAACTTTCTTTTTGTTTAATTCTGTTTTCGGCAACAACAACCTTTGAATTTCGGTTATTTATTTCCTTTTCATGCTCAGAACGCAACTGTAAAAATTTCTCTTTGGCTTGAAGGATCTTATCCTTCTTGATCACTTCAGCTTCAGCCTCCGCTTCTTTTATGATCTTCTCACTTCTGGATTTCAGTGCTTTTGAAATTAACAGCCATGTTAAAAAGCCTCCAACCAGAAATGAAACAATACCAATTGTTATTTCAATTCCCATCTTTATCGGTTTAATATATATAAAAAATCCGCATCATAACGACTGACATGAAATTTCATGCAGAATGTATAATGCGGGTATATTGTATGTTACAATTAATTAACTAAAAAACCTGATCTGATTTATCAGACAATATATTATCCAATTGTTCATTTAAATCACGAACTGCTTCAATCATTGGATCTACGTCATGTTGGTTTTCCAACTCTAACAATTTAATAACATACTGGAGCGAGGCCATTGCCAAGAAATCCTGTACATCTTTATCAGAGTAGCGTTGTTTATATTGTAAAACCTTATCGTTAATCAATTTAGCTGCAAGACGAATGCGTTCCTCATCCTTGCGATCAATTCGCAAAGGATAAAAACGGTCTGCTACATTTACTCGTATTGAGAGTTTCTCGTCCATTTATTCAGCTTAACGGTTTAACAGTGCAATACACTTATCAATTTCCCGCACAATTTGGTTAATCCTTTTCTTGGTATCACCAGCTTCAGCGCTTCCCGACACCAAGTCTTTCGTTAATTTTAAATTGTTGAAACGATGCTCAAGATTGGTATAATCATTATTAACCATCTCCAATTGGTCGGTTAAACGTCCTTTCTCCTCTTCCAATAACCTTACCTCTGCCTCCAGGCCTTTATACCGAGCAACCAGCTTGTTTATTTTTTCCTTTAATTCAACAATTAATTCGTTATTTGGATCTGTCATAAACCAAATTTTTCCTTACAAAGTTAACATTGGTTTTAAAATATAAAAAAAAACCTTTAACTCTTTTTGTGGTTATATTGTTAAAACTGTAATATTCTGAAAATTGCACATTTCAGAACCGATATATTAAGTTTTAATTGAAATCATCAGAATTTAGATACTTTTGCAACGATGAAACTGGATAAGAGATATAAAATGGAAGATTGGCTGCCAACATCAGCCAAAGAGGTGGAAAAGAGAGGTTGGGACAGTATAGACGTCATTCTTTTTACGGGAGATGCCTACATCGATCACCCTTCATTTGGCGCTGCTGTTATCGGACGGATGCTTGAATCCCACGGATTAAAAGTTGCCATTGTACCACAGCCTAACTGGAGAGATGATTTGCGTGACTTTAAAAAACTGGGACGTCCCAATTACTTTTTTGGAGTTACGGCAGGTGCAATGGATTCAATGGTAAACCATTATACAGCAAACCGACGTTTGCGTTCTAACGATGCCTATACTCCCGATGGTCGCTCCGGGCAAAGACCTGATTACGCTTCTGTTGTTTATTGTAACATCCTTAAAGATCTTTATCCTGACGTACCTGTATTATTAGGTGGCATTGAAGCTTCGTTGCGAAGAGTAACACATTACGATTATTGGTCGGATAAACTAAAACCAGGTATTTTGGCTGATGCAAAAGCTGATTTAATGGTATATGGAATGGGTGAACAACCTCTACTGGAAATTATTCGCTTGATTGAAAGAGGTGTTCCTTTAGATTCGCTTAAAACGATTCCGCAAACTGCTTTCTTGCAAAATAAGGATCATGATCTTCCAAAAAACAAAAACTGGAAAGATATAGAGTTGGCTTCTCACGAAGAATGCCTTGATGATAAATTAAAGTATGCACGTAACTTCAGATACGTTGAAGAAGAATCCAACCGTTGGAATGCGGCTCGTCTGATACAAAAAGTAGGGGAACAACAAATTGTAATCAATCCTCCCTACCCGCCCATGACTACTGGAGAATTGGATGCTTCGTTTGATTTACCTTATACCCGGTTACCACATCCTAGATATATAGCCAAAGGCCCTATTCCGGCTTTTGAAATGATAAAATTCTCGGTTAATATGCATCGGGGATGCTTTGGAGGATGTAGTTTTTGTACTATTTCGGCACATCAAGGAAAATTTATTGCATCGCGTTCGAAAGAAAGTATTTTGAACGAGGTAGAGCAAATCACCCAAATGCCCGATTTTAAAGGATACCTTTCTGATTTAGGAGGCCCAAGTGCCAATATGTACAAAATGGAAGGTAAAAACCTTAAAATATGTCAACGTTGCACGCGTCCTTCGTGTATTCATCCTAACATTTGTACCAACTTAAATACCGATCATACTGCAATGACAGACCTTTATCGATCTGTTAATAATATGAAAGGAATTAAAAAGGCATTTATTGGTAGTGGAGTTCGATATGATATGTTGTACAATAACATGGCAACATCAAAGGAAAAAGAAAGCCATAAAGAGTACATGGAAGAACTGATCACACAGCATGTTTCCGGTCGATTAAAAGTGGCGCCCGAACATACTTCAGACCAGGTTTTGAATGTAATGCGTAAACCTAGTTTTAAACTATTTTACAAATTCAAGGCCGATTTTGATCGTATCAACAAAGAGAAAAAACTGAATCAACAAATAATCCCATACTTCATTTCAAGCCACCCTGGAAGTGAAGAAATAGACATGGCTAATTTGGCTTGCGAAACCCATGACCTTGATTTTAAATTAGAACAGGTTCAGGATTTTACTCCAACCCCCATGACGGTTGCAACGGTTATTTATCATTCAGGATATCATCCGTATACTTTAGAAAAAATGTATACCCCTGTTTCGAAGAAAGATAAATTGAATCAACGTATGTTTTTATTCTGGTATAAAAAAGAATATCAACACCAGATTAAAGATCGATTGAAGAAACTGAACCGTTTTGATATGATTAAAAAACTATTTCCTGAAAAAGAAAATCGACAAGAAAAAGGACATAATTCTAAAAAACACACTAAGTTTAGGGGAGCAAAACCTCAAAAATTCAAAAAGAAGAGAATGTAGACTATTAGATGTTAGATCTTTAGATACTAAATGATTTACATGACTTTCATCTTATAAATCAATGACAAAATTAACTCACAACCTAAATGAAAAAAATATGTATTTTTTTGCTGGGTGTTATTTTAGCATCATGTGCTGAATTAACCAAAATAGCAGAAAGTCTTCCGATAGATGTTCCATTAACAGAAGAAGACGTAGCTAATGGATTAAAAGAAGCTTTACGTGTTGGAACCGATTCTGCTTCGGCCAGATTAGGCGTTACGAATGGTTACTATGGAGATGAATTGGTTAAAATTATGCTCCCAAAAGAAGCAGATATTATTGTAGATAATGTTTCGAAAATTCCGGGTGGCGATAAAATGATTAATGATGTAATAAAAAGTATTAATCGTGCTGCCGAAGATGCAGCTAAAGAAGCCGGTCCTGTATTTTGGGGAGCCGTTAAAAAAATGACTATTCAAGATGCTTTTTCTATTTTAAACGGAGAAACAGATGCTGCTACTAAATATTTGAGGAATTCGACTTATCAGGAATTATTTAATCTGTACAATCCTAAGATTCAAAAATCATTAGACAAAGAAATTGCAGCAGGTATTTCAACCAATGAATCGTGGGAAACTCTTACCAGTAAATGGAATAAAATTGCGGGTAATCCCTTGGGGCAAATGGCCGGGTTAAATACCGTTAATGTAGATTTGGATCATTACCTGACCGAAAAGGCGTTAGACGGCTTATTTATTAAAATTGCTGATGAAGAGAAAAACATCAGACAAGATCCTGCGGCTCGTGTAACTGATATTTTAGAAAGAGTTTTCAAATAAAACAAGTCAAAAATTGAAAGGCAAAAGTAACAAGTATGAATTTTGCCTTCAACCTTTAACCTTTATAACATGAAACCACTTTGCGAATTACTTCAAATAACCCGTTATGGAATGGGTGAAGGAGATGAAGAATTAGGTCTTAAACTAATAGGTAATTATTTACGTATTTTAGATGAAGACAGCCGCTTACCTTCATTTATAGCTTTGTACAATAGTGGTGTTAAGCTAATTGTAAATGATAGTCCGGTACTTGAGCAGATGAAAAAACTGGAAGAACGTGGTGTTAAAATTATTGCATGTGGAACTTGTCTTAACCACTATGGTATTGCTGATGATATAGCTACTGGAATTAAAGGTACTATGATGGATATTATCACTTTACAAACAAATGCAGATAAAGTAATTAATTTATAAAAGCTAAAAACACCTCTCCTCATTTTGGAGAGGTAGCTATCAAATTATTTGGCTGTATCAAACAACTTCCCTTGCCAGGTATCACGTTCTTTCAATCGTTTTTCAACTTTGGCAACAAACTCAAAATTTTTAAGTCCCCAACGTGGTGCTATTAACAAATCGTGTGGTGCCTGACTAATAAACCGTTCCAAAACAATTTCAGGATTCATGCGCTCAATAAAATCAACTACTAGCTCAATATAATCCTCGGCAGAATAAAGATTGAAACTTTCAGGGTTTAATCGATACTTTTTAGCAAATGCACTTCCTTTAACAATCTGGAGTTGATGTAATTTTAAGAAATTAGCGGGTAATCTAGAGATCTCCTTTGCGTGATTAAGTATATCTAATCTGGATTCACCGGGCAATCCTAAAATTAAATGTATTCCAACAGGAATATTATACGCATCAATTCGTTTGGTAGTCTCAACTGTTTCGGCATAAGTATGGCCACGATTAATGTCTACCAAGGTACTTTCCAATGTAGACTCTGCTCCCAACTCAATAGCTATGTAATACTCTTTTTGCCATTCGGCCAAATGCTGCAATAAATCATCTGAAATACAATCAGGGCGTGTTCCTAACACTAATCCTTTTACTAAAGGATGATCCAAAGCCTCTTTATACAATTTTAAAAGCTCTTGTGTTTCGCCGTATGTATTACTGTATGCCTGAAAATAAGCCAGGTATTGCATGGTTTTATACTTTGGCTGAAAAAAGGAAATACCTTGCTCTAGCTGCTCTGTTATACTCTTTTCTGGTCCGCAATAGGCTGGATTAAAAGTACTGTTATTACAAAACGCACAACCTCCAACGCCCTTGGTTCCATCTCTATTTGGACAAGTAAAACCTGCATTAACAGATAATTTTTGAACGCGTTCGCCAAAAGTATTTTTTATATACGAGCTATAATCGTTGTATCGCTTATTATTTCCCCACTGATAAAACATGCACTATTTTTTTAGTGCCGCAAAAGTAAGAAGGATAAAGGCAATATTCAAAAAAGCTGAAAGCTAATGGCTGATAGCTTACAGCTTTTTTAAATGATTGTCTAATATGTATACGTTTGACTTAACCTGCCACTTTAATTTTAAAGAATGAAACCAACTCTCTTAATTGTTCAGCCTGACTAGCCAATTCCTCGGCATTGCTAGCCATATCTTCCGATGATGCTGCATTTTCTTGTGTTACCTGATTCAGAATTTGTAAGGCAGAATTAATTTCATTACTTCCTGTTTTCTGCTCTTTACTACCTGCTGATATCTCTAAAATAAGATCAAACGAATGATGTATCTCAGGATTAATTTCATTGATCATCATTCCTGTTGCATCAGATGCTTCTTTCATTTGTTTGGCGTACTCAATTATTTCGTTAGCAGCCACTTTACTATTTTCAGCCAGTTTCCTTACTTCAGCCGCAACAACAGCAAATCCCTTACCGTGTTCGCCTGCTCGAGCTGCTTCAACCGCAGCATTTAACGCCAAAATATTTGTTTGAATAGCAATCTCATTTATAATGGCAATTTTTTCTGAAATGATATTTACTGCTTTTTCATTTTCTTTGGCTTTGACATCTAATAACGACATACTATCGGATGTTTTTCTTGAAATATCCTCAGTATGCGATGCATTGGCTGAATTTTGCTCAATAATTGATGACATCTCCTCCATTGATGAAGAGATTTCTTCGGTTGAAGATGCTTGTTCAGATGCCCCACTACTTACCTGTTGCGACATAGAACTCATTCTTTCACTTGCAATGGTGATATTTTCGGCGCCATATATAATTTCATGAACAATACCGTGTAATGAATGAACCAATTGCTTAAAAGAGAAAGATAATTCTGTTAACTCATCTTTATTACTATCATCTACATTAATATCCAATGTAAGATCGCCGTCTTTTACTTTCTGACTTACAAATAACACTTGCTTAACAGTATTAGATATGCGAGATGACATGTTAATTGATAAAAATGTGCCAATAAGAATAGCCATCAGAAATAAGACAGACATAATCGAAATAGCATTCTTTTCATGCTCTTCGGCTTTACTTACGGCCTTCGCTGTAAATAATTCTATCTCGTTGATCAGATTCGTTAACTCATTATCTAAATCACGCTCTTCTTTCTCTAGTGTCTTTTCTATCGCATAAATCTCCTCAATCTTTTGTTCCGAAATATATTGAAATAATTGATTGGCTTCTTTATTAAAATGACTATGTTCATTTTCAATTGATTTCAAGATCTCTAAAACACGATTAAATTCCGCTAAAACCAATTTGTCGTTTTCATCTTTGATAGCATTGACGCACAACTTCTCTGCTTTTTTTAACTCTTCATTAGCTGTTATAGCCAATTTGTTAAACTTTTGTTCCATCGACTGTATCTCAGAACTGAAATCACGCTGCTGATCATATGAATATTTCAGTATACGCTCAATAGTTAAGGCTTGCTCATATTGATGAATTTCAATTGCTGTAACTATTTTTGTAAGTGGCATATCTTTATGAGAAATAGATGTTAATTCCTGTCCGATCTTTCTCATATAGAACCAAGATCCTATTCCAACAATTAATAGAAATAATAATATTGAAACAGAAATGGATAAGACTTGACCTTTAACTTTTAATTTAAGTTTGGTCTTACGATTAATCATTAGAAAATAGATTCCAATGATAACGATTACCATAACAACAATAAAAATAACAAAGGAAAAATCTCTCTTACCTTTTAAAGCATTATTCTCAATAGTATCTTGATAATCTTCAACTGAATTAATGACTACAGAATGTTGTCCCTTTAATTCATCTAATTCATTACTTACAGACGCCTGAACGCTAACACATAAAGAATTTACTATTATTATCAAAGCAAATTTCATGATCAAAATTTGCCCTAATGTTTTCCCCCTCATTGTTCCCCTTTAAATCGAAATAAAGTATAAGAATCAATCAACAAAGACAATTCTTAGACCTATTAATCATCTTCTATTAGTGTTGACCACCATAACTCCCATGTGAACTCAAAAGCTTCTTTTCTTTTGGATGATGTCCGAGCCATTTAACTTCACCTGTATGCAAGTCATAAATAGCTCCCTCAATCACCAAATCGCCTTTTTTAACTAAGTCTCTTGCATCAGGGCTATGAGTCAGAAGATCTTCGATTGATTGCCATACATTGTTTTCGATAGCTGCGTTTAACAGCTCCTCTGAAAATTCAGATCCATGTTCATGCTTTGCCAATTCAACTGCCGGAGTAATATTATCAACCAAAGCAGGTATGCTCCCATGAACTTCATCACCACGTGTTACAGCTGTTACAGCTCCACAACTCGAATGCCCTAAAATAACTAGCACAGGTGTACCTAAGTGAGCTATTCCATATTCAATAGAACCTACTTCATCAATATCACAAACATTACCAGCAACACGAATTGAAAAAACATCTCCAATACCTACATCAAAAACTAACTCTACCGGTACTCTGGAATCAGAACATGCAATAATAGTTGCAAAAGGATGTTGCCCTTCCTCCCAGGTGATATCGCGCTGATGTTGGTTTTGGTGAGGATGAGAACTTTTACCATTAATGTATCTCTTATTTCCTTCTTTTAAAGAAGCAAGCGCTTCAGTTGTACTTAGTTGTTGAGCATTAACACTTACCAATACAAAACAAAAACCCAATAACAATGCTATTCGGTTTTTTTTCCCCCTGTTTAATTTGAATTTCCCCATTTTCATTTGTATAAATTATTTCCCCCGTAAAACATTAAGCAATGCTTAAATCAAAACCTATTACGTACCTACATTATACAATGTTTCAAATTATACGGTATTTATTGACTGTTTTTCAGTGCTATACAAATATTAGAATATATTAGTCTAATATTCTAATGTGATTTTCATAAACAATAAGGGAATAATCCAAAGATCATTCCCTTATTTCATAAGTTAGCTTAACTATATTTTTTTAAGTTTTACTAACTCCTTGTTTTTATCACTCCAAGCTTTACAAGCTGCATAAGTAGTTTCTGCAAAAGGAATTAAATCTTCAAAGTCGGTTAGTAAACGATCTTCCACCAAATCATGTAACTCGCTTGCTTTCATACTTGCTTTAAATTTCAACTTATTTACTTCTGTTTCCAATTGTTTTATTTCTTCTGAACTCATAATTAATAGGTATTTGTTTTTTTTGTAATAGCAACAATTATACAACTGCCATATAACAATTGACATTCTGCGACTTACCTATTTTAAACAGACAATAATGTAGAATAAAACACGGTGATTCTTACAAAAATGTACAGCATAAAAAAAAGCCGCCTGCAATGCAAACGACCTTTGAAACTTACTTTTTAAGAGCTTATTCGCTCGCTAACTTGAAGCGCACCAAACGTAAAGGAATGCCATCAACATCCTTCTTGGTTTGAAGCCCATATAAATATCCATTATGAAAAACTAATTTAGATGGATTGATCTGCAGATTATAATCATCGCAAATAAAACTACTATGGCACACAAAACTTCCATCTTGCTGATAAATCCATACATTAAACCTGTTTTTATTTGCCTCTTCGGGAAACTCAAAAAATAAAAGATTATCATCAGAATCTTTTATTATAGTAGAAAAGGTTGGCTTTGGAATGGGTTGTTTAATTTCCTCAATATCCATTTCCATTTGTTCGACCACCTTTTGAAGTGATTCTTTCAGTAAATCTTCATCAGCCCAATTCTTATATGGTAAATGATCCATCTTATATTTATAATTTTCGATGGCCTTACGCTGAATTTCTTTTTGTTCTTCAACTGATAAATATTTCTTTTCCCAGTTAATGTAATTCGTATTTAATAAATTGCCATCCAAATCATAGGTTTTGATCTCGCCATTGGAAGGTATAGCCACTATTAAATGATTATGAGAAGTAGCTATTTGAATGGCTAATTCCTTGCTATTACTATTCTGATATGGCATTGAAGTAAAATTAAAGATGGTACCTTTTTTTACTCGATAAGTATACGTAAACGGTTTACAGCGCTCACCTTTTTGGCATCTATCAGTATATTGCTCCCAAATAATTTTCTCTTCATTCGTATCATAATCAACAATAGCTACAAAATCGCGGAACTTTTCGGCCCAAATTGCCCAACCTACCACAGCTATTTTACCATTTGGCAATGCAATTTGCTGACGCGACATATAATCTAGCTTTAATGTTTTTTTATAATTGCCATCAAAATCAAAACAAAGCATATTTCCCATATTATCCAATCCGGTAAAAAAGGTATTGTCATTAATGATATCAGAGATAATTTTTGTTTTTTTGAAAATTTTTCCGCTTTCGTCTTTTACCTTAAATTCCTTACTGAATTTTCCTTTAGGCGAAAACTTAGAGTAATAATTGTGATAGGCATGACTAACCACGGCCGATCCATCAGGTAAAATCTTGAGTGCTTTACGACCTCCTGTCCAAATAGTATTAAGTGTATCATTATATGTTTCAAATACAGAGTTCCAATCGTTACCAACGGCATATTCTGCATCCGGAACTAATTTAACCGGCCCTTTCTTATAAAAATCAAGCAAGGTTTGAGCTTGAATTGAATTTATTAAAAACGATAATGTTATAATGATGAATATCTTTTTCATACTTCTATTATTAATGATAAATACATAACTGACTGAACTAAACGGCCGTTTTTAATTCAATCTATTTTATTGTACTGAACTCTCAACATATGTAATTGTAAAATTTTGATCGGTAATAGGAAGATTAGCATCCACCTGATCTTGCCACTCGGGATAAAAGAATATCTCTTTCTGTTCTTTTTTCTGGGACTGATAGGTAGTAAGCAACAAAATTAAAAACACGCAGGCTGCACTTACTTTCATCCAAACTCTTCGGTTTCGTACCGGTAAATCAATCACTGGAGCTGGCACTTTAAATGCAGGGACTTCAACCTTATCGTTTGCATTTTGCATTAGACCCAACAAGGTACTTTTGCGTTCTTCCTGTTGTTTTAACTGAGCTAAACAATGTTTACAGGATGAAATATGCGTGGCAACATCGCTCATCTCTTTATCCGACAATTCCCCGTCGATATAACTTTGAATTATTCCCTCATCCAAGCAATTCATGTTTCTGATGTTTTAAAAGGGTTTCCAACTTTTTTAAACTTCGCGAAAGGGTTTTACCCACCGAAGTAAAATTAACTTCTGCTGTTTCAGCAATCTCTTTATATGATAAGCCCTGGCTATATAAAACCACCATCATTCGCTCCTTCTCATTCAAACTCAGCAAGGCCGTTTGAAGTATTTTAGTTTGATAATTGTTATCATCAATATTTATATCTTCTGTAACAACCGATACTCCTTCAAGAGATTGAATATTCTTTTGACTACGCCCTGCATCAATGCATTTATTCATTACCGCCCGGTATAACCAACTTTTTACATTGTTGATTTCTGCTGAATGTGACTGCATTCGATTATACAGACTAACAAATACCTCGTGTACCACATCACCGGCTTCTTCCCTATTGCTCAACATTTGTTGAGCAGCGCGAAGTAAGCCCTGATAATACATTTGATATATTGTTTCGAACTGTGTCAAATTAGTGCGTTTTATTATAAGTCGATAAAATGATGGATTTGTGACATTATGAAGATATTTTTTTCAAATCAGTTAAATGTAAGTATAAAACTTTCTACATCAATCATAACAATTAACAAAACCATTCAAGCCCCTATAAATACTATTGTAGCTTAATTATCTAATTATCAAATCAACTATAATACACTCCTATATAAATAATATTTTAAGCATTATTTATTATTATATTAACAAATAATATTATATTAGAATCTATTTTAGTAACCTTTAAATCATAAGTATATGAGTTTAACCGAAACCGGCAGAGCCAGCAAAATGCAAGCTGCTACTAATTTTATTACTTTCCTAAATTCACTCTCTAACTACGCTCCTCCATCGGCAGATCTGACAGTTAGCCATCTTGAAGAAGTTTTAAAAACAGCCACTGAAAGCCACGAGAAGGTGAGTGTAATACAAGCCGAATGCGCAATAGCACGAGGAAATAGGAATACAGTAATGAAACCATTAAGTAAAACAGCTTTAGCTGTAAAAGATCTTATGGCTTCGATGGATATAGTTGAAGAAGTTTATCAAAGCATAAAGACTTTATGTGATAAAATTACGGGTAGTAGCCGGCTATCGCAGCAAGGAACAGAGGCACGTGTGGATCATTTTTCACAGCTGATTGATCTATTAAAAGGCCTTGATAATTATGCCCCTGCCCGCGAAGAGCTTCAGATTGCTCAGCTCGAAAGCTTTTTACAACAGATGAAAGATGGAATAAATAATGTGTATACATGCGAAAACAATTTAAAGCACGCCCAAACAATTCAGAAAGAAGCTTTTAATGGCGATAATGGTTTATATGGCATTACACGTCGTATTAAATTGTATCTGAAAAGTTTATTCGGTGCCAGAAGTGCGCAGTACAAAGCAATTGTTAGAACAACCCGGGTAATTACTAAATAAAGATTCAGGCATCCCGGAAAATATTTCGCCAGGATGCCTTTTATATAGCTATTAATTAATTTGCCATTAACACCTAACAAAAAAAATGATGCCGAAATGTATTTGCCAAACGGGCTAACACATTTGCCCAAAGCAGAAATGTATTTGCTACACGCTTAAATGTAACTGCCTGATAAAACAATGCATTTGCCAAGTACTATAAAGTAGCTGCCATATGTAATAATGTATTTGCCTAACGCTAAAATGTAAATGCCCACCTTACCTAAAAAAAAATGCTAAACCCATGAAAAAAACTCTACTCACTCTTTCCATATTGCTTTGGGGATTTCAGATAGGTGCTCAATCGCTGATTGAGGGCGTATTTGAGCAAAAAAGCGAATTTGTTAAACTTTCGGAAAACCGAAAATGTAAATTTAAAATTGGACTGGGATCCATACAATCAGAACAAGAAAGTGGCTATGTACTGTTTTTTTTTCACCACAGCATAGGCCGTAATAATACCGAATACAGCTTGCTAATTAAAACATCAAAAGAGTCGGACAACGAAGTATTACTAAGCAAAACCCAAATTCAACCAATGGATAAATATGGAGATGCTATTATATCGTTTTATTTACCTAATGATGTTATTGACAAAATAAAGAATGAAAAAATAGTAAATTACTGTTTGCTTAAATCAAACCAGTTCAACAGCACCAAAACCGCTGAAAACATAGTAATTCCATCGAATCAACCGGCCCAAGAGTTTTTTATAACCTACGCTGATTTGTTGGAAAAATAAATACACAAACTAAGGTTAACCCAACATGATAAAGGCCTATTGTTTTACATACAAATACGTAACTTTAACCTTTAATTAAAACTCAAGAATATTAAATGGCAATAACAATATTATTGATCAGACTGAAACAACTCCTTCGCCTGTTAACCGGCGTTGGTTTATTAAGGCTGATTGTTTTAACAGCCATTGTTGCATACGTAGGTTTTATGGTGTGGATTTATTCTTCGCAGCCAGACACCTCGCTATTCGTTAGTGTTGCTTTTATAGCCCTAATGGCTTTTATACAGCTTAAAAGAAGCGATCGACTTTTCCTAAAAACTCATTTTGTGCAATATAAATACCTGCTATTGGCAGAGTATACCCTTTTAGCTGTTCCTGTTATTGTTTTCTTGATCATTCATCAGCAATGGCCTGCACTTTTACCCTTTACGGCAATAGCAGGCATCATTCATATAGACACATCGATACAGTTTTTGGGCTTTAACACCAGACTTCATCAACTTATTCCCGATGATGCTTTTGAGTGGAAAGCGGGTATGAGAAAACAGTTTTTGATAATTGCACCTCTTTGGATAATAGGATTATTGGGCTCATTTTATGTGGGTACTGTACCCATTGTTTTATTTATCATTGCTATTATCACCAACAGCTTTTACGAAAGATGCGAACCATTATCAATACTGCATATATATGAGTTAAATCCGAAAAGATTAATTGCTCTTAAAATGAAGCGACAGATACAGTTATATCTTACATTGGCTGTGCCATTAGCAATAGCCTTTATCATATTTCATACTCAATATTGGTATATACTAATAGCCGAATTGGTTTTACTGATATTTTTACAGATATACATTATCGCAAATAAATACGCTTTTTACGAGGAGAATCAAAAATCGGTAGCCGCTCAAACTTTTGGTGGAATTGGTATACTATGCATTGTTATTCCGGTGCTTACACCTGCCTTATGGGTACTTACCATTTGGTTTTATTTTAAATCGATAAAAAAGCTAAATTTTTACCTTGATGATTACAATTAATAACCTGACCGTATCGTACCGAAAAAACAAAAAGATAATAAGCAATTTGAATCTTGATTTGGCTGACCAAATGATACATGGTATCGTTGGGATGAATGGTGCCGGAAAAACCACACTTTTAAATACTTTGTTTGGGCTGATAAAAGCAAATGAAGGCTCTGTAATTTTTAATAATAAGTCTATTAACAAAAAAGACATAGCTTACCTTTTAACGGAGAACTATTTTTATCCGAACATTACCGGAAGTGAATATTTAAATCTTATCAGGAATGATGATTTTGATATTTATCAATGGAATCAACTTTTTTCTCTTCCACTTGACAATATTATAGACACTTACTCAACCGGAATGAAAAAGAAACTGGCTTTGATGGGTATTTTAAAGCAAAACAAAGCTATAATCATACTGGATGAGCCATTTAACGGCCTTGATATTGAAGCTGGACACATTATTCGAATGGTATTGCTGCGATTAAAAGAACAGGGTAAAACCATTATAATTACTTCGCATATTATCGAAACCCTTACCAATTTATGCGATAACATTCATTACCTCGAAGAGGGTTGTATTAAATACAGTATTAATAAAGAGCACTTTTCTAATTTTGAAAAAGAAGTATTCGAGAAAATTGAAAATAAGAATAGTAACCTCATAAATCAATTATTGAATGCCTAAACTAAAAAGCACATTTATCATTTCCACATTACTTTTTTTAGCTGTTTTAAAAGCCAATAGTCAACCACAATCCATCTACTCCAAAGAAATTGTTTACACCTATAATTATACCATTACAAAAGATGGAGTAACGCAAACGGGAATTGTTTATTTAGGCTGTACGGGCAAGTTTGATGAAAGAACGAAACAATACGGAGTAACATGGACAAAGAATATAAATTTTTTGTTGGATAAACATAAAACCTCAGGTACAGGAGAAGATTCAATCTGTATTTTTACACATCCGCCGCGTTTTGATGAATTCTCCATTTTGGAATTTACTCCTTTCCCCTATGTAAAGTATCCATTAACAGAAGGAACTTCATGGTTTTGGAATTTATCTCCAGGTATATATTGGGCTAACAAAAATAATTTGGTTGAAGACGATGATAACTTCAAATATTCATATCAAATTGGGAAGAAAAGCTCTGGTCATTTTCTCTTTTCTCCTTCTCTGATCAATTATTATGTAATCAACGGAGTTACCCAACATCCTAAATTAGATTCTTCATTTACAGGCTATTTTAATCAAACTTATGGCTTTATCTATTGTAAATTCAATAATATAGACCATTCTACCATCACCCTCAACTTAAAAGAGACATGTTCGTACGATGAATTAAAAAATAGAAGCAAGTTTACTATTCCTCTTTTCTAACCACATATTATAATTAGAATGATATACAACTCACACATTCACACATTTAAAGAGAGCGATATCCCCCGTCGTTTCCTGCCATTAGGGTTAGTACGAATTTTAGCTACCAAAGCCGGCTTTAGAGTGGTTTCAAAGCTAATGAACAACATTAACCCGTTTTCGGATGAAGATACTTTCGATCGTTATATCCGATTTGTAGAAATTGGTCGTATGCCTTCGCAGCAAGCTATTTTTGAACGCTGTGCACAGTTCTATCCCGAGGGTACAAAGTTTGCAATTTTACCCATGGATATGGCCTTTATGGGTGCGGGTAAAGTGCCACGTGATTATAAAGATCAATTAGTGGAACTGGCCGAATTGACAAAGATATATCCTCAAATCATACCCTTTATTCATGTTGATCCAAGGCGTAAAAACATTCTGGATTTATTGAAGCAAAGTATTGAAGAGTGGAATTTTAAAGGCGTTAAAATATATCCGCCACTTGGTTATTTTCCTTACGACGAGGGTATGTATCCGGTTTATGAGTATTGCCAGCAACATCAATTGCCTATTATAACCCATTGCAGTCCGTTTAACCCGGTTCGTTTCAAAGGCAAGAAAAAGGAATTGGTTAAACTATTATCAAAATCAAAGACACCCATTGATACAAAAGGTAAGAAAGCCAAAGAACTGTGCGCTCATTTTACGCATCCTAAAAACTGGGAGTATGTTATGAATGACTTCCCAGATTTAAAGATAAGTCTGGCACACTTTGGCTCAGCATACTATTGGGAAGAGTTTTTAGATCATCCGGGCAATCCCGATAATTGGTTCACCCTTATTAGAGAGATGCTGCCCAAATATAAAAATCTATATTCCGATATTTCGTTTACCTTAAATGAAAAGAGATTCTTTCCGGTACTAAAAATTTTATTGGGCGATGAATCTATCAGAGAGAAGATTCTATTTGGATCAGATTATTATATGGTTCAAACAGAAACAACCGAAAGAAACTTCAGCATTGATTTAAGAGGATATTTAGGTGAAAAACATTATAAACAAATTGCCGAAATCAATCCAAAAGAATTTTTCAATCAATAAAACTAAAAAAGGGGCCGCAAAGCCCCTTCTCTAACAATATTTAAATCAGTAGTTTTATACTAATCGTTCTAAAAAACTGCATTATCAGCAATTATTGTTTTGCAATTGATTGCGGGTATTAAATTTCCACCATTTAGCACTACAAATTAAACTGCTGCATTCATTTGGCATGCAAGGTTTCTATTATTTATTAGCCGGAACATGAATCATTAAATAATTCGTTAATAAGGTATATAAATGCCTACGGGTATTTTGTCCTTCATAAATACCATGCGAACGATTTGGATAAGCCATCATTTGAAATTGCTTATTATTTAAAATCAATTCATTCACCAACATTTCCATACTCTGATAATGCACATTGTCGTCGCCTGTACCATGAACCACTAATAAATTACCTTCCAGATTTTTAGCATAGGTAATTGGAGAACCTTTGACAAAATCATCCATATTTTCTTGCGGCAAGCCCATATAACGCTCCTGATAGATATTATCATATATTAATTGATTGGATACTGCTGCAACAGCCATACCTGTTTTATATATATCGGGATATTGAAACATTAGGTTTAAGGTCATTGACCCACCTCCACTCCAACCCCAAACGGCAGTTCTGTCGGGATCAATAAAAGTCATTTTCTTTAATACCTCTTTAGCAGCCAAAGCCTGATCGCGTGTATTGGTAATACCCACATTGCGATAAATACACTTACGCCATTCACTTCCTTTTAAACAAGGAGTACCTCTATTGTCCATATCAATCACCACATAGCCTTGTTGTGCCAGAAATATATTCCACATTCCAATCCAGGTATCGCTTCCAACCTGTCCCCAAGGCTCACCATAAACATGAAATAACACAGGATATTTGTGATTTGGATCAAAGTTAACAGGCTTGATCATGCGACCATCCACATCTATTCCCTCTTCGGTTGTAACGGTAAAGAATTCTACTTCGGGTAATTGCAATGAAGCCAATTTCTTTGCAAACGCATCATTACTCACCAAAGTGTTTAAAATTTTATGCTTTGGCAAAGAAACAATACTAGTTTGTGTAGCTTGCATTGCCGATTGATGATTAAAGATGGCATATTTACCGTTTGGTGAGATATTATAGATATTTACTCCACTTATATCTTTAGGAGTAACTCTAATTAGTTTACCACTTCCTTTTAAATCAATTTTATACAAATAACGCTGTGCACTATTATCGGGCGACGCATGAAAATAAACCTCTGTAGGTGTTGTTATCAGCATAGATGCTACATCATACTCACCTGGTGTTAACAATGTTTTTTCGCCTGTTTTAATATTTACCTTATAGATATGTCGCCAGCCATCAGTTTCCGATAATCGTAAGAAACTTTTGTTTGCATCAACTAACATTAAATCATTCTTGCCCCAATTATTAGACGAAACATCCGGATATTGAATATCAACCCAGGTATCTTCGGTTTCGGTATACACTTTTTTAAGATTACCTGAGTTTTTATTATAAAGCCATACAATCAGTTTATTCTGATGACGGTTTAATTGTTGAATCAATAACTCATCATTATTAATCCATTGCATAGCCGGAATATAATTTTGGATTTCAGAACCTTCCAGAGGAATCCAGGTAACTTTCTTATCGGACACACCACAAATACCTACTTTACAAGCTGACGGATCTTGTCCTACTTTAGGATACTTAATAGGAATGGGCTTTGAATAAATTGAATCGGTATTATTGATCATATAAAAGGTACCGGTGTTAGAAGCATCTAAATGCCAAAAGGCAATTTGATCGCCCTTGGGACTCCATTTAAAACCATCACGATCACCAAACTCCTCTTCATACACCCAATCAAAAGTACCGTTAATAATGCCTTCTTCCTTATCATGGGTTAGAGCACTCACCTCACGCGAATGTAAATCTTCTACATAAAGATTGAAATCCTGAACAAAAGCTATCTTGCTTTGATCGGCCGAAAACTTTGCGAACATCAGGCTACTGGAAGGAAATGATTTACCGATTTGTTCTAATGCTTTAGTTTTGAAATCATATACCCAATAATCACCTTTAGTATTGGCCCTCCATACCCTCGAAGAATTTGTAAAAATCAAGACTTTTGATTTATCAGGTGAAAAAGAAAACGATTCTACATAAACCGATTTGCTCCTTCCGTCAGGTATCAAATCTTCATTATTAATGATAACCTCTCTTTTTGAGTTGGCCGTATTATATCTTACCAATTCCTGAAGACCTTGCTGATTATTTTCTACTCTTACATAGGAATTACCATCATCATTCCATTGAATAGGTTGTAAATAATCCATCCTAAATTCTCCGGAATTGTAAATCCGATCCAAAGTCAGTAGTGAAGCATCGTTTGTTTGAGCAAATATGTTTCCACAAGTTATTATTATACTCATCAAACCAATAAGATATCTATCTTTTACATGCATAGATTTTAATTTAAAGTTATTAAGCATTAATTATTTTTTCAGCCAGAGGGCTGCCAATTATCAATATCAACTTCGAAATTAAAGCTATTTATTGGTTATTACCCCTATCAAATATCATCGTTTTTATAAAAAATGAACTAATTGAATGAGTTATAAAAAATATACAGACAGCTTTTCCTGTATTTATAAATAATAAAAATATTTGTGAAAGATAAATTATACCAATAAAAAAGGGGCTTTACAGCCCCTCTCCTAAACAATATTTAAATCAGTGGATTATTTTACTAATCCCTCTAAAAAATCTGCATTATCGGCAATCCATTGTTTAGCAACCGCCTCTTTATCGGTACCTTCTTCCATTTTAGCAAGCAAACCTGACATTTGAGCATCGTCTAACTTGAAATTTGCAAAATACTTTCCAGCAAAAGTATCTTCTTCTTTAAAGCCTTTACGCGCATATGTTTCAATACGCTCAGTGCTTCCATATACACCTTTAGGATCATCTAAAAATTTAAGATCCATACGACCAAATTTCCAGTGAGGAGCCCATCCGGCCACTACAATCCATTTGTTTGCTTTATAAGCTTTTGATAGCTCTGTTAACATGGCAACACTAGATGAATTAATATGATCTAATGTTAAACCATATTCTCCAACAGCCACATCTGTTTTGGCTGTTAAACCAGCTCCTTTTTCAATACCAATAATTTTACCATCGAATTTATCAGCATTAGCATTAAGTTCTTCAATTGAGTTAATATCAACATATTTAGGAACCACTAAACCAATGCGAGCATTGGTATAATTCACTCCTAATGATTCGATTTTACCTTTAAATTTAGCTACTTTTTCTTTATGCGTTACAGGTAACCAAGTATCCATAAATACATCTGTATCACCATTTGATAATGACGCAAAAACTAAATCAACAGCAGCTTTTTTAACATCAACAGTATACCCTTTACTTTTAAAAAATTCCTGAGTAACATAAGTCATCGCAACTCCTTCAGCCCATCCATCAACATAGGCCATTGTAATTTTTTTCTGGTCGTCTTTTTTTGCTGTATTACACGAAGCAAAAATAACAGCCATTGCAATAAATAGAATTAATTTACTTTTCATTTCTTCTGTGTTATTGTTATACATTTTAACATTGAGTAACTCTCAATATTATTTCTTTTTTTGTCCTAAAGCTTGGGTAATTCGGTCAAGTATAATGGCTAAAATAACCACAGCTAAACCACTTTCGAAACCTAAGCCTATATCAAGGTTATTGATACCTTCTAATACTTTCTCACCTAGTCCTCCGGCAGCAATCATACCTGCAATTACCACCATTGATAAAGCCATCATTATAGTTTGATTTACTCCGGCTAGAATGGTGTTTAAAGCCAATGGTAACTCTACCTTTTGTAAGATTTGTCTGTTGGTAGCACCGAATGCCCTCGCCGCTTCTACAATATCCTGAGGAACTTGCTGTATACCTAAAGTAGTTAGTCGAACAGCCGGAGGCATAGCAAAAATTACCGTTGCAAAAGCTCCAGGTAATTTTCCGATACTAAAGAATAATACAGCAGGAATTAAATACACAAATGCAGGCATTGTTTGCATTAAATCCAGTACTGGTTTTAGCACTTTATTCACCACCTTATTTTTGGCAGCCCAAATACCTAATGGAATGGCTTGAACCAAAGCAATTACAGTAGAAACAACAATTAGCGCTAAAGTTTGCATAGTTTCTACCCAAAAGCCCATTAAATAAATCAAAAGGAGGCCTAATGCAGTAAAAATTGCTCCTCCCTTTCCAACTTTAAAGAAAGCCAGAATCGCTAATAGAGCAATTATAACATAGAAAGGTAAAAAAAGCAGTACGCTCTCAAAACCTTCTATGGCTCCATTACCAACGTTTTTTATAATATCAAATACGAAAGCAAGATTCTCTGTTAACCAATTAACAAGATGCTCAACATATTTACCTATATCAATTATCTTTTCCATATTATTGATCGATTGCTTGTTCTTTTAAATCTGCTATTTCATCTTTATCAAATCGGGTAGCCTCAATGATTAGAGATGTTTGCGCCACAATACCTTTTAACCTGTTAGTTTCTTCATCAACTACGGCAATGGGTGTTTTTGTCTCAGTAATAAGCGGCAACATATCCTCAACAGTGTAATGAGCATATACGCTAGGCACTTCTGTTGTTATAAATTCTTCAAACGAAGGGGCATTTTGTTTTACCGCTTTCAACACCTGAGGTAACCATAAGAAACCTTGAAATGACTTATTTTTATCGATTACCGGCAACACGTTAATATCAATTTGCCTCATTTTTCGAAGAACTCCTTCTGGTCCATCTTTACCCAATTGCACAACAGTAGGTTTTCTAAACATTAAAGACTCTGCCGTAACAATGGTTTTACGATCAACTTTTTCAACAAAAGCTTTTACATAATCGCTGGCCGGATGACGAATAATATCTTCTGCAGTACCTATTTGTTCTATCACACCATCTTTCATGATGGCAATACGATCACCAATTTTAATGGCTTCATCTAAATCGTGCGTAATAAAAACAATGGTTTTTTGCAATTTATCTTGTAACTCAAGTAATTCATCCTGCATATCAGATTTGATCAATGGATCGAGCGCCGAGAAAGCTTCATCCATTAACAATACCTCAGGATTATTTGCCAAAGCTCTTGCCAAACCAACACGCTGCTGCATTCCTCCCGACAATTGATCAGGCTTTTGATTTTCAAAACCCTTTAAACCAACCGTTTCTAATGCTTCTTGCGCCTTTTTAAGTCGTTCTTCTTTCTCTTCCCCTCTGATCTCAAGACCAAAAGCGGTATTTTCAAGAATACTTCTGTGCGGCAACAAAGCAAACTTCTGAAACACCATACTCATTTCTGTACGACGTGTTTCTAAAAGCTCTTCATTAGTTTCTTTGGTAATGTTTTCTCCATTTACCAATACATCACCCGAAGTAGGTTCTATTAATCGATTTAAACAACGAAGTAATGTTGATTTTCCACTACCGGATAATCCCATTATAACAAATACTTCGCCAGTATTAATTTCAAAATTGGCTTTGTTTACACCAATTGTACAGCCTGTTTTTTCTAATACTTCAGCCTTTGTTTTACCTTGCTCTAAAAGCTTTAAAGCAGCTGATTTATTTTTTCCGAAGATCAGAGTCAGGTCTTTAACTGCTATTTTATGATCTTGCTTTTCCATCATCTTAAAAATAATATCCAATATTAATGTTAAAACGAGCTTCCCACTCAGCATCAGGATTACCAACACCTAAGCCATGAGTCCACTCATTTCCTAACCAAGGTTGGTTTTTACCCATAGCATAATCGATATAAGTATAAACCGAACCAGACGTTACCATTACACCTGTAACGTTCATATACGAATTAGTAAAGTCACTAATGGCTTTATTCATATAACCAAAATCATTGTAAAATGTTAGGTTCGAGATTGGATCCCAATCTACCGGCACACTATAAGAAGCACCTAAAGTGTAAGTAGTTGCTTCTGCAGCTACCATATAAGCCGCACCATAAGCTACCATAGAAACTAATCTATCATCCTGTCCTTCCGGATTATTTGGATTCATTTTATAGTAGGTGGCAGCAGCATTTAAACCAAATTGACCCGCTTTTAGTCGGTAATGACCGGCAAATGCATAACGCGAACCTGTTTTTTGAGTATCTAAATTATAAATCCCTCCAAATTCACCTGATGCACCAATTTGCTGACTAACCGATCCTTCACCAATATTATAAGCAAACTTGGCGTTAAACTGGTTTACTTCACGATTTCGGTATGTCATATTACCATCTTCATCAGCAATAGAACCGAGGTCGTATGAGTAACGTCCGGGATCAACATCAGTATTTCCACCAAAACGAAGTTCTTCGGCATTTTTAAAGAAAGCCAAATCAATATCCCAGTTACCTTGTTTAGTACTGTATTTTACCCCCATATCATGGTCATCTTCTAACCCAACATAGTAATTAAGACTAAAAAACCAGCTATTAGAGTTATAGGTTGTTAATCCAAATGGTACCTGGGTTAAGCCTAATTGCAATTCGCTATTTTCACTAAAATCATAACCAACCCAACCTTGCTTTAACATTCCTCCACCAAAACCAGTTGAATAGAAACGATACTCAGCATTTAAATTTACTCCTTTGTAGTTAGCTTTTGCATTCAATCTAAATACATCAAATCCAAAATCCCCTCCTGTATTTGCATGTCCCTCTTTCCACGAAGAATAATTGTAATTGAACCTAAGGGCACCTCCTAATTGAACCTGAGGCACTTCTTCTTCCTGAGCACCTATTTGCGATGCAAAAGATAATGTTATTAATATCGTTCCTAAGACTTTTCTAAGTTGTTTCTTAATTAAATTCATTCAATATTTATTTGTAATATTAATTTCAATAGGATTTAGTTGTTTAGCTTTATTTGCATGAACAAAAAAATCAGCAAGAATGAAAAGGCTAATCATAACTTACTGATAATGTGAAATTACGCAGTGATTACTATATCTATTCGAGTTACAAAAGTATAAAGATTATTCCTCTTGACCAAATACGTTCTATGCGAACTATATTTTATTTCAGAATAATTCAACTAAACTAGTTCGATTTCAAAGCCCCTTTCTTCATGCATATCAGCCTAAAAGAAAGTTCTTAAAATGATAAAACAAACCTGCTAACTATTATTAATCCTACTGAAAATTAACATACAAATAATATCACCCCCCTATTTTAGAAAAGTTGCATGTTAGCACTACCTTTATTGGAAATAAAGTAATAGTTCAAACCCAAAACTAACATTTGAAGAAAAAAATAAACTCAACAAACAATTATTGAGTTTAATTTCGAGTGAAATAATACATATTAGAGTGAAAGTACAAAACTCATTATACTACGAGAAAAAAGTAAGATAGAGTGTTTGTTAATAGCTTATTTCTGTACACAACACGATATGATATTTACATAAATACCTTGCACTAAAAAACTAAAGTTATATCTGTTGCACTAATAAGTACAAATCGCTTTTGAGATACGTTTAATCATCCGTGAAATTTTCTTTATAATATCCTTTTAATGATTTATAAAAACTAAAGCACATCATTATTAATATAAAGGCAAATGGTAACCCCGTTAATATAGAAGCAGTTTGCAAAGCTGTTAAACCGCCACCTACAAGTAGAATACCTGCTACAGCCCCTTCCATGGAGGCCCAAAAGATCTTCTGTCCCACCGGAGCATCATGTCTTCCACCAGAAGTTAATGTGTCCACTACCAAAGACCCTGAATCAGATGAAGTAATGAAGAAGCTAGTGACTAATATAGCAGCTAAAAAAGACGATATATATGCCAATGGATATTGCTCAAGCAATTTATAAATGGCTGTTGCTACGTTATCGTTAACAGCATCCGTTATAACAGTATTTCCAATAAACTCTTGGTATAATGCACTTCCGCCAAAAACCGACATCCATATGAAAGTAAGTAATGTTGGCACCAATAATACACCTAAGATGAACTCTTTGATAGTTCTTCCTTTTGATACTCTGGCAATAAATATACCCACAAAAGGCGACCATGCAATCCACCATGCCCAATAGAAAACAGTCCATGAATTTTGCCAATGTTTAGCTTCTCTAACTCCAGCATAAGATTCGGTCCAGAAGCTTATTTCAAAAAAATCGCTTAAATAATGACCTAAATTCTGTACGAACGATTTTGCCAAAAACACAGTTGGCCCAACAATTATTACAAATACAAGTAGTATAATAGCAAAGCGCATATTCCATTCGCTTAACCTTCGAATACCTTTGTCTAAACCTAAAATTAAAGACATGGTTGCCATAGCAGTAATAATAACTATCAAGACAATCTGTACTGTTGTATTTAAATTAATACCAAATAGATAATTCAACCCTGCGTTTACTTGCTGAACACCAAAACCTAACGATGTTGCCAAACCAAAAATAGTTGCGATAACAGAAATAATATCAATGGCATCTCCTATGGGTCCATAAATCCTATTTCCCAATAGCGGATGAAAAATGGATCGTATAGTTAAAGGTAACTTCTTATTGAAAGTAAAATAAGCTAGTGCTAAACCAACAATTGCATAAATTGCCCAGGCATGTACTCCCCAATGCAGAAATGTTAATCCCATAGCAGATTTGGCAGCTCCAACTTTGTCGGTATTATCAATTAAAGGATTACTATTATAATGAAAAATAGGTTCTGCCACACTCCAGAATAATAACCCTATCCCCATACCAGCACTAAATAACATGGCAAACCAACCTTTTTTCGAGAACTCTGGTTTTGCTCCTTTTCCACCTATTCTAATATTCCCATATTTACTAAACCCAAGGTATAAAGCAAACATTAGCAGAATATTAACCAACAAAATAAAAAACCACCCTGTATTATTAGCTACTTTTGTTTGGATCAAAGAAAAATACTTTTCCATTGGCTTACCCACTATTAATGTGGTAAGTACCAAAATAAATATTACTAGCAGAGAGGTAATAAAAACAGGTCCGTTAGCTTTTATACCTAAAAATGTACGCTTATCACTTCTTTTATATTTCTGATCCATATTGTATTATTTCACTAGTAGTAAAACATTCTTAGTTTTTATCATGATTAAAAAGATACCCTGATACTGTAATATTTAATTGAAAATATATTCTCACACAAACAAAACAGACATCTTAAATATTAATCTACGCCCCTTAACTATTTCAAAGAATGATTTTACCTGAATTTATTTTAGCGGCACAAAAGTAGATATATCCTATTAAAGGAACAAATATGTCGTATGCAAACTACAAATAATAAAGTAGGAGAACAACCAAGATGCATTAACATTTAAATTGATAATCAACATCATACAATAGCAACCAATGTAATTAATGCAGCCCCCTAATCATTAATCCTAAAGAATGTAAACGCTAGAATTGTAATGCATAATTTTCAGAATGATTGGCAAGCATACCAAAATCCAATTCCAAAACTGTTTTTTATAGAGACGATCATCTAGTGGGAGAAGAGTAAACAAGGGATGAGTAGCTGTGACATAATCAACTCCAAACGAGGTTGATCAAATAATTCCCTTCTTACTATTTTTAAAGACGTTAACCTCTTTCTTAACTTTAATTACGAAAAAGATCCCCAACCTTTATACGTTTATAAAAGTTGGGGATTAGGTTTTATTAAATGTCCTATTTTTTAACTAAAACCAATCAAATATAATAGAACAACTGTTCATAAAAATGAACTACAGCAATTATTTTACAAAATATTTATTTACAATAAAATCCCTTATCAATCACCTGTTTCTACAATTTGAATAGGATCAACAACTCTAATTTTCTTTGTTCCATCATAATAATAGCTTCTTTTTGTCTTATCATACTTTATTGATACACCCATTGATTCAATTTCTTCAAACAATTGATAAATTGATGTTCTGGAAATATTTACTCTCTTAGCAAACTCAGCAGATGTACCTGTTTGCTCTTTTTCAATAAGTTCACTTATTTGTTTGATAATTTCAATTTTCGCAATTATTTTCATGCTATTAGTTTTGGTCGTAGGATTAATATGGTTAATTATGCACAGCTACGCGCAACGTTATATATCAATAATAATTACAATTATTAAACACAAATATAATAAAGTTCCTTTCCTAATCCTCAAAAAACTAACAAATGTCATGTTTTATAGATAATCTCAACACTACTACCAAAAGCTTTAGCTATTTTTTTATGAACCTGACTATTTTCAGCATATTTCTGATTCATCTCAAATTCCAAACCAAGATATTTTTCTTCTTCTCGATCCCTAAAATATCGAACATGGCCATCGGGTTTGCCTTGATATGGATAATTAAATCGTACACGAAATTCCGGCAACAGTTTCCCTAATTCTTGCTTCCAGATTTTAGCAAATTGTTTTTCTTGTGAACGACCGGGATGATATAAAATTCCAAAATCGGTTTGCCGAATTTCATCGTTTACTTCAGGAGTAAACGAATGAACAGATAAATGTAAAACCGTATGATTTTGATTCCAGAATTGATAGATTTTTTCTTCAAACGGACGACGAAATCCGTAATAATACTCTTCTAAAATTTCATTTTTTACAGAAGGCTCCAACGACTTGGTAAATTCCGAAAAAAGCGTTCTTCGATATAGCGAACGGTTTACATCTATTAATAAACGGGAAGTCGTAGCACTCTGATAATATGAAACATCACTTTTTTTAAGCTCTTTATACAAATCAAAGGCTCCAAGGTCATATCCACGGTGTGTTTGCAGCAATTCTTCTGCTCCCTGAAACAATTTTTCATACTCTTCAGGAATGGTATTTACTGCATGCTCGCAACTTAAAACTACTTTCATTTACATCAGACTATTTATTTAAATATGCTACGGAAATTAATCCTTTTTAAGCTGTTGGATTAACAAATCGCGATTCAATATTTTTATACTTTTTCCATGCGCCTCAATTATTCCATCGTTATGCAAATCCCTTAATGCTCTACCTAAAGATGGCCTGGTAACTCCAAACAATGAAGCCAACTCTTCCTGACTTTTTGGAAGTATAATTTCACGTTCTAATGGACCAGCCAACTGTAATAAATAATGAGCCAGCTTTCCTCTAATGGTTTGAAATGTCAGAAAGCGAATTTTATCTGATAAGAATTGCGCTCGATTGGAAATATTATTCATAAAATTCTGTAAAAAGGGTGCACTCAATTGCATTAGTTGAATTATGGATTCTTTGGGTAATTTAAAAATCTCCACTTCAGTATTTGCCACAATATTCACCGGATAGAAGTTATTCTGTCCAAATATAAAGGCTATTGCCAATGGCTTGGGAGGCTCAATATCCTCAATCTTAATAGCTTTCCCCGAAGGATCAATCATTTCCCCTTTTACGCTTCCTTTTAACATGATCATCAATGAATTGCATTGATCACCAGCATGAGCTATTATCTGATTCTTATTGTATTTCTTTACCTGGTAATGAATATTAGATAAGTAATGATCCAAATCATAAGCATTAACACCTTTAAATAGCGGGCATTTGTATAAATTATCCATATATTAAAGTAATAAAGTTCCAAAATATGAATTAATTTCGATTTTGTAACAATTGTTACAGCTTTATGGTGAAGCACGTCTTACTTTTGCTAATGTAAAACAGATATTAAAACATTAAAAATATATACAATGATTCGGGAAGTAGTAAAAATCGACGAGGAGAAATGCAATGGTTGTGGGGTTTGCATTCCGGAGTGTCACGAGGGGGCTCTTCAGATAATCGACGGTAAAGCTCGATTAGTAAGCGACTTGATGTGCGATGGATTAGGCGCCTGCCTGAATCATTGCCCTCAAGACGCAATGACCATTGAAAAACGCGAGGCTGAGCCTTACGATGAGATTAAAGTGATTGAAATAATGGTTGAGAAAGGGATTAACACCGTTGTAGCCCACCTAAAACACTTAAAAGATCACAACGAAACTGTATACCTTAAACAAGCTGTTGGTTGGTTGAAAGAAAATGAAGAGAAGCTTGATTTTAATGTAGAAGATGTGACTCGTCAGGTTCATAAGCCAAAAATATCTGTGATGAATACTGGTCATGTTGGTGGTGGATGCCCTGGATCGCAAGCCAGAAGCATTGAAAGACCAACTACTGTTACCACTCCTTCTGCAAATACTAATGCACCTTCAGAATTGCGTCAGTGGCCGGTTCAGATGCACTTGATCAATCCAATGGCCAACTACTTTATTGAATCGGATATGGTATTAGCTGCCGACTGTGTTGCTTTTGCAATGGGCAATTTCCACAGTAAATATTTGAAAGGGCGAAGTGTTGGTATTGCCTGCCCTAAACTAGATGAAGGCCATAGTGTTTACATCGACAAGCTGGTAAAACTGATTGATGATGCAAAAATCAATACGCTGACCGTTACAATTATGCAGGTTCCATGTTGTGGAGGCTTACTTCAAATGGCCAAACAAGCCGTTGATTTGGCTTCGCGCAAAATTCCATTAAAGAAAGTGGTGGTATCCATCGAAGGAGAAATTCTTTCTGAAGAATGGGTATAAAACATTAATCAAAATAAAATTAAAAAGGTAAAAGGTTAAAGCCCTTAATGGGATTCGTATGCTCTATTCTAAAGCTTCTTAACAACTGCCATCTACCTTAAAACGAATCAACTAAAAGAATTAACCAAGTAAAAAAAGAAATCATGAGTATGTTCTGTTATCAGTGCCAGGAGGCTTCAAAAGGCGTAGGTTGTTCAATAAAAGGTGTATGTGGGAAGACACCGGAAGTAGCAAATTTGCAGGATTTATTATTGTACACTACAAAGGGGGTAGCCATTTGGAGCCAACTTGGCTCTGATAATGGCATAAACACAGCTAAAGCCGATAAATACATTATTGATGCTTTATTTATTACCATCACCAATGCCAATTTCGATAGTAATAAAATTGTAAAGAAGATTAAAGAAGGATATGCCATTCAGGATGAATTAAAAGCACAACTTGATGCACCAGCAGAATTACATGATTCAGCTGTATATCGCGCAAAGGATCAGAATGAGATGGAATCGAAAAGCTTGCTAATTGGCATTCTTTCCATTGAAAATGAAGATATTCGATCATTAAAAGAGCTTCTGACATATGGTTTAAAAGGAATGGCTGCTTATGGGGAGCATGCCTGGAATCTGGGATTTGAAAACCCTGAAATCCATGCTTTCATCCGCAAAGCTCTGATTTCAACAACTAAAGGTAACATCACGGCCGATGAATTATTACCTTTAGTGTTGGAATGCGGTAAATTTGGTGTGGATGTAATGGCATTACTTGATAAAGCTAATACAGAATCGTTTGGACATCCTGAAGTAACATCAGTAAATATTGGGGTTGGTAAAAATCCGGCTATTTTGATCAGCGGTCACGATTTAAAAGATTTGGAAGAGTTATTGGAGCAAACTCAGGGAACGGGTGTTGATGTATACACGCACAGCGAAATGTTACCGGCTCATTACTATCCAAAGTTCAAAAAACACGAAAACTTCGTTGGTAATTATGGAAGTGCCTGGTGGAAACAAACCGAGGAGTTTGAAACCTTCAACGGCCCTATCCTGTTCACTACTAACTGCATTGTTCCACCCAAAGCATCTTATAAGGACAGAGTATATACAACCGGAGCTTCAGGTTTTGATGGCTGCACTCATATTGCTGATCGCCAGAACGGACAGCCAAAAGATTTCTCAGCCGTTATTGAACATGCTAAGAAGTGCGCTGCTCCAACCGAAATTGAATCCGGTTCAATTGTGGGTGGTTTTGCTCATAATCAAGTATTGCAATTAGCAGATAAAGTAGTTGATGCTGTTAAATCGGGCGCAATTAAGAAGTTTGTGGTAATGGCTGGTTGCGACGGACGTATGAAAGACCGCGAATACTACACCGATTTTGCCAATGAATTACCACAAGATACTGTGATTCTAACAGCAGGTTGTGCCAAATACCGTTACAATAAATTGCCGTTAGGCGATATAGGTGGAATTCCACGTGTATTAGATGCGGGTCAGTGTAACGATTCTTACAGCTTAGCGGTTACGGCTCTTAAATTAAAAGAAGTATTTGAGTTGGAAGATATTAACGACTTACCAATTGTGTACAATATTGCATGGTACGAACAAAAGGCGGTTATTGTATTATTAGCATTACTTCACCTGGGAGTGAAAAACATCAACCTGGGGCCAACATTGCCGGCCTTCTTATCTCCTAATGTGGCAAAAATATTGATTGATACATTTGGTATTGGAGCCATTTCTACAGTTGAAGAAGACATTAAAAATTGGATAGCATAACGATAAGATGACTTATCCATATCTGATATAAATAACACACTATCTGTATTTTTCACTGGAATTTACAGATGGTGTTTTTTATTTTTAAAAAAGGATCCCTTAAATCCATTGTTAACTTATTGTCTATGAAAAAAATGTTCTTCGACTTTCTTAAGCCGCCCGAACATTGGAAGATTCCGGTTATTCTTGCACTCGGTATCTTTTGGGGCTTAAGCTTTTACTTGCTCTATGTATCCAGAGCTCACTCCTATCTTTCTGATAATCCAAAAACCTGCGTTAATTGCCACATTATGGCTCCTCAGTATTAAACCTGGAGTCATAGCGCTCATCGCGAAGTGGCAACCTGCAACGATTGCCATGTTCCTCACAACAATGTAGCAAATACGTATTACTTCAAGGCAAAAGATGGCATGCGTCATGCAACCATATTTACCATGCGAGCTGAACCTCAGGTAATATTCATTCAGGATGAAGGTAAAAAAGTAGTTCAGCAAAACTGTATTCGATGTCATCAACACCTGATCAGCAATGAAAAGGTACTTGCCAAAGCACCCGACATTCATTTCAATATTGATGATCGAAAATGTTGGGAATGCCATCGTGAAACACCACACGGAAGAGTTAACAGTTTATCAAGCGTTCCGTTTGCTCGAGTTCCAGTTCCTGAAAGTCCTCTTCCCGAATGGATCAAAAATCTTAACAATCAGAAATAACTTAAATCCCAAATTATGAAATCGATACGCGAACAAATTAACAAGAAACCGTGGCTGGGTTGGGCATTGTTTTTCATCACTATTATAGTTGTATTTTTACTCGGCTTACTGGCATCGTCGGTTATTGAACGCCGAGCCGAAGCTGTTTTTGCATATACCCCTCAAGTTAATTACTCACCTACCGAACCCCGCAACGAAGTTTGGGGGCAAAACTTCCCTAAAGAATATCAATCCTATCTTCAAACCAAAGACACGCTTTTTGCCAGCAAATACAATGGTGGTGCTATGATTGACATGTTAGAAGTAGATCCCCGATTGGTTGTACTTTGGGCTGGCTACGGATTCTCAAAAGACTACAACCAAGGACGAGGCCATTTATATGCCATTGAAGATATTCAAAACACATTACGTACCGGAGCTCCAATGGGTGATGAAAAAAGCCCGATGCCCAATACTTGCTGGACCTGTAAGAGTCCGGATGTACCCCGTTTAATGGCCAAAATGGGACCTGCTGAATTCTACAAAGGAACCTGGGAACAAAAGGGTCCTGAAGTAATGAATGCCATTGGCTGTGCCGATTGTCACGATTCTAAAACCATGAATCTGAAAATTACTCGTCCTGCGCTGGTTGAAGCATTTGACCGTATAGGAAAAGATATTACTACAGCAACTCATCAGGAGATGCGCTCACTGGTATGTGCCCAGTGCCATGTGGAATATTATTTTAATAAAAAAACACATCCCGGATCACCTTATCTTACATTCCCTTGGGATAAAGGAATGTCGGTTGAGGCTATGGAAGAGTATTACGATGCCATTGAATTCTCGGACTGGACCCATAAACTTAGTAAAGCTCCTATGCTGAAAGCGCAACATCCCGGTTACGAGGTTTATCTTACCGGTGTACATGCCAAACGCGGTGTTTCGTGTGCCGATTGCCATATGCCTTATAAGAGCGAAGGTGGACAGAAATTTACCGATCATCATATCCAAAGTCCGCTAAATAACGTTGCCAACTCTTGCCAGATATGCCATCGTGAAGAAACTGCCAGCCTTATTGCTGATGTATACGAACGCCAGGATAGGATTATTGAAAACCGCGATAAATTGGAAGAATTAGTAGTACGCGCTCATGTTGAAGCACAATTAGCCTGGGATTTGGGTGCTACTGAAGAACAAATGAAAGATATACTGATGGATATTCGCCATTCGCAATGGCGTTGGGATTATGCAGCTGCCAGCCACGGTGGATCGTTCCACTCGCCTATTGAAATTGGTAGAGTTATATCAACCGGAATTACCATTGCACAAGAAGGCCGCTTGAAATTAAGCCGTTTACTCGCAAATCTTGGTCATAACAAGGAAGTGCCCTACCCTGACATTGCTACCAAAACCAAAGCACAGGAATACATTGGCTTGCCAGTTGACAAGCTTCATCAGGAAAAAGACGAATTTATTAAAAAGGTGGTTCCCCAATGGGAAGAAGAAGCCGCTAAACGCGAGGCTACTTATACTACTTCATTGCAGTAAATTACTTTAACCTAATTCTCTATAAAATTCAAATAGGACTTCAAAAAAGCAGGATATCATCATAATATCCCGGGATACGACGTTTATATCCAAGGATATTATGATTATAATTAGGGATAGGAACACAATATCCTGGGATATGTTATTAATATCTCGAGATAGGAAGCCTCTATCCCATAAGATGGAGAACATATCGCAGGATAGAACCATAATATCTTAAGATATTGTCTTAATAATTTGGGATATAATGAACATATCCCGAGATATTATCCCGGCAAATTGAGATATTATCATCTTATCTGGGATTGAACGGGGGCTATTCAATAAACAGTGTTAAACCAATAACAAAAGTCGTGTTCGAGCGAATTGTCAAATTGATAATATTTAGAACAGCTTTACGCTTATCTATAAACATAATCATTAATAACCGATTATATATATATTCAACCTCACTGGGGTTGAATGGTCATTTACATTTCAGTTATCTATAAATATTTATCTCTGCTGTAGATAATAAAACAACTTCAGAGAAGTTGAATATTTATAGAAATCATAAATTTACCCTATTAACAACAATCCCAGCGGGATCACATATCATATATAGGCTTTTCTATGATTTTCTACATTTTTAATCGGTCTGAAATGAAAAATAATAAAGCACAAGTAAAAACTCATTATTTGGTATGGTGTTTGTTATATTTAGCCCATTAAATAAACCTAATCAAATTAAGTGTGATGAAAAACCTAACGTCAATCGCAATTGCATGCTTGTTTATTCTTTCATTCTCATCGTGCACTAGTTACCAAATTATTACCCTACAAAGTTCTTTAGAACAACCTCCACAAGGCGGATTTCTTTTTGAAAATGATACTATTTCAGTTAGCTACACTTTTAATGGCAATAATTGCCCATTGAACATCAATATCTTTAATAGGATTAATAAGCCATTGTATGTTAATTGGGATCAATCTTCGGTAATCATCAATAATGAATCATTTCCGTTAAATCCAGCACAATCAAAAGTCAATATTAATTATTCGGAAGTAACCACTAAGTTCCGTTATTACGATGTTACTGATGGAGGTGGTGAAGGAACTATATGGCAAAACGATCGATCGGGATTTATACCTCCTCAATCGCATGTTACCATTGAAGGATTAAGTATATGGGACAAGAAAATAAGCCTTAATGGCAATGAAGAAAAAATCAGTTTTATAGATCGCAACAATTCAAAAAACACCCTCTACCAATATAATAAAGAAAATTCACCGCTCGAATTCCGTTGTTACATTACTTACAGTTGTACTCCTGAAAAAGAATGGAATAATCTCGATCATGCTTTTTGGATTCAAAACTTTTACAAATGTGTTGATTGCTCACTCCCCAATGAAGCTAATACATTTTATATATCTAGTATAACCGGTGCTGGTGCTACAATTGGAGTACTCGCGTTAGTAGGTCTTTCTGTAGCTGCTGTTGCATTAGATACTCCCTAATAATGCGAATCAATAGTTCAAATTGTTTTTATATCATAGTTTAACCCTCTTTCGGGGTTGTATCATTAATTAAATAACCTCGTGCGGAACCCGTGGAATATAAACGTATTATAAAGAAACCCCAAAGTGGGTTCAACCGTTGATTCGAATTAATAGTTAAAGTACAAACACCGGATATCATTGTTTGATACCCGGTGTTTTTATATCTATTCTTCTAATCCGTAATCTTTACCATATTTCTCCACAACATAGTCGATATCCTTATCTCCTCTTCCCGACAAGTTCACTAATATTGTTTGATCAGCTGGTAATGTTTTGGCAAGCTTCATGGCATAAGCCACCGCATGAGAACTTTCCAAAGCTGGAATGATTCCTTCTTCACGAGCCAATTCAATAAAAGCATCAATGGCTTCTTTATCTGTTATAGTCTCGTATTTTACGCGTTTAATATCCTTTAAGTATGAATGCTGTGGCCCCACTCCCGGATAATCTAAACCACTTGCTACCGTATTTACAGCAGCAGGTTCCCCTTTTTCATCTTGTAATAAATAACACTTAAAACCATGAATCATGCCTGGTTTTCCTAACGAAAGCGTTGCTGCATGATCGCCCGTTTTAAAACTTGTTCCGGCAGGCTCAACACCATATATATTAACATCGTCTTGCAAAAATGCAGTAAATAATCCCATGGCATTGGAGCCTCCACCCACACAGGCCACCAGGTTATCGGGCAATTTACCTGTCATTTCCTGAAACTGATCTTTAGCTTCTCTTCCGATTATGGATTGAAAATCGCGAACCATCATTGGGAATGGGTGTGGACCAACAACCGAACCGATGGCGTATAGTTGATTAACCGGATCCTGAACATAGGCTTCAAAAGCAGCATCAACTGCTTCTTTTAATGTTTTTAAACCATGAGTAGCGGGTATAACATTGGCACCTAAAATCTTCATGCGAACCACATTAGGATGCTCTTTGTAAATATCCACCTCTCCCATGTATATATCGCATTCTAAGCCCAACAAGGCAGCTGCAGTTGCTAAAGCCACACCGTGTTGTCCTGCACCTGTTTCTGCAATAATTTTTTTCTTACCCATTCTTTTCGCCAGAAGGGCCTCTCCTAAACAATGATTTATTTTGTGTGCGCCTGTGTGATTCAGATCTTCGCGCTTGAAGTAAATTTGGGCGCCGCCTATTTTGTTCGAAAGGTTTTGTGCATGAAACACAGGTGACGGACGTCCGGTGTAATGTTTGTGTAATAATTGTAGTTCTTCTTTAAAAACCGGATCATCCTTAATTTTTTCGTAAGCTTCAGCAATCTCTTTCATGATAGGCTCCAGCATAGGCGGCACGAAACGTCCTCCAAACTCACCGAAAAAGCCTTCTTTATCAGGCATTACCGAGTTGCTTAACTGAGCTTTGTTTACATCGTTCATATTCTAATTTGTTTATATAAAATGAAAAAGCCGCAGAATTTTCCGCGGCTTGTTAAGTATTTTGATACAAGTTGATCCGCCTAGATAAATGCTAAGCTACGCCAACTGTATTTTGAATTCATATTTTTCATTGCTTGTATAAGTTGAAAACAATAATAGCTAAATTATTCAAATTCTCAAATATTGAATGAAATATATACGAAAGGAATATATATGCAAAAAGCCCCGCTAATGCGAGGCTTTATATCTTGTGTTTGGTATGTTTTAATACAAATAAGTAGTAAATATAGGGTTAATACCCACCTGATACTCGCTATCAAATATATATTGATTATCATCTTTAATAAATACCACAAATTTACCATTGCTATCGCCATTACTAATTAACCCATACATAAAGTTATGAGTTTTATCCAAGTCGATAGCATTAAATGTAACATCGCTATAATCTCCAACTATTGCTTCTTCATCAGCCGAATCATCTTCTTTGTATACGCTACGATAATAGGTTTTACCATGAACGTAATATACAAATCTTTTATCTCGGGAGATAGCTAAAGCATTTTGTCCGTTTCCTTCTTTCGCTCCTAAATCAACCATTAATTTAGATTCATGAACCAATCTATCAACAATACTATCAGTTGTAATTGTATCTGATTTAAACGAACGTTCTATTTTATAAAGACTCTGATCGTTTCCAGCAGCATCGCCATCGCAATAAACCCAAATATTACGATCAATATCAACCACCATATCCACAGGTTGAGTACCCACATTTACAGTTGTTACAAGAGTGTCAACACTCATATCGTATACGGTTACAGTATTTCCATTTTTGTTTTCGCCACCACTATTGGCCACATATAAAAATTTACCCGACGAAATAAGTTTTCCAGGACCTTCACCTACTGGTAATTTAGCAGTTATTGTATGACTATTTAAATCAACCTTAGCAACAATATTGTCGTTATCAGAATCAGCCACTCCATTTCCACAACTCACATAGGCATTTGTTTCGTTGGCTAATATGATATCATTAGGATTAGAAAAACCATCAATCGAATTAACAACTTGCATTGTTTCCATATCTAACTGATCAATACTACCAGCTTCAGTAAAAACAACGTAACCTCTACCTTTTGGATAATTGTTGCTTTTTTCTAAAGCTAACGCAGAAGCTCCAGGCCCCAATGTTTGTCCAGTATTTTTTTGTTGAAAGTAATTATTAGTCACTTCCATCTTTTCGTAATTGAAATGA
Source organism: uncultured Carboxylicivirga sp. (assembly GCF_963668385.1). GTDB lineage: Bacteria > Bacteroidota > Bacteroidia > Bacteroidales > Marinilabiliaceae > Carboxylicivirga. The sequence continues at coordinate 4,664,351 of NZ_OY764327.1, forward strand.
CTTAATGTACTTGTTGTAGCATTACCTTTATTTAATATATATGCACCTTGATAATCTTCTAACGTGTAAGTGTCTATTTCGGTACATGACGAAAACACAAGTGCACCCAGGGTTAATATCAGGAAGCCTTTCTTCATTTTATTCATTAATTTTTAATTTATGCATATTATTTGCAAACGACACCAAAGATAATCTTCCTTTTTAAATATTTTGTTTTATCAGTCGAAATTATGTTCTTACCAAACCTTTTTATAATAAAAAAAGGTCAGCAATGCCGACCTTTTTTCGAGGTTAAGGTTACTGCAAATGCAGTTATTAAAGAGGAATGTTTACTCCAGATGAAAAGCTACACTATTAGGCGTTACACCAACAGTGTATTGTTTTACAAGTTCACCATCGACAGAATATTCTTCAATTTTAGATGGGTTGGTATAATTTAAATTATGGCATACCCAAAGATTTCCAGAAACCGGATGAATATCCATTCCATAGAAAACTTTATCAATTAAAGGAGTAGCCGGAAATTGAGTATCCATATAATTTAACGCATATACAGCATCAGTAATTACATAAATCGTTTGTTTATCGATACTGGCTGCAATATTTTTTATACCAGACGCCTTAACTGCTCCAAATTCAATGCTCGATATTTCATCAGTGTTGGTATTTACTATAGACAATCCGTTATCTGCATATGTTACATTTGGATAATTCGAGTAATCAGGTTGTCCTCCACAATAAACCCATAGCTTTCCTTCTGCATCAATAGCCATGTCTTTAGGACACATTTTCACAGTATACTCATTAACTACCTTACGAGTTGAAAGATCGATAACCGAAACACTGTTTTGATCATTATCATAAGAACCACTATTGGCAACATACAGCTTATTACGATACACAATCATTTTTTCCGGGCCTTTTTTTACTTTAATAGGGTCACCTTCAATTTCAAGTGTATTTAAATTGATAACAATCACTTCGCCATAATTTTTACCATTTGAAACATACGCATAGTTTCCATTAACTACTACTTCGCGAGGATAATTTAGATTAGGAAATGAAGCAATATGTTCTAAAGTTGTTTTATCTGTAATTTCAACAAATCCTTGATCCTCACTTGATGTTGTTACTGTAATTATCAAATATTTATCAGAGATAGCTAATGCTTGTGGAAAGGTTCCAAGAGGCAATTTATTTACAGCCTCATAAGCCTTATTGGTAACTTCTTCTGTTTTTAAATTAATTAATGAAATAGAACCACCAGAAGAGCCTTCATTAAGAACATATGCGATATCGGTTAAATCACCTAATTGCGTTGTATCATCATCATCGCAACTGGTAAGAGCGAATATCCATACGCTTAAAAGTAAAAACTTAAATAATTGTTTCATTTTATGATTTTTAGATTATTAAATTTATTCCTAAACTATAGTTACGCATAGGTTGCGCATACTTATATATTAATTGATAATTGGCGTTTAATAAATTCTCTATTCGAAAAAAGACTTTGAGATTCGGTTTACTCTCTATCAATTGAGCATTACCTATAACATCAGCTAAAAACACCGAATTCATTTTAAAACCATCGGGAGTATAACAAACTGATTGAAAAGAAGTATTTAAAGTTAAATTCCATTTAGCTCTTTCGTAGCCTACCCAACCTCTAATAAGATGCCTTGGTTTGTAATACACATCTTTTTTATAATTGCTTTGATCTTTATCGTTAAAAATATGTTTTCCATATCCATACATTAATGAAGCAGTCAGCTTTGATTGACTTAAATCTAACAGGTAATTAATTTTTGTTTCACTACCATAAGACAAAACTACTCCCATATTTGCCGGAGCTGACATCCCATTTGAATCGGGTAACCACATCAACATTTCATTATTATCGGCACAATATAAAACCTGATCCAGAGTTAAGGTATTTCTGCTATTATCAATAATGGTAATTAAAGCACCCACTTCGCTGTTTATTCCTCTCTCGGCTTTTAAATCGGTTCTTCCTCCGGGAATCCAATAGCGCTCGTTAAAAGTTGGGCGTCGGTAATGTGAGGCCACTTTGGCACGCACATCCATTTTTTCAGGAACCAGTTTATAATAACCCGATAAGGCAAACATCACTGGAGGATTCGTCACTGAATTCCATTCTTTATTAATTGAAACATCTAATATGGTTCTTTCTTCTTTAAGAGATATGTCCAATAACGCAACACCTTCGTGTTCTACTTGATTGGTTTGGTAGGATTGAGAATATCCTTCCAGTCGATTATATTTTACACCACCCTCAAAAGTTAGATTGCCTAAATATCGTTTTACAAACAAAGAATTTAAACTCCGTTTCGATCCAATTTCATTTATTGCCACACCCGATTGTGAATAATCAAGATTGTCACTAACGTAACCTGATTGAAATTCAAATTTCCAATCGGTAACAAAGTATTTCCATCCCACAAAAGCTTTGAAAGTAGAATCTTTTTGGTTTGATGAACTAACAGGTTCACCTCGTCCCATTTCAGGTATAATATTGTAATCCTTTTTTTGATACCATAAACCCGATTGAATCAGATGATTTTTAAGCTTAACAGATAATGAATGAATCGTTCCCATTCCTTTATTATCTGCTCCTAGCATGGTTTTTAAAGGCTTACCAAAGTCAAAATCATCTTTAAATTTGAAATTATTTTCAGAAGAACTGGCAAATAAACTTCCTGAGTAACTAATGTGCTCATTCACTAATTTTAAACCAACATTCCCCCTGTAGGTTTCAAAACTACCCGCTTCGCCATTAACTGATACAGACGTTTCTTTATTAAAACTCGGAATATTATTCAGCTCAATGGCACCTCCAAACGATCCACTTCCATATTTAACAGCACTTCCTCCGTTTATTACTGAAATTTGGTTGAATGTTCCAACATTAATTAAACTTAAATCAGCAGATCCTGTTGTTAAGGAATTTATCTGTAATCCATTCCAAAAAACACTCGTATGCTCAGCACTCCCTCCTCTTATCCGAAAAGATGCCAAACCGCCATTAGGCCCATTGGATGTAACAAGACCCAAAGATGTTTTTCCTAATAAATAAGACACATTCTGACTTGAATAATTACTTATTTGTTTTGAATCAACATCAATCCTGCTATCCAATTCACTTAAGTCAGACAAGCGATTTTTAACAATTTCAACTTCAATAATATTAAAAGTGTCAATTGCCATATCCTGTGCCTTCACATTTATAAATATTACCTGAATCGTAAAGGAAACAAGCAATACACATATCTTTCCCATCTTTCTATCCAACAATTACTTCCTATGTATTATCTCTTATTCATATGCATCAGGCTAAAACTCCAAACCTAAAACATTGTAAGTTATTTTGGCAGGTCTTCTGACTTATTCCGACTGCAATCCGCCTTCCCGTTTTTTCTTGTGTCATAAGAAACTATTCCTCAATGGGAACCTTTTCAGGTAACAGTGGCATTGTTGGTTGCAGCAAACTATCCTGATCATTATCAGAATCGGAACTTACAGCAGTGGATACTGTTGCCGAATTGCACGGCATTCCCTATTTATCTTAGAATGTTGATTTACACTCCTTGAACCAAATATCGATACAAAAGTAATGGTTTTTTCTAAGGTAAGGTTTCGAAATCAAATTATTTAGTGTGAATATTATTGAGTAGTGAGTTGTTTAGTCTGTGATCAGTAGTTTATAGTACGAAGAGATAAGTTTGTAGATTACTTCTTGATTGTATTTGACCGACACATCGATTAATCATAGATTGTCAGATTAATCTATCGTTACATAAATTGATTGCAAAAAGGGCGATTTTACTACTGCCTCCTGCCTCACTACTGACTAATTCAATGACAACAAGCAGGTTTACTCATATCAGGGCTGATAAAGGGGATTCCTAAGTTCATACCACGAAGAATAAAAATAATACCCAATAGAATGATAAAAACTGGAATAAACTTTTTGAGATGATATAAATAACGGCTTTTTATTATGTCAGAGAAGAAAGCAACAGCAAACATCATAGGTAGGGTTCCTAATCCAAAGAAAAACATGGATAAAACACTCTCGGCCAAACTTAATGATAATACAGCTTTAGAAATGGCTACATATACTAATCCACATGGTAAAAAACCATTCAGAATTCCAATAATAAACAGGTTTCCTATCTTTCTACGATTCAAAGAATCACCAATTTTCTTCTTTAAAGTAGCATAAATAGAGTTGGTAAATTTACCACTGCTTTTAGGTAATTTTATAATACCTGGTAAAATTACCGATAGTATCATTACAACTCCACAAACAATGGAAACAATTTGTTGAATTCCAGAATGTTTTAAACCCACTCCCACAAAACCAAATATTAAACCTAAAACACTGTATGTTATTGCCCTACCTATATTATATAAGAAAGCTCCAACAATTTTTTGCCAAATCGATTTAGTGGGTAATGGTAATGCCAATGCCAATGGGCCACACATACCAACACAATGTAAACTTCCGAAAAATCCGATAATAAAGCCTTCCAGGATTCCCATAATAGCTAGTTAATCAATGTATAGTGGCAATTTAGTTAGAAAAAGTTGATTATTTGCCTGCCATTCAATAATTACTTCATACTTTCCATTTAAAAAATCTTCCTTGTTGAATTTAGCTATAAATGCTGAATCCAGTTTAATTTCTCTCTCAACATCCAATCGCTGATCCGAAGGTCGATAAATATGTATCTTTCCTAAAATTTGAGATGGTTTTTCTGTTAATCGAGGAAAAACAATGGATAACCCTCCATCCTGATTCATTATTATCTTTTCTGATAGAGCATTATAATTTTTTAGTTTTTCAATTTGATCCTGATATTTCAATTCTTTTGGATAATACCCATCAGTAACCATATCAATGCGTTCGTTGGTTGTGATATAAACCAATGTCAATAGTCCTGATATTCCAAGTAGAATTGCTACAACTAATCCGTGTCCCCAATTGAATTTCATAAAATGTATTTTAGTTAGGTCCTACAAAAGTCGATTCGATGGTTTCGAGGAGTTGATCTCCATCATATATACCTAATAGTACTTTTGTATTCGATCCCTGAAGCTGATCTTTTGATAATTTTAGTAAAAAGGCTCCCTGAAGTTTCTCTTGTTCTTTAATCCTCATCATATGTCCGGCTAACTGCACTTCTCCTTCGGGAGAAATAAGTTTAATAGATAAGTCAGATTTCTTACTGGTTTTATTTACAATTTTATAATTGTAGATATTGCTAATTCGTCCGTCATCTAAAGTTTGATACAATGATCCTTGCACCCGTAAAATGGTAGTTTCGAAATCGGAGCGCAGATTAAAAAGTACAACTAACACTCCAATTAAAGCAACTAATAATGCCGTATAGGCAATGATACGTGGAGTCCATTTGAAAGGCTGACCATTTTCAATATTATTTTTGGATGTTATTCTAATCAGCCCTTTGGGCAACTTATAACGCTCCATCACACTATCGCAAGCATCAATACATGCTGTACAATTAATACATTCTAACTGAATTCCATCTCTTATATCAATTCCGGTTGGGCATACTGTAGTGCATTTATGACAATTGACACAATCGCCTTTCCCATTAGCTTTACGATCTTCATTTTTGCGCATTGGGCCTCGATTTTCACCCCTCTTATAATCGTATATTACCGTTAATGTGTTATTATCAACCAAGGCTCCTTGTAAACGACCATATGGACATACCAAAGAACAAACTTGTTCGCGAAAGAATGCAAATACAAAATAGAAAGCACTGGTAAAAATCATCAAAGCGATAAAAATACTTATATTTTTAGAAGGAGAACTTGTTACATATTGCTTTACGGTTTCTGCACCAACCAAATAGGATAACATGGTATGAGTGATAAGTAATGAAATAACAATAAATAAGATGTGTTTTAATCCTTTCCTCCAAAGCTTATCAAAACTGTCTTCTCCATTGTTTCTTATTCTTTGCTGATCTCCTGTTCCTTCAATCCAATATTCGATACGTCGGAAAATTAATTCCATAAATATAGTTTGCGGACAAGCCCATCCGCACCAAACGCGCCCATAAACCACTGTAAATGTAACAATGGCAATAATGATGGTGATTAAGCCAATTACAAAAAGATGAAAATCCTGTGGCCAAAAAACAACCCCAAACAACACAAACTTACGATGCATAATGTCAAACAATAGCAATGGCTCACCATGGATCTTTATGTATGGTGCTGCAAACAAAAAGGCCAGAAGAATAATTCCAACAATATTACGGGCATTGTAATATTTTCCTTTGGGTTGATTGGCGTATATCCAATTACGCTTACCCTCGGGATTCATAGTGGTTATTCTATCACGAAAAGATTGGTTCAGATGGTCTGACATAATTAATTATTAGATTCTTTAAGTAGGGCATCGTTATTTATGTAACTTCAATACATTCTTTATTCTTCTGCTACAGGAACATACTTTTCACCTTGAGGAGCTTTGGGATTAGGAGGGTTTGTTCCTTGCAAAGTTGTAATAAAGCTTGCCACCTGATGAATCTGCTTATCCGAAAGCTGTCCTTTCCAGGCAATCATTCCCTTTTCAATAACTCCATTATTAATCACCGTCATAATATTTTCAAAACTGCCTCCATGTATCCAAAAGTCATCTGTTAAATTGGGCCCAACCAATCCTTGCCCTTCTGCCAAATGACATACAGCACAATTAGTAGCAAAAACCTTAGCTCCCTTATCAATGTCTGCTTGTGCCTCCAGCGGAACGGTATAATCAATTTTAACTGTTTCAATAGATATTCCACCACTTGACTCGGCAGCAATTTGTGCACCCTCAGCCTCCATCTTTGCCATTTCAACAGCATACATTTCTGCTTCATATTCATTGGCACCTACTCTACCATCATCACTAAAAAAATGATATTTAGCTAAATAAATGTATGCAAATAAAATACTGAATATAAACAGGAAAGTGAGCCACCAAGGTGGATTATTGGCTAATTCGCGAATACCATCAAATTCATGATCAGGTACAAACTTATCATTCGTTAGCGGATCAAGCTCTGGATTTCTCGGGTCTTTTTTATTCTCTTCCATATATGAATAAAATTTAAAGACAGCTTTTACTGTTCTTTTGGTGGATTTAGTTAACTCTGGTTATCATCTGGCATTTCATCTGCCTTATCAGTGGCATAGTTCGACACTTCTTCGATTACCCTTTTATCCATTTTTATTACATACCACATGATGAATAAAAACAAAGTAAAAAACAGGATAAAAGATATAATTGGATATATTTCGATACCTGCAATATTTTCGAGATAATGTCTAACCAGCTTCATAAAATATCATTATTCAGTTATATCTTCTGTAGGAGCTATTTTATAAATATCAGTACCCAATCG